>DASVFV010000186.1:0-30830 GCA_036379875.1 Burkholderiales bacterium | reverse complement strand
CGTCATCCCGTATCCGCCCGGCTTCCCGATCATGGTGCCCGGGCAGGTGATCACGCAGGAGATCATCACCTTCATGCGCAAGCTCGACGTGAAGGAGATCCACGGCTACAACGCGTCGCTCGGCCTGGAGTGCCTCAAGCCCTCGGCGCTCGCCGAGCTGAAGAAAGAAACGAAACGTGAAAGGGAGCGCTAGACCATGAAGGAAATCTTTGCCTGGTTCGCAGCGAATCCGTACATCCTGCTGTTCTTCGTAGTAGGCGGTGCGGTGGCCGTCGGCAAGATCACCGTCAAGGGCTACGGCCTGGGCATGGTCGCCGCGGCGATCGTGGTCGGCGCTGGCATTTCGGCGTGGGCGTCGACGTACGAGGTGAAGATGGCCCTCGACAACTTCGCCAAGTCGCTCTTCTACTACCTCTTCATGTACGGCGTGGGCCTGCGCGTCGGGCCCTCGTTCATCAACAGCCTGAAGGGCGATGGCCTCAAGTTCACCATCCTCGCAGTGTTCTGCTCGGTCCTCGGGCTGGTGGGTGCGGTGGCGTTCGCGAAGATGTGGAGCCTGCCCGACGGCGCGGCCGGCGGCATCCTGGCCGGCGCGATGACCATGTCGGCGGCGATCGGCTCGGCGGAGGAAGCGATCAAGCAGGGCGTGTTCAAGCTCGCCGAGGGCCAGACGGCCGAGCAGGTAAGCGGCATGATCGCGCTCTCCTACGGCCTCACCTACATCTGGGGCACGGTCGGCATCATCCTGATCTGCAAATACCTGCCGCGCTGGTGGGGCATCGACGCGAAGGCGGCGGCCAAGAAGTACGAGGAGGAAAAGGGCGTGCCGAACGTCGATGACGTCGGGCTCACCGGCTACCGCCCGCTCGCGCTGCGCGCCTACCGGCTGACCAATAACGAAACCGCCGGGCAGACGGTGCGGCAGTTCCTCGGCAAGCACCCCGAGTACAAGATCGTCAACGTGCAGCGCGGCGATCAGCGCCTCGGCGCGGCCGACGAGCTGCGACTCGAGAAGGGCGACGTGATCGCGCTCGGCGGGCGGCTCGAGGCCCTGACCGGCAACCTGGGGCTGATCGGGCCCGAGGTGCCGGATTCGAAGGCGCTCAACGTGCCGATCGACGCGGCCGAGATCCTGGTCACCAACAAGGAAATGGTCGGCAAGGAATTGAAGGAGCTGCGCAACAGTCCGATCGCCGGCCAGATCGCGCTGCACCACATCGAGCGCGGCGGCGTGACCATCCCGATGGGCCTCAACACCACGCTCGAGCGCTTCGACGTGCTGTTCGTCGGTGGTGTGAAGTCCTCGATCGACAAGGCGGCGGAGCTGCTGGGCAAGATCGCGCGGCCGAGCACTTCCACCGACCTCTTCACGCTGGCGGCCGGCATGATCCTCGGCTTCCTGATCGGCGCGATCAGCTTCCCGCTCGCCGGCTCGAAGGTCGGCCTCGGCAACGCCGGCGGCCTACTGGTGTCGGGCATCATCGTGTCGTCCATCGTGTCGCGCGTGCGCTTCTTCGGCTCGACGCCGAACGCCGCGCGCAACATCCTCGAGGACCTGGGCCTGGTGGTGTTCATCGCCATCGTCGGCGTGAACGCGGGCGCCGGCCTGATCTCGCAGCTCACCGGCGCGGTGGCGGTCAAGATCTTCGTCGCCGGCTTCCTGGTGACGACCATCCCGCCGATCCTGGTGTGGGCGATCGGCTACCACTGGATGAAGATCAACCCGGCAGTGCTGATGGGCGGCGTGGCGGGCGCGCGCTCGCACTCCGGCCCGGCGCGCGAGGCGGCCAAGGAAATCGGCAGCTCCGTGCCGTGGATCGGCTTCCCGGTCGGCTACGCGGTGAGCGGCGTCCTGCTTACGGTATTTGGTTATCTCGCGATGGTGATGTCCAAATGAGAAAGACTGCCCTGTGTTGCGCCCTGGCGCTCGCTGCCGGAACGGCGAGCGCGCAGGGCATCGAGCTCAAGCTGTCCGGCCAGATCGACCGCGCGCTCATGCACGTGGACGACGGCGCCGAGAGCGAGTGGTTCAACGTCGACAACGGCAACAGCTCGACGCGCTTCCGCTTCAACGCCGAGGGCCCGGTGACGCCGGGCTGGAAGGCCGGCATCCTGTTCGAGGTCGAGTACAAGTCCAACCCGAGCAGCGCGGTGACCTTCGCCGGCCGCTCGGTCTCGCCCACGCTCGACGAGCGCCACATGGACGTGTTCGTGAACGGCCCGTACGGAACGCTGCGCCTGGGCCAGGGCGACGGCGCGGCGAACGGCGCCTCGGAAGTCGACCTGTCGGGCACCACGGTCGCGCACTATGCGAGCTCGCCCGACGTCGGCGGCGCCTTCGAATACCGCAGCGGCGGCGCGCTGTCCGGCGCGAGCATCGGCTCGACGATCTCGAACCAGGACTTCGAGAGCCGCTACGACCGGCTGCACTACCAGTCGCCGCTGTTCAGCGGCTTCATGGCCGAGGCGAGCTGGGGCCACAAGCAGACCGACGTGACCGAGATCGCCCTGCGCTACAGCGGCAAGCTGGCCGGGATCGGCACGCTGGCCGGCGCGCTCGGCTGGTCGAAGGAGGACGCTGCGCCCGGCGGCATCGACGACGAGACCTTCGGCGGCTCGATCTCCTGGCTGCACGACAGCGGTATCAACCTGACCTTCTCGCACACCTCGCGCGACCTGCCCGGGCGCACCGGCGATTTCAACTACTTCAAGGCCGGCTACAAGGCGGGCAAGCACGCGGTGTCGGCCGACTACGGCATGGGCGACGACCAGGCCGCCGCGGGCGACGAGGCGAAAGTGTTCGGCATCGGCTACGTGTTCACGCCGGTCGCGTGGGCGGAGCTGTTCGCGCTCTACAAGGTGCACAGCCTCGATCGTTCCGGCGTGAGCCTGGACGACATCACGATCTTCATGGCCGGCACGCGGATCAAGTTCTGATGAAGAAGCTTCTATTTCTCCTTCTGCTCGCCGGCTGCGCGGCCGAGCCGGTGCCCTACCACTCGGGCACCGAGATCCCGCGCGGCCCCGGCCTGCTCACAGGGCCGAGCGGCGAATTCGTGCTGAGTGCCGACGAATGGCGGCGCTACCAGGAATGGAAGGCCGGGCAGGCCAAATGAAGCTCGAGCTCGACCTGATCCACACCATCCTGCTGTCGATGATCGTGCTGTTCGGCGGGCGCTGGCTGGTGGCCAAGGTCGGCGTGCTTCAGCGCTTCAGCATCCCGGCGCCGGTGGTGGGCGGCGGCATCGTCGCCATCCTGCTCGCCTTCGCCGACGGCCTGGGCGGGCTGAAGATCTCCTTCAACATGGCGCTGAAGGATTCGCTGCTGCTCATGTTCTTCACCACCGTGGGGCTCGCGGCCGACGCGCGCATGCTCGCGAAGGGCGGCATGCGCCTGCTCGTGTTCCTCGCCATCAGCGCGGCGCTGGTCGTGTCGCAGAACGTGGTCGGCATCGCCGCGGCGCTCGCCTTCGACCTGCACCCGGTGATCGGCCTGTTCGGCGGCTCCATCACTCTGGTCGGCGGCCACGGCACCGGCGCGGCCTATGCCGGGCGCCTCGGCGACACCATGAACCTGCAGGGCGCGATGGAGCTCGCCATGGCCGCCGCCACCGCGGGCCTGGTGATGGGCGCGGTGCTCGGCGGCCCGATCACCGAGTACCTGATCAAGCGCCACAAGCTCGCCGGTCCCGCAGAAAAAACGACGGAAGAAACGAAAAGCGAAGCCGCCGCCGACGAGGTGACCTCGGCCTCTCTCATCAACACGCTGTTCGTGATCCTCGCCTGCCTGGCCGGCGGCAAGGCGCTCGCCAAGCTGGTCGAGGCGACAGGCTTCATCATGCCGGACTTCGTGTTCTGCCTGCTGCTCGGCGTGGTGATCCGCAACGCCACCAACTTCCTGCCGGTCAAGCTGTCCGACCGCTCGGTCGAGACGGTGGGCGAAGTGGCGCTGTCGCTGTTCCTGGTGATGGCGCTGATGACGATGAAGCTGCTCGACCTGGCGAACCTCGCCGGCCCGCTGCTCGTGATCCTCGCGCTGCAGGCGCTGCTGATGATCGCGTTCAGCGTGTTCATCACCTACAACGTGATGGGGCGCAACTACGACGCCGCGGTGATCAGCGGCGGCCAGGTCGGCTTCGGGCTTTCCTCCACCGCCTGCGCGCTCGCCATCATGAAGGCGGTGACCGGCCGGCACGGCGCCTCCGCGCTCGCGTTCCTGATCGTGCCGATGGTCGGCGCGTTCTTCATCGACATCCTGAACGCGATGGTGATCCAGGGCTCGCTCGCGCTGCCGCTGTTCGGCTTCGGCCCATGAGATGGATTGTTGTTCTCTTGCTGCTGGCCGGCTGCTCCCGCGGCCCGGACGAAGCCGCACTGAAGACGCAGGTCCAGCAGCAGATCGAGAAGAGCTTCAAGCCGGGCCTGCTCGAGCTCACCGCGCTCAAGCGCCAGGGCTCCAGCCCGATGGGCGAGAACCGGGTGCTGGTCTACTACAACGCGACGCTCAGGCTGCGCGAAGGCTACGACTTCAAGGACTGGGAGGCGCTCAGCCCGGCCACCCTCGCGCAGGTGCTGGGCGGCAAGGAGCGCGGCGTGTTCGGCGTGAAGGCGAAGGAGAACCAGCCCGGCGACCTGCTGCGCGTCTACGGTACCGGCGTGTACGAGCGCTCGGGCGACGGCTGGGCGAGCGTGGCGGCCGCGACGCGCGACACCTCGCCCGCGCCGGCCGATCCGGGCAACGCGGCGACGCCGCCGAGCTCGAAGCGCTACCTCGACCAGCTCGCCGCGGTGGTCGACGTGGGCCCGCCCGGCATCGATTCGCGCTCCGACGCCATCATCTCGGAGGAGCTCGAGCATGCGCTGCGCGCCATCCAGCGGCGGCGCGCGCGCACCCAGGAGCTCACCACCATCGCCACCGGCCCGGCGAGCGGCGAGTACGCGCGCGTGGCCGAGGCGATCCTCGGCACGTTGCGCAAGGGCGGCCGCCAGGTGCGCGCGCTCGGCGTCGAGACCGAGGGCAGCATAGAAAACGCGCTCCTTATCGGGCGCAACCAGGCCGACCTCGCGCTGGTGCAGAGCGACGTGGCGTGGCTCGCGGCGGCCGGCGCCGGGCCGTTCGCGGTGGACGGGCCGCAGACGCGCATGGTGGCGCTCGGCAGCCTGTACCCCGAGCCGGTGCACATCGTGGTCGCGGCGAGCTCGCCGATCCAGAGCGTCGCCGACCTGCGCGGCAAGCGCGTCGACCTGGGCACGCCGCAATCGGGCACGCGCCTGAACGCGCTCAGCGTCCTGCAGGCGCACCGCATCGCGGCAAAAGAGCTCGCCGAGGTGCGCGGCGACGGGCCGGCTGCAGCGTTACACGCGCTGCGCGCCGGGCGCATCGACGCATTTTTCTCCACCATCGGCGCGCCGGCGCGCGACCTGCAGCGCATCGCGGCGGTGTTCCCGATCCGCCTGGTGCCGCTCGAGCGCGAGGCGGTGCAGCGGCTGGTGGCCGAGCAGCCCGGCCTGGTCGCGATCCAGATCCCGGCGCGCACCTACCCCGGGCAAAACGAGCCGCGCGCCACCGTGGCGCCTACAGCGCTGCTCGTCGCGACCGCGGACAAACCGGACGATGAAGTGCGGGCCCTGCTGCAGCTCGCCTACGAGGCCACCGATTACCTCGCGTTCGGCAGCGCGCAGGGCGTGAAGATCTCCAAGGCGAGCGGCACGCGCGGCATCGCCATCCCGATGCACCCCGCGGCGTCGGCTTACTTCGGCAAGTTCACGGGCGCCCAGAAGCCTTAGCGCGGTTACCCCGGCGTTGCAAAAATGCTAGAAAGCGGCGATGCGCCTTCTAGCTCTCATCCTTTTCATCCCGGCGATGGCCTGCGCGCAGGATCCGCTCGGCACCCTGCTCGGCGCCGGCGTGCGGCTGCGGCCCGAGTACGACGGCGCGTCCAAGCAGGAGCTGCAGCCGATCCCGGTGATCCGCTATTACGGGCGCACGCTGTTCGCGCGCACCACGCAGGGCATCCTCGAGGGCGGCGCGCGCCTCGAGGTCGCGCAGCAGCTCTGGATCGGCGCGCAGCTCGCGTTCGAGGAAGGCAACGACCGCACCGACCTCGACCCGGGCGGCTCGTACGGCCTGCACGCCGAATGGGACACGCGCATCGGCCCCGCGCCGGTCGGCTTCCTGGCGCGCACGCGCACGCACTTCGACTCGGAGCGCGGCACGCAGGCCGACCTGCGCGCGAGCGTCGGCGTCTACGGCAGCGGCGGACTCTATGTGTTCCTCTTCGCCCAGGGCACCTGGGCGAGCAGCGACTGGCTGCGCTCGTACTACGCGACCGAGGGCGGCGGCCTGATGTACAGCGCGCTCGGCGTGGAAGCGGCGTACGACCTGAGCGCGCGCTGGGTGCTGCTCGGCAGCCTGCAGGGCCGCCAGCTGCACGGCCACGCGGCGACGAGCCCGATTACGGAAGAGCAGACCAACTACTTCACGAGCATCGGGCTCGCTTATCGCTTTTGAGGTGTCGTTCCCGCGGCTTTTGAGGTGTCGTTCCCGCGAAGGCGGGAACCCCGTTTGTTTTTTTAGAAAAAGAAGCAAATGGGGTCCCCGCCTTCGCGGGGACGACCAGCGGCGTCACTTGACTACCACAACGCCTTTCATCACCGGGTGCAGCCGGCAGATGTAGGCGATCTCGCCCTTCTCCTTCGCCGTCCAGCTCCAGCTCGCGTTCTCGGCCAGGTCGCCCGATTCGATGCCCGGAGCAGTCACGGTGTGCGGAACGAAGTCCCGGTTGGTCCAGGTGACGGTCTGGCCGACCGCCACCTCGACGCGCTCCGGGATGAACTTCATTCCCTCGATCCGCACCGCTACTTTTTTCCCACGCTCGCCTGCAGGTGCTTGGCGTGCTCGAGGTGCGCGGCGATCGCCGGGCGCACTTTCTCGATCAGGCCCTTGAGCTCGGCGTTGTCGGCATTGGGGATCAGCACCTTGTCGATCGCGTCGAGCACCTGCTGGTGATAGACGACCTCGTTATCGACGTAGGCCTTGTCGAACTGCGCGCCCTTCAGCGCCTTCAGCTTCTTCGCGGCGTCGGCAGCCGCCTTCTTCAGGCTCTTCGAGGTGTCGCTATCCTCGGGCTTCACGCCGAGCTTCTTCGCCAGCGCGCCGGCCTGCTTGTTCACCGCGGTGTGGTCGGTGATCATCTGCTGCGCGAAGGCCTGTACCTCCTTGTTCTTGCTGCGCGCCTTCGCGATCTTGCCGGCGTCTACGTCGATCTGGTTCGCGGTGACCACGATGCCGGCGATCTGCGGATCGGTGGGACCCTTGTCCTGCGCGAAAGCCATGGCGGGAACGAGGACAAACGCGGCCGCCAGTATCTGTTTCGGATTCATGAAATCTCCTAAGATCGGTTGTGCGGCATAGGATGTCGCGAGCACGCCGCGCGTTCCCGGGAAAGGAGGAGTGAGATGCGCAAAGTACGAGTCGCCCCGAAGGGCATGGGGCTCAACGATTTCGTGGCGGAGCAGGAAGGCTTCTTCGCCGACGAGGGTATCGAGGTCGAGTGGGACATCAAGACCTTCCGCGGCACGCAGTCGAGCTGGAAGGGCCTCGACTACAAGTCGCGCCCGCAGGACAAGCCGTACACCGAAGCGAAGGACTCGAGCCTCATCCAGTGCGCCTGCGTGTGGGGCAGCATCTCGAACGCCGCCTCCGGCATGGGACGCTTCGTGCCCGACTGCTACGGCGTCTCGCCCTGGGCGATCTTCGTGCGTCCCGATTCGAAGATCAGGAAACCCGCAGACCTGAAGGACGTGCCGATCTCGGTCGGCATGCGCGCCGGCAGCCACTTCAACGTGCCGTTCCGGCTCGAAAAATTCTTGCCGCTCGACAACATCAAGGTGGTGAACAGCGGCGGCTTCGGCGCGCGCCTGAAGGCGCTGCTCGACGGGGAAGTCGAGGCCGCGAGCCTGCTGCCGCCGCAGATCGACATGGCGAGGCAGCTCGGCCTGCGCATGGTGATGGAGGACGAGTTTCACACGCTGTGGTGGGTTCCCGAGACCGCGCCCATGGAAGATGTGCGCGCGTACCTCAGGGGCCTGCAAAAAGCAGAGCAGGCCCTTCAGGCGGACCTGAAGAAATACCTGCCCCTGTGGGAGAAGTGCATCCCCCCGGAATTCAAGGGGACGCACAAGTGGGATTACTCGAAGTTCACGCGCGGCGAGCGCTTCGTCTACCAGCCGATCCCGCGCCAGGAGTTCGACCAGACGCTCGAGCAGGTCAAGCGCTGGGAGCTCGACCAGTACCTGAAGGAGAAATCCTTCGAGAAGCTGGTCTACCGCGTACCGGCGGAGTAGCCCTTCGCGCGCATGCAGCGGTCGATCGCGCCGAGCTCGGCGCGATCGCGGTCCTCGATGCGGTCCAGTCCCGGCGTGCCGCCGCCGCGCGGCTCGAGGGCGCCCTGATTCATCTGCGGGTTGAGGCGCGCCTTGACCCGGCAGTCCTGCAGCGCTTGGTCGGCTTCGGTCTGGCTCGCGCCGGGCTTCTGCCACGCCGGCGAGGAGGACGACGCGCAGCCGGCGAGCGCGGCGGCGCACAGCACGAGGAAGATCGGTTTCATGGCCAGCCAAAGGTATCATTCTCCGACGGGTTCCTGAAGGGAGGGCGCCATGGAAGCAGCCGGTGACAAGCTGATGAAGGAGTTGCGCGACGCGGTGGCCGCGGCGGAAGAGCTTCTTTCCGCCGCCAGCCCGAGCGCGGAGCGCATCAAGGAAGTGCGCGAGCGGCTCGAGGGTGCCGGCGCCGAGCTCGAGGCGCAGGTGCGCAGGCACCCGCTCGCCGCGCTCGGCATCGCCGCCGGCATCGGCCTGGTGATCGGCCTGCTGCTGGCGCGCAAATGAGCGCCGGCCTGGTCGAATCGGCGCAGCGCTTCGTCGCCAACCTGCTCGAGCTGTCGCGCACGCGCTTCGAGCTGTTCGGCGCCGAGCTGCGCGAGGAGCTGGGGCGGCTCGCGACCGGGCTGCTCGGCGGCCTCGCGGTGCTGATTTTCGCGGCGCTCGGGCTGGCGTTCGCCGGCCTGGCGGTCGTGATGTACGTGGGCGAGGCCAACCGGGTCGCCGCGCTGGTCGGCGTGGCGCTGTTCTTCTTCGCGGTGGCGGTCGTGGTCGCGCTGCTGGTGCGCCGCGTGGCGACCGAGAAGCCGCGCGCCTTCGACGCCACCATCACCGAGCTGCGCCGCGACCTGGACGCGATCAACTCGTGAAGGTCGAGCAGCTGGTGCGCCGGTCGACCGAGCAGCGCGCCGCGCTGATCGCCGCCGCGCAGCCGATCGTGCGCAAGGCCGCGGTGGTGGACCGCGTGGTGGCGGAAGTGCGCCGCTACCCGGTGCTCTCCTCGCTCGTGGTGGGCGCGATCGCCCTCGCCGGCCCGCGCAAGATCCTCGACTGGGGCGCGCGCGCCCTCACCCTTTACGCGCTGTTCAGGGGCTGAGGTAAGACCTTAGTCCAACTGCCAAGCAGGCCGGCCCGGGCCATCATTCCCGCATGGCCTGGAAGCCGCTCGGCGCCGCGCAGTGGCGCTACTGCGCCAAGGTGGGGCTGGCGGCAGGCCTCGGCTATGTGCTCGCGCGCGGCGGCCAGAACGAGTACGCGGTATACAGCGTGTTTACCGCCGCGCTGATCGTCGGCGCGAGCGTCGGCGAGGACCTCGCCACCTCCGCCAATCGCGTGAAGGGCACGCTGGCCGGCATGCTGGCCGGCCTCGCGCTCAGCAGCTTCGTCGGCCCGTCGGCGATCACGATCGGCCTCGCGGTCACCGCCACCGCCCTGCTCGCGCTCGCGCTCGGCTGGGGCGTGCCGGTGGCGCGCATCGGCGTGACGGTGTGCGTCATCACGCTCGTGCACTACGGACAGAACGCGCTCGAGTACGACCTGCTGCGCGGCCTGAACACCGTGATCGGCGTGATCGTCGGCCTGGCGGTGAGCTTCTTCGTCTTTCCGGCGCGCGCGCGCGACAGCATCGGGCGGCTCACCGACCAGGCTCTCGAGGCGAGCGTCGAGCTCCTCGAGGTCGTCGCCGCCGGCGCGCCCGACCTGCGTCCCGCGCAGCTCAGGCTCTGGGAGGCGGTGGGCGCGCTGGTAAAAGCCGGCGGCGACGCCAAGCGCGAGCGCGAGGTGAAGCTGCACCTCCACGAGCCGGAAGCGCGCCCGCTGCAGGTGCTGCAGTTCGCGCTCGAGGTGCTGGCCGCCGCGCTCGCTGCCGAAGGGCACGCGCCGTCCGCGCCGACCCTTGACGTGCTGCGGGCGCGCGTCGCCGAGCTCGCGCAGTCATGAGAGCCGTCCTTGCGGCCTTCGCTTGCTGCGCGCTGCCCGCGGCGGCGCAGCCGGTCGCGCTCGACACCGCGCTGAAGCCCTGGAGCGGCGACTTCGACGGCATGCTCGAGCGCCGCGTGGTGCGCGTGCTCGTGCCCTACAGCCGCACGCTGTTCTTCAACGACAAGGGCGCGCAGCGCGGGCTGCTCGCCGACGCGCTCAAGGATTTTGAAGTGTTCTTGAATCAAAAATACAAATTGAGAGCGCGCCGCATTACGGTGGTGGCGCTGCCGACCACGCGCGAGCGCCTGATCCCCGCCCTGCTCGAGGGCCGCGGCGACATCGCGGCCGGCAACCTCACCATCACCGCCGAGCGCGGCAGAAGCGTGGACTTCACGCGGCCGCTGAGCGCCGGCGTGTCGGAAATCGTGGTCACCGGGCCGGCCTCGCCGCCGCTCGCTTCGCTCGACGACCTGGCCGGCAAGGAAGTGCACGTGCGCCGCTCGAGCACTTACTACGCCAGTCTGTCGAAAACAAAGGCGCGCCTGAAACTGGTGCCCGACGCGCTCGAGGACGAGGACCTGATGGACATGCTCGCGGCCGGCCTGCTGAAGCTGATCGTGGTGGACGACTGGAAAGCCGGGCTGTGGGCCGGCATGAACCCGAAGCTCAAGCCGCGCCCCGACCTTGCGGTGGCGCGCGGCGGCGCGACCGGCTGGGCGTTCCGGCCCGGCAGCCCGAAGCTCGCCGCCGAGCTCGACCACTTCGTCCGCACCCACCCGGCGATCGCGGCCAAGCGCTTCAAGGAATACCCGCGCTATCTCGCGCGCCTGCGCAACGCCACCGCCGACGCCGACTGGAAGCGCTTCGAGCAGACGCTCGCGCTGTTCCGCAAGTACGGCGCGCAATACCGCTTCGACTACCTGATGCTCGCAGCGCAGGGTTACCAGGAATCGCGCCTCGACCAGAACGCGCGCAGCCACGCGGGCGCGGTCGGCCTGATGCAGGTGATGCCCGACACCGGCAAGGCGATGAAAGTGGGCGACATCGCCAAGCCCGAGCCGAACGTGCACGCCGGGGTGAAGTACATGCGCACCCTCTACGACCGCTACTTCGACGACCAGGGCATGGACGAGCAGAACCGCACGCTGTTCGCGATGGCGGCCTACAACGCGGGCCCCAGCCGCATCCGCGCGCTGCGCGCCGAGGCGGCGAAGAAGGAGCTCGACCCGCACGTCTGGTTCAACAACGTGGAGCTGGTCGCCGCGCGCCGCGTCGGGAACGAGACGGTGAGCTACGTGCGCAACATCTACAAGTACTACATCGCCTACAAGCTGCAGCTCGAGATCGTCGAGACGCGCAAGGCGGCGCTCAAGCCATGAGGCTGCTGGCATGCGCGACGCTCGCTGTGCTCGCCGGCTGCACGACCCCGCCCGAGCGCGCGGCGCGTGACCCGGTCGAGCTGCTGGCGGCGCGGCGCGCGGAAGACACGATGCGCGAGCTCGAGCGGCGGGCGCTCAACGACCGGATGCTGCGACGCGCGGAGGCGAAGCGCGGCAGCACGCTCGACGTGCTGGTGATTTCGGGCGGCGGCGACTGGGGCGCGTTCGGCGCCGGCGTGCTGAAGGGATGGGGAATGGTGCAAGGCCCGCTTGCGCGGCCGGAGTTCGACGTCGTCACCGGCGTGAGCACCGGCGCGCTGATCGCGCCGTTCGCGTTCCTGGGCGACCCGGCGTCGATCGAGCGCGTGCTCGGCTTCTACCGCAACCCCCGGCCGGACATCGCGACTGCCCGCGGCTGGCTGTTCTTCCTGCCAGGCAACCCGTCGCTCTACGTGCTGCCGGGCCTCGAGCGCGAGCTGCGCGAGAGCTTCGATCGCGCCATGCTGGAGCGCATCGTCGCCCAGGGCGAGGCGGGCCGCGTGCTGCTCGTCAACACGACCAACGTGGACCTCGGCGACAACCGGGTCTGGGACCTGGTCGCTGCGGCGAAAGACGCGCTCGCCGGCAACGAGGAGCACGTGCGCGGCCTGCTGCTCGCGAGCGCCGGGATCCCGGCGGTGTTCCCGGC
The DNA here is from genome assembly GCA_036379875.1 of Burkholderiales bacterium. GTDB lineage: Bacteria > Pseudomonadota > Gammaproteobacteria > Burkholderiales > SG8-39 > SCGC-AG-212-J23. The sequence goes on along the minus strand of DASVFV010000186.1, from coordinate 18,461 downwards.
GCGCGGCATCGGCGACTATCTCTACGTGGACGGCGCGATCACCGGCAACATCATCTACGGCGGGGAGACGCGCGAGAGCCAGAGCCTGCCCGCGCGCTGGCAGCGCCTGCACCCGGGGCGCGCCATGCCGCGGGTGCGCTACTGGGTAATCTTCAACAACCAGGTGCGCTTTCCGCCGCAAGTGGTGCGCAACCGCTGGCCAGACATCATGGGCCGCACCACCATCATGGCGACGCAGACCTCGACGCTCAACTCGCTGCGGCATCTGTTCGCCGCGGCCGAGGTGGCGCGCCTCAAGTACAAGACCGACATCGAGGTGCGCCTGATGGCGGTGCCGGAGGATTACGTGCCGTCGAAGCCGGGCACCTTCGTGAAGGAGGTCATGAACGAGCTCGCCGACCTCGGCGAGCGCATGGGCGCCGACCCGAAGAGCTGGATTACGGAGGCGCCGTAGGTGTTCTCTCCACCATGGAGGTCACCATGCGCCTGATCCGCGTGTCCGGTGTGGTCCTGCTGTTGGCAGCCGCAGCCTGCGCCGCGCCGCAAGTTCCAGCCCCGCTGCACGGCAGCGGCTCGCCGATGATCGACGAGCCGGTGGCGCCGTTTCCCTACAACTCGAAGTTCTGCACCTAGGGAAGCGGCTCGAGCTCGAACACGCCGCCGTCGGCCATCATGGAAAGGAACAGGCGGCCGTTCTTCAGGACGTAGGAGCGCACGTAGAAAAGGCGCTTCGAGATCTCGTGGTCGATCGAGCCTGGCGCGCACATCGCGCGCGTCACCGCCATCGGCCCGAGCTCGAGCTGGCCCGGCCCGGCGGACTTCCAGGAACCGGTGCCGCGGTTGCAGTCCAGGCGCGCCGCGACGCGGCCGTCGGCGTTGAACGCCAGCGTGTACTTCGAGCGATCGTCAGGCGCGAGCACCTTGTCATCGCCGCCCTGGAATTTCACCAGCCGCCACGCAGTGCCGGCGAGCGTTTCCGGCGTGGGCGCGATGCGCGCGCAGCCGGCGAGGAGCAGGAAGGCCAGCAGCACCCTCATGGCCCGAAGTACCAGCCGCCGTTCACGTCGATCGTCGCGCCCGACACGTAGCCGCCCGCCTCCGAGCAGAGCATCGCTACCACGCCGGCGATATCGTCCGGTTTCCCTGCTCGCTTCAGCGGGAGACTGTCTATGAAAGAGGCAGAAGCATTACCCCAGTCCGCCGCGGCGATGCGCGGCGTCTTGATGAAGCCCGGCGCGATCGCGTTCACCGTGATGTTGTGCGGGCCGAGCTCGAGTGCGAGCGTCTTGGTGAGGCCGATGATGCCGCCCTTCGCCGCCGCGTAGTGCACCCCGACGCGGTCGGAGCCGCGCCGCGCGGCGATCGAGGCGAAGTTGACGATGCGCCCAAACTTGCGCGCCTTCATGCGCGGCGCGAACTCGCGGCACACCAGGAACGCGGTGGTCAGATTGGCTGCGATCACGGCGTTCCAGGTTTTCTCATCGAGGTCTTCGAGCGCCATCGCGCCCGGGATGGGCGGCAGCGTGTTCTTCCCGCTCACCACGGCGGGCCCGCCCGCGGCGTTGACGACGAAATCCGGCGTGCCCGCCTGCGCCGCAAGCTTCTCGACGTCGTCCGCGTCGGTGAGATCGGCGACGATGACGTCACCGCTTGGATGGATGTCCGTCGCGACGACTTGCACGCCCTCCCGCTTGAAACGTTCAACGATCGAAAAACCGATTCCGCTGGCAGCGCCGGTCACCAGCGCCTTCCTGCCCTTCAAGCCCTCAAGCGGCATAGGAAGCGCCGTTGATGTCGACGGTCACGCCGGTCATATAGGAGGTGTCGTCGGTACACAGCGCCACGATCAGCGCCGCGCACTCCGCGACGGTGCCGACCCTTCCCATCGGTATGGTGGAAAGCGGTCCTTCAGGCCCGCGTGCTGTTCCCGTCAGTGCCATCACGCGCTTCAGCCGCCCGCTGGCAATTACCCCGGGTGCCACGCAGTTCACGCGCACGCCGAACGGCCCGAGCTCGAGCGCGAGCTGGCGGGTGAGGCCCATCACGCCGGCCTTGGCCACTGCGTAGGGTCCGCTCGAGCCTTCCGAGCCGGGCGGGATGCCTTTGCGCGCCGCGATCGAGGCGACGTTCACGATCGCGCCGCCCTGCTTCTTCAGGAGCGGCGCGGCGGCGCGCGTGCAATAGAAGACGGAATCGAGGTTGGCGGCGACGATGGTGCGCCAGTCCTCGAGCGAGCAGTTGGTGAGGCCACGGAAGCCGAGCGGCGGCGACTTGATCAGGTCCTGCCGAGTGATGCCCCAGCTTCCGCCCACGCAGTTCACCAGGACATCGAGGCGCTGCAATCCGGAAAAGGCCTTCTCGACCGCGGCGGGATCCGCGACGTCGCACTGGATGGCGGGAAAACCGTGCTCGTAGAGGTCGAGCACCAGGACCTGCATGCCTTCCTTCTGCAGGCGCACGGCCACCTCGTGGCCGATGCTGTCGGGCTTCGCGCCGCCCGTGACGAGCGCGACTTTCATGCGCCGGCGGGCAGCCGCAGGCCGGCGAAGCGGCTCGGCATGCCGAACAGGAGCTGGCCGAATTCCCACAGCGCCTCGTCGAACTCGGCGGCCGGCAGCGAATAGCGCGCCGGCCCGAGCACGCCGACGTTCTCGCACGCGATCTCTACGCTCTGGCGCTCGTAGTCGGCGCGCAGCGTGGCGCGCGCCGCGACGTCCACGTCGATCACCAGCGCCTCGAAGCGCACCTCGCCCGCCTCGCCGGTGACCTGGCGCGAGTCGAACCGGAGGCGCGCGCCTTCGAGGTGGCGCCTGAGCACCGCCGCCTCGTCGCGCCCGAGCGCGATGCGCGCCTTGGCGGGCGCGGACATGCGGTAGCTGAGCGTCACGCTGTCGACCACCTCGGCCTCGCCGAGCTTCTTCATCGCGCATTCGACGCTGCCGTTGGAAAGCGCGGCGGCCGGCAGCGCGCCGAGGTAGATCAGGTCCAGGTTCACCTCGAACGGCGGGCTGGCGTGGATCACCTGGCGCACCAGCTCCTCGAGGTAGTGGAACGCCTTGCGCAGCTTGAGGCTCAGCTCGTCGGCGGTGGCGGCGGCGGCCGCCTGCCGCGAGGTTCTCTCGAGCTCCGCGAGCAGCTTGCTCAGGCTGTCGGGCGGCGCGGTGCTGGGGCCGGAATGCGGGGCGGAATGCTCGGCGTCCGTGGCCAGGCGCGCGCTCGCGTCGCCCGCGCCAGTCAGGCGGCGCAAGCCTTGCGCGAGCTCGCCGGCGCGCTGGAAGCGCTGCGCCGGATCCTTGGCGAGCGCGCGCTCGAGGAGCGCGTCGATGCCGGCCGGCAGGCCGGGCTTCAGCGTCGAGACCGGCGCCGGCACCTCCTTCGCGATGCGGTCCAGCATGGCGAGCACGTCGCCGTCGGGCCGCTCGAAGGGCGCGTTGCCGACCAGCAGCTCGTAGAGCACCGCGCCGAGCGAGAAGATGTCGGAGCGCGGGTCGACCGGCTGCTCGAGCACCTGCTCCGGGCACACGTACTTCGGCGAGCCGAGCACCATGCCGGTCTGCGTGATCGACGAGGCGGGCACGCGCGCCACGCCGAAATCGGTGATCTTGGCGATGCCGGCCGGCGACACCATGATGTTGGCCGGCTTGATGTCCCGGTGCACGATGCCGAAGCGCCCGGCGTAGTCGAGCCCCTCGGCGACCTGCGCGACCAGCTCGGCGGCCTGGTCGAACGTCAAAATCGCGCCCGACTTCATGAGCTGCTGGAGCGACTGGCCCTCGAGGTATTCCATCGCGATGTAGGCGACCTCGCCCGCCACGCCGGCGTCGTAGACCGTGACGATGTGCGGATGGTTGAGCCGCCCCGCCGCCTTCGCCTCGCGCACGAAGCGCGCCTTCATCTCGAGCAGCTCGTCGCGGTCGAGGTCGGCGTTGAGCGTCTTGATCGCCACGGTGCGCTCGAGCACCGGGTCGAGCGCGCGGTACACGGTGCCCATGGCGCCGCGGCCGATCGGGCCGAGGATGCGGTAGCGTCCGAGGGCGGCGAGCGCGTCGTTCAGGATCGCACCACGCGGTTCCGCAGGGTGCCGATGCCTTGCACTTCGAGCTCCACGGTGTCGTCCGGTTTCAGGAAGCGCAGGCTTTCCAGCCCGCAGCCGTTGCCGACCGTGCCGGAGCCGAAGAACTCGCCCGCGTGCAGCGTCTCGGAGCGCGAGGCGTGCGCGATGCAGTCCTCGAACTTCCAGTGCATGTCGCGCGAATTGCCGCGCCCCCACTCCTCGCCGTTCACCCTGGCGATCATCTCGAGGCCATAGGGATCCTTGAGCTCGTCGGCGGTGACGAGGCACGGGCCCATGGCGTTCGCGTTGTCGAAGTCCTTGCCCTTGCCGGGCCCGAGCTGGCCGGCCATCTCCTTCGCCTGCTCGTCGCGCGCCGAGAAGTCGTTGAAGATGGTGTAGCCGAAGATGTGCTCGCGCGCGCGCGCCTTCGGGATGTCCTTGCCGGGCCGCCCGATGTAGCAGCCGAACTCGAGCTCGAAGTCGAGCTTCTCGCAGTACGCCGGCCAGGGCACCTCGGCGCCGGTGCCGCACACCGAGAAGCGGCTCGGATGGTAGAAGATCGGCCGCTCGTACCAGGTCTGCGGGGGATTCTTCCCAATCGCCTTGAACGCCTGCACCAAGTGCTTTTCGAAACACAGAAAATCCCGCATCTGCGGCGGATGGGGGATCGGCGCGAGCAGCGTGACGTTGGAGAGCGCCAGCACGTCGGGGGAGTGCGTGAGCGATTCGTAGGCGCGGTCCAGGGCGTTCTGGCCGCCCTCGACGATCTCGAGCACGCTGGCGAAGCCGGGCAGCACCGCGACCTTGCGCCCGCCGTCCACCAGCGCGCCGGGCACAGGTGCCCGCCCTTCCCTGGCGGAGGCGAGTCGAAACGTGACGAGTCTCATGCGGTTCCCGATTGATAATACACTCCGGGATTCCGAGGAGGCCCCATGCGCCAGTTCAACGAAGACACCCTGACCGATGCCGTGGTTGCGCGGCTCAAGAAAACCAAGAACCCGCGCTTGCGCCAGATCATGCAGAGCGCGGTGAAGCACCTGCACGCGTTCGCACGCGAGGTCAACCTGACCGAGGAGGAGTGGTTCGAGGGCATCAAGTTCCTCACCGCGGTCGGCCAGAAATGCGACGACAAGCGCCAGGAATTCATCCTGCTCTCCGACGTGCTCGGCCTGTCGATGATGGTGGTTGCGCTCAACCACAAGACCGCGCCCGGCGCCACCGAGGCCACCGTGCTCGGGCCGTTCTTCGCGCACGGCGCGAAGGAGTACGGCTACGGCGCCGACCTGCGCCAGGGCGCCACCATGAAGGGCGAGGACGTCTGGGTGAGCGGCCGCGTGCTGGGCACCGACGGCAAGCCGGTGCCGAACGCCGCGCTCGACATCTGGCAGGCCAAGGCCGACGGCATCTACGACGTGCAGACCGACGGCGAGTTCGAGCTGCGCGGGCGCGTGAAGGCGAACGAAAAGGGCGAGTACGCCTTCGCGAGCTACAAGCCCAAGTTCTACTCGATCCCGATGGACGGGCCGGTGGGCGACCTGATCCGCGGCACCACCAACAATCACATGCGCCCGGCGCACATGCACGCCATCGTGTCGGCGCCCGGCTACCAGTCGGTGATCACGCATGTGTTCGTCGAAGGCGACCCGCACCTCGACGCCGACGCGGTGTACGCGGTGAAGGACTCGCTGGTCGCCAAGTACAAGAAGGTGAACAGCGCCGAGGAGGCGAAGAAGCTCGGCATGCCGAACCCGTTCCTCAAGCTCAACTGGGACTTCAAGCTTTCGCCCGAGAAGAAGGGCATCAAGGCGCGCAAGAAGATCGCGGCGAGCGACGCGCTGGCATGATCTGGCGCGTGCGGCGCGTGCTGACCGGCCACGACGGCGAGGGCCGGTCGACCTTCATCGCCGACGGCCACGCGCCGAACGTGAAGGAGATGCCGCACTTCCCCGGCCTCGCGCTCACCGACCTGTGGGAGACGAAGGGCGCGCCGGCCTCCAACGAGGGCCACGCCGACGCGGCCGACCGGCCGATCAAGCTCGAGCCGCCGAAGAACGGCACCATCGTGCGCATCGTCGAGTTCCCGCCCGACTCGACGCGCCCGCAGGGCAAGGACGGAGCCGCCGGCTTCAAGGCGATCGGCGCCTCGCACGCGCAGGACAGGCATTCCGCCGACCCGATGATGCACAAGACCAGCACGGTCGATTACATCATCGTGCTGAAGGGCGAGATCCACGCCATCCTGGAGACCGGCGAGAAGCTGCTGCGCGCGGGCGACGTGCTGATCCAGCGCGGCACCAACCATTCGTGGAGCGTGCGCGGAGCCGAGCCGTGCATCGTCGCCGCGGTGCTGGTGAGCGCGAAGCCGGTGGGTGCGAAGAAGAAGAGATCCCAGAAGAAAAAATAGTTGTCGTCCCCGCGCAGGCGGGGACCCCGTTTTGAGCAAATTGGATTCCGCGCCTTCGCGGGAATGACGGCTGAGCGCCTGCTGAGACCTTCAGCTCGCTACGCGAGGATCTTCTCGACCAGCGCGACGTCGAGCGGCTTCACGAGGTGGTCCTCGAACCCGGCGTCGATAGACTTGCGGCGCGCCTCCTCGCCGGCGCGCCCGGTGATCGCGAACATGCGCGCGCCCGGGAAGGCGGCACGGAAGCGCTGCGCCGCCTGGTAGCCGTCCATGCGCGGCATGCCGATGTCGAGGAACACGAACTCCGGCCTGAAATCCTTCGCCAGCGTCAGCGCGTAGAGCGCGCTGGTCGCGCATTCCACCCGGTGACCCGCGTCGCGCAGCAGCATGGCCAGCATCCGGACCTGGTCGGGCTCGTCGTCCACGACCAGCACACGCTTGCCGCGCGTCAATTGGCGCGGACCGCGGATTCTTCGAGCTCGAGGCCGGCGCCGATCAGGCGCGTGACGCGCTCCTCGAGCGCCTCCTCGATCTTCCTCGGCTCGGTGACGTCCTGAATCAGGACTACCGCGCCGACCAGCTTGCGGTCGAGCCCGCGCAGCGGCGCGGCGGAGGCGATCACCGTGGCCGTCGAGCCGTCCAGGCAGCGGATCGGCATCGGCTCGCTGTGCGAGGTCTCGCCCTTGTGCAGCGCGCGCGCGAGCGGCCCTTCGCCGTTGCGGATCATCGCGCCGGCGCGGTCCCACCAGCCCAGCAGCTCGCCATAGGCCCCGCTGTCGATCTGCTCGGCGCAGCGGAATATGCGCGCCACTTCCTGGGTGCTCTGGCAGATGCGGCCCTCGAGGTCGGCGATCAGCACGCCCACGCGCAGGCTCTCGAGCATGCTGGAGAGCTTTCGCCCTACCCGCAGCAGCTCCTCGGACTCCTCGATGTGGCGCTCGCGGGCGCGCAGCAGCTTCTCGCGCGTGCGGAACGACGCGTAGATGCCGACCTTCATCTTGAGAATCGCGGGATCGAACGGCTTGCTGAAGTAGTCGAGGCCGCCGGCTTCGTAGCCCCTGCGGATGAACGGGTCTTCGTTGAATACCGCGGTGACGAAGATGATCGGGATTTCCTTGCCGGCGGCGGTGTTCTTGATTGCTCGCGCAGCCTCGAAGCCGTCCATCTCCGGCATCTGCACGTCCATGAGGATGACGTCGATGGCCGCCACCTTCTGCACCATCGCGATGCCCTCCGGACCGGAGCTGGCGAAGAGCAGGTTGTAATCGGCGCTCAGCAGCGCGTCGAGCGCGAGCTGGTTGGCGCGCTTGTCGTCGATCACCAGAACCGTGGGTTTCCCGGATTCTCCCATGGCCACCGCCGCGCAAGACTCGTGCCCGCGCCGCGCGCGTTTCGCTAACATAGGATCATGAAACAGCAGGTCGGCGTCATCGGACTCGGCATCATGGGCTCGGCCATGTCCGCGAACCTCGTGAAGGCCGGATTCGAGGTGCAGGGCTACGACATCGCCGCTGCGCGCCGGGCTGCGCTGCGCCGCGCCGGCGGAAGGCCGGTTTCCTCTCTATCGGCGATCAGCGCCGAGGTGTTGATTACTTCGCTGCCGAGCGCCGACGCGCTGCATGCAGTGGCGCTGCAGTTGAAGCGCAAGGCCATCGTCGTCGAGACGAGCACGCTGCCGATCGAGGACAAGGAGAAGGCGCGCGACACGCTGAAGCGCAAGGGCATCACGCTGCTCGACTGCCCGTTGTCCGGCACCGGCGCGCAGGCGAAAACCGGCGATCTCGTGGTCTTTGGAAGCGGGGACCGCTCCGGGTTCACAAAAACAATGCCGGTGCTGAAAGGCTTCTCGCGCGCGCAGCATTACGTCGGCCCGTTCGGCAACGGCAGCAAGATGAAGTACGTCGCCAACCTGATGGTGGCGATCCACAACGTGTCGGCCGCCGAGGCGTTCGTGCTCGGCATGAAGGCGGGGCTCTCGCCGCAGGCGATCTTCGACGTGCAGGCGAACGGCGCGGGCACCTCGCGCATGTTCCAGGTGCGCGGGCCGATGATGGTGAAGGGGCGCTACCGCGACGTGACGATGAAGAACGAGGTGTGGCAGAAGGACATGAAGATCATCGGCGAGTTCGCCGCGAAGCTCGGCGCGCCGACCCCGCTCTTCAACGCTTCCGCCGCGATCTACAACGCCGCGATGGCGCTCGGCTACGCGAAGCAAGACACCGGCGCGGTGTGCGCGGTGATGGAAGCGATGGCCGGAATCCGGCGCCGCGCGCGGCGCTAGGACCTGCGCCGGCGCCGCGCCGCGCCGACCAGCAGCACGAAGGTGACCGGCGTGGTAAGCGCCATGAACACGACGATCAGCAGCGCGTGCATTACGCCGAAATGCAGGATCGACGCCGTCCCGATCAGCACGGTGCCCAGGGTGGTCGCCATGGTGGGCGGATGGACGCGCTCGTAGAAAGTCTTCAGGCGCACCAGGCCGAGCGCGCCGCCGAAAGCGAGCAGCGCACCCGCCAGCACCAGGATGCCGACCGCGTAGCTCATTCGATCACCTCGCCGCGCAGCAGGAATTTGGCGAGCGCCACCGTGGCGACGAAACCGAGCAGCGCGATGACCAGCGCGGCCTCGAGGTAGAGCGTGGTGGAGGCGCGCAGGCCGAAGGTGAGCATGAGCAGCATGGCGATCACGTACAGCGTGTCGAGGCCGAGCACCCGGTCCTCGGCGCTCGGCCCGCGCCAGATGCGCCACGCGCAGAGCAGCATGCCGGCGCCGAGCAGCACCTGGCTCGCGACCAGCGCGGCGTGCAGGAAGGCGTCGCTCATTCGAAGATCTCGCGCAGCCGCGCCTCGTAGCGCAGCTTGAAGGTGCGCACCATGCCCTCCTCGTCCTTGAGGTCGAGCACGTGCAGCGTCATGACCCCGCGCTCGGCGTCGTAGCCGGCCCAGCTCGTGCCCGGCGTGGCGGTCACGATCACGGCGAGCGCGGCGAGCGCGCCGGGGTGGCGCGTAGCGAGCGGGATGGGAAGGAACCCGGCGCGGCGCTCCGGCCGCGCCGGAAAGAACACGATGCGCGCCACCGCGATGTTGGAGCGCACGATGTCGGCGAGCACCAGCACGATGAGCCAGGCGGCGAGGCCGAGGCGCGCCGGGCGCGCGTGCGGCCCGAGGCGCGCGAACGCCGCGCTCGCAGCGCCGGCGAGCACTGCGCCGAGCAGGATCTGCCCGGGGGCGAGCGTGCGATTGAGCAGCAGCCAGGTGACGACGAGCAGCGCGGCGAGCAGCGGATGCTTCATCGGCGCAGCACCTCCTCCATATAGCTGGTCGGCGCGTGCAGCGCCGCGGCGGCGTCCTGCAGGTAGGCCATCGCCGGGTTGGCCAGCACGCAAAGCAGCGCGCACAGCACGAGCAGCGCCGCGACCGGCGCCATCTCGACCAGGCGCACCGCGGGCGCGATGCGCGGCGCGCCCCAGAACACGCGCACCCCGGCGCGCGCGAAGGCGATGGTGGCAGCGAGGCCCGAGAGCAGCAGCAGGCCGGTGAAGGTCCAGGCGATGGCCGCGCTGGTCTCCTCGGCGAGCAGCGCGCTCATCAGCGCGAACTTGCCGAGGAAGCCCGGCAGCGGCGGCAGCCCGGCGATCAGCAGGCCGCAGGCGAGGAACGCGAGCGAGAGGAACGCCATGGCGGCCGGAATGAGCAGGCCCACCTCCTCCTCCGGCTCGGCTTCCTGGCGGTCCACCCCGAACGCCTCGGCGGTCACCGCGAGCACGTCGGCGCCCGCCTCGCGCGCGCGCTCGACCAGCTCGATGAGCAGGAAGAACGCCGCGACGCCGAGGGTGGAGACCACGAGGTAGTACAGGCCGGCGGCGGTGGCCGCGGCGCCGCCCAGCCCGATCGCGGCGAGCAGCGTGCCCGACGAGACGAGCAAGGCGTAGCCGGCGAGCGCGCGCAGGCTCTGCGAGGACAGCATGCCGAGCGTGCCGAACGCGAGCGTCGCCATGCCGGCGAAGGCGAGGAGCTGCGCGCCGGAGGCGCCGCCGAACACCAGCAGCCAGAGGCGCAGCACCGCGTACACGCCCACCTTGGTGAGGATGGTGAACAGCGCCGCCGCGGGCGCGCTCGCCGCGGCATAGGTCGGCGCGAGCCAGAAGCCGAGCGGCCAGGCGCCGGCCTTCACGAAGAAGGCCACCGCCAGCACGCCGATGCCGACCTCGGCGAGCACGCGGTCGGCGGGCGCGCTGCCGGCCAGCCGCACCACGAGGTCGGCCATGTTGAGCGTGCCGGCCACGCCGTAGATGAGCGCCACGCCGATCAGGAAGAGCAGCGACGCCGCGAGGTTCACCACGATGTAGTGCAGGCTCTCGCGCGTGCGCTGCGCCCCGCCGCCGTAGAGCGCGAGCCCGTACGACGACGCGAGCAGCAGCTCGAAGAACACGAACAGGTTGAAGATGTCGCCGGTCAGGAAGGCGCCGTTCAGGCCGGCGAGCAGGAACTGCACCAGCGAATGGAAGTGCAGCCCGACGCGGTGCCAGCGCGCGAGCGAGAAGCACAGCGCCGCAACCGCCAGCACCGCGGCGAGCAGCACCAGCAGCGCGGACAGGCGGTCGGCCACCAGCACGATGCCGAACGGCGCCGGCCAGCTGCCCAGCGGGTAGACGTGCGTCTCCGGCGCGCCGGCGCGCGCGACCAGCAGCGCCGCGACCGCGAGCAGCGCGAGCGCCGCCCCCAGGCTGAGCGCCGCCTTGGCCGCATGGTGGCGCTCGTCGACGAGGAGCAGCAGCGCGCCGGCGACCAGCGGCAGCACCACCGGCGCGATCACCAGGTGCTCGGCGGCGCCCATCACTCTTCGTCCTCCACGCCGTCGACGTGGTCGGTGCCGGTCAGGCCGCGCGCCGCGAGCAGCACCACGAGCAGGAGCGCGGTGGTGGCGAAGGTGATGACGATCGCGGTGAGCACCAGCGCCTGCGGCAGCGGATCGGCGAACGCCGCCGGGTCGACCGGCGCGCCTTGCGCCACGAACGGCGCGCGCCCGCCGCGCACCCAGCCCATCACGAAGATGAAGAGGTTCACCGCGTAGGAGAGCAGCGAGAGCCCGAGCGCCACCTGGAAGGTGCGCGGGCGCAACAGCAGCCAGACCCCCGAGCCGCCGAGCACGCCGATGCCGAGCGCGATGACGAGCTCCATCAGCCGCCCCGGTGCGCGCGCGTCGACTGGTGCGCGAGCGCGATGAGCGTGAGCCCGGTCGCCCCGACCACCAGGGCGAACACGCCCGCGTCGAAGAGCAACGCGCTCGGCAGGTGCAGCTCGCCGAGCAGCGGCACGCCCAGGTGCAGCGTGTGCGAGGTGAGGAAGGCGTGCCCGAAGAACCAGGAGCCGATCCCGGCCGCCGCCGCGGTAAGCAGTCCGGCGGCGATCCAGCGCATCGGGCGGATCGCGATGCGCGACTCGGTCCACTGCGTGCCGCCCGCCATGTACTGCACGATCACGGCGATCGACAGCGCCAGGCCGGCGACGAAGCCGCCGCCCGGCAGGTCGTGCCCGCGCAGCAGCAGGTAGGCCGAGAACAGCAGGATAACCGGGAACATGAGCGTCATCAGCACGCGCACCACGCGCACGTCATCGATGCCGGCGCTGCCGGGCGCCTGCGCGAGGCTTTCCGGCGGCGGGCGGAAGCGGCGCAGGAACACGTACACGATGACCGCCACCACGCCGAGCACGCTGATCTCGCCCAGCGTGTCGAAGCCGCGGAAGTCGACGATGATCACGTTCACCACGTTGGCGCCGCCGCCTTGCGGCAGCGCGTTCTCGAGGAAGAAGCGCGACACCGACTGCGGCAGCGGGCGGGTCATCACCGCGTAGGCGAGCATCGCGAGGCCGAGGCCCGAGGCGAGCGCGATCGCGAAGTCGCGGCCGCGCCGCGGTAGCGCGCGCAGCGCGCCGGCGCGCGTCCACTGGAACGGGATGCGCTTCGGCAGCCAGCGCAGGCTGAGGAGGAAAAGCACCGTGGTGACGATCTCCACCAGCAGCTGCGTCAAAGCCAGGTCCGGCGCGGCGAGCCAGACGAAGGTGAGGCACACCACGACGCCGGCGCCGCCGGACAGCACGATGGCGGCGAGGCGGTGGAACTTGGCCTGCCAGGCGGCGCCGAGCCCGCACGCCGCGCCGGCGATCCACATCAGCGCGAAGGCGGGATCGATCGGCGTGAGCGGCAGCGGCCCCCAGGCCACGCCGCGCAGGTAAACCGGCCACAGCGCGCCGACGAACGCCGCCAGCACCACCCAGCGCAGCTGCGGCTGCAGGCGCGGCGTGCTGAGCGCGCGCGCCGCGAGGCGCGCCCAGCGCCAGGACAGCGCCACCATCACGGCGTCGAACACGCCGCGCGCCTCCACCGGCGGCAGCACCGGGGTGGCCTCCAGCCCGCGCGCGAGGTGCCTGCGCAGCGCGAGGTAGAGCAGCGCCCCGCCGCCGAGCGCGGCGAGGCTCATCATGAACGGCACGGTAAAGCCGTGCCACACCGCCAGGCTGTAGGCCGGGGCGTCGGCGCCCAGCACCGCCGCCACCGCGGCGTCGAGGATCGGCCGCACCGTGATTCCGGGCAGCACGCCGACCAGCAGGCAGGCGAGCACCAGGAGGTCCATCGGAAAGCGCATCCAGCGCGGCGGCTCGGCGGGCGTGCGCTCCAGGCCCTCGGGGCGCGGGCCGAAGAACACGCCGTGGATGAAGCGCAGCGAGTACGCGACGCTGAACACGCCCCACGCCACCGCGACGTAGGGCAGCGCGCGGTTCAGCGCCGGCACCGGCCCCTCGACCATGAGCGCCTCGGAGAAGAACATCTCCTTGGAGAGAAAGCCGTTCAAGAGCGGCACGCCGGCCATCGCCGCCGCGGACACCAGCGCGAGCGTGGCGGTCACCGGCATGAAGCGGTACAGGCCGTTCAGGCGCCGGATGTCGCGCGTGCCGGCTTCGTGGTCGATGATGCCGGCGGTCATGAACAGGCTTGCCTTGAAGGTGGCGTGGTTCATGATGTGGAAGAGCGCCGCCACCAGCGCGAGGCGGCTGTTCATCCCGAGCAGCACGGTGACCAGGCCCAGGTGGCTGATCGTCGAGTAGGCAAGCAGCCCCTTCAGGTCGTGCTGGAAGATCGCGGTGTAGGCGCCGAACACCAGCGTGACCAGCCCGGTGGTGCCGACGATCCAGATCCATTCGTCGGTGCCGGCGAGCGCCGGCCACAGGCGCGCGAGCAGGAACACGCCGAGCTTCACCAGCGTGGCCGAGTGCAGGTAGGCCGAGACCGGCGTGGGCGCGGCCATCGCGTGCGGCAGCCAGAAGTGGAACGGGAACTGCGCGCTCTTGGTGAGCGCGCCGATGCAGATGAGGATCAGCGCGGGCAGGTAGGCCGGGTCGGCGCGGATCTGCGCGCCGCGCGCGAGCACCACGTCGAGGTCGTAGCCGCCGGCGATGCGCCCGAGCAGCAGCACGCCGCCGAGCAGGCATAGTCCGCCCGCCGAGGTGACGATGAGCGCGATGCGCGCGCCGTCGCGCGCCGCCGCGTTCTGGTGCCAGTAGCCGATCAGCAGGAACGACAGCAGCCCGGTCAGCTCCCAGAAGAACACCATCTGCACCAGGTTCCCCGACAGCACCGCGCCCAGCATCGAGCCCATGAAGGCGAGCAGCAGCGCGTAGAAGCGCGGGATCGGGTCGCGCGGCGACATGTAGTAGCGCGCGTAAAGAACCACCAGGAAGCCGATCCCGGTGACCATCGCGCAGAACATCCATGCCAGGCCGTCCAGGCGCAGCACGAAATGCACCCCGTAGGCCGGCAGCCACGGCAGGCTGAGCCGCAGCGGCGCCCCGTCCGCGAGCGCGGGATAGAGCGCCGCGGTGATCGCGAAGCCGGCCAGCGCCACCGCGCCGGCCAGCACGGCCTCGGCGTTGCGCGCGTTCGATGGGAAGCAGGCCGCGGCGGCGCTCGCGGCGAACGGCAGCGCGAGCAGCGCGCCGAGCAGGATTTCGTTCGGCAGGCTCAGGACGCGCGCGCCCGGCGCTTGGCTTCCGGGACCAGCAGCACGTCGCAGCGCACGTCGGCCAGCACGTGGCGCGTGACGCTGCCGAGGATCAGCTTCTCGGCCGGCGAGCGCACGCGCTTGAGCAGCACCAGCAGGTCGGCGCCGGTCTTCTGTTGCGCATGCACGATCCCGGCCGCTGCGGGGCCGTGCTGCGTGACGGCGACGAAGCGGTGCGCGTCGCCGCACGCCTCGCGGCTCAGGGCGGCGATCTTCCCCGTCGCGACACGGTGCGCGCGCAATCGATGCTCCCTCACCTCTTCGCGCGAAACGCCGGCGCGCTGCAGCATGCCTTCGAACGGAACGTCGTAGACGTGCAGGGCCCGCGCGGTGGCGTCGCCGGCGAGCAGCAGCGCGGCGCGCAGCGCGGCCGCCGAGCCGGGCTGCAGGTCGACCGCGGCCAGTACCCTGCGGTAGCCGCCCTGCGGCGGGGTGCGCACCACCAGGATCGGACCGCGGCAGGCGCCGATCAGCCGCTCGGCGGTGGTGCCGAGGATCACGTCCTTGAGCGGGTTCACCCCGCGCGCGCCGAGCACCAGGAGGTCCGCGCCGGCGGCGGTCTTGGCGATGGAGCTCACCACGTCGCCGATCACCACGCGCGCCTCGCCTTGGGCCTGCTGCAGCTCCTCGCGCGCGGCATCGACCAGCCGCTCGGGCAGGTCGACCGGCCGCCGCACCCACTGGCGCAGCGCGTCAAGGGGGCGCCGGCTCACGACGTGCAGGAGCTGCAAGCCGGCACCGTGCTCGCGCGCGAGCAGGGCGGCGCGGCGCACCGCCCGGGCCGCATCGGTCGAGAAGTCGGTGGCGCACACAATCCTTTTCAGCCTCATCCTGGCGAAGTTACCGCACTCGGTAGAATCAAACAAAGAATGCGGCTGCGAGACCACGCGGAGAAGGCCGGCTTCAGCAGATACGTGCTTGGGGCCTGCCTCGGGCTGGCCGGCGCGCTGGTGGTCGAAGCGCTGTTGCGGGCCGGCATCCGTCCGCTCACGCCGATCGCCTGGCCGGGACTCGGCACGCTGGCCGGCGCCGCGCTCGGCGGCGCGGCCGGCTTCGCCGGCGGCTCGCTCATCCTGGTCGCGTACTACCTGGTGAACCTGCTGCAGCCGCAGCGTTTCCCCGAGTTCTATTCGCATCCCTACAACACCATCGCGTGGCTGGCCGCGCTGGCCGGCATCGGCATTTTGATCCTCGCGCTGCGCGGCCGGCGCAGCGTCGCGGATGCGCTGCGCGTGAGCGAGATGCGGCTGCGCACCATCACCGACCACCTGCCCGCGCTGGTGGCGTACATCGACGCGCAGGAGCGCTACCGCTTCGCGAACCGCACCTACGAGGAATGGCTGCGCATGCCGCGCGATGCGCTCCTCGGGCGCACGGTGCGCGAGCTGTGGGGCGAGGAGCGCTACGCCGCGTTCAAGCCCAACATCGAGCGCGCGCTGCGCGGCGAGCGCGTGAGCCACGAGTACGCGATGGTGCAGGAAGGCGTCGAGCGGCGCGTCCTGGCCACCTACGTGCCGCACGTCGACGCGGGCGGGGTGCGCGGCTTCTTCGTGCTGGGCAGCGACATCACCCAGCTCGCCGCGGCGCGCAACGAGCTGCACGCGCAGCACGAGCGCCTCGAAGCCGCGCTCGACGGCTCGAGCCTGTCGCTCTGGGACACCGACCTGCGCACCGGACGCGTCTACCTGAGCGAAGCCTGGGCCGACATCGTGGGCGGCCAGCGCAACGACCGTGTGTCCACCGTGGAGGAGCTGGTCGCGCTCCTGCATCCCGACGACGTGGAGCCGCTGCGCCGCGTCTCGCTCGAGGTGATGAAGGGCACGCGGCCCTGGTACGCGCTCGAGCACCGCGTGCGCACCGCGTCCGGCGACTGGCGCTGGATCCTGTCGCGCGGCCGCGTCACCGAGCGCGACCCGGCAAGCGGCCGCGCGCTGCGCATGATCGGCACCAACCTCGACATCACCGACCGGCGGCGCATGGAGGAGGCGCTGCAGTCGGTGGCGCAGAGCGATCCGCTCACCGGCCTCGCCAACCGGCTGCTGTTCCAGGACCGCCTGCGCCAGGCGCTGGCGCGCGCGCGGCGCGCGGGCAGCAGCGTCGCCCTCCTCTACCTCGACCTGGACCGCTTCAAGGAAGTGAACGACAGCCTCGGCCACGCCGCCGGCGACATCCTGCTCAAGGACTTCGCCGCGCGGCTGCGCGCCGGGGTGCGCGCCACCGACACCGTGGCGCGCTTCGGCGGCGACGAGTTCGTCATCCTGCTCGAGGACGTGAAGGACCGCGGCCACGCGATCCGCGTCGCGGAGAAGATCGTCGCCGAGGCGCGCCAGCCGCTCATGGTCGAGGGCCGCGAGCTGGTGGCGACGGCGAGCATCGGCGTCGCCTTCGGCGAGGGCAACGCCGTCGAGGAGGAGCTCCTGCGGCGCGCCGACGCGGCGCTCTACGAGGCGAAGAACGCCGGCCGCGACCGGTACCGCATCGCAGCGTAAACGTCTTGTCGTCCCCGCGAAGGCGGGGACCCCGTTTGGTTTTTTTAAGATGAATGGGGTTCCCGCCTGCGCGGGAATGACCATACGCCGGACCGTCACCCGCCGGTCAACGCGTGTCCACCGACCGCGTTAATCGCCGCGTGAAGCAACCCGCGGTCTACATCCTTGCGGACAAACCCTACGGCACGCTGTACATCGGCGTGACGAGCAACCTCGCGCAGCGCGTCGAAGCGCATCGGAACGGAACGGTCGAGGGCTTCACCAAGGAGTACGACTTGCGTACGCTGGTGTACTTCGAGGCCCACGAGGAAATGTACGAGGCGATCCAGCGGGAAAAGAGACTGAAGAAGTGGAATCGTGCCTGGAAGATACGCCTGATCGAGGAAATGAATCCGGAGTGGAAGGATCTGTCCGCACAGGCTTTCTAGGTTTCGAAAACCAAAAGAACAAACGGGGTCCCCGCCTTCGCGGGGACGACAAGTGAGGGCCGTTCCAGAGCAACAAATACAGGTCGTTCCCGCGCAGGCGGGACTCCCATTTATCTAAAAAAACCAAACGGGGTCCCCGCCTTCGCGGGGACGACGGTACGGGCCGCTAGTGCAACGTCCTGCGGCCCTTCTCGTCCAGCACCTTCAGCAGCTCGCGCGGCTCCACAGGCTTCACCAGGTGCACATCGAAGCCCGCCTCGCGCGAGCGGTGGCGGTCGGCTTCCTGACCCCAGCCGGTGACCGCGATGATGCGCAGCGCGCGGCCGCGCTTCATGGCGCGCAGGCGGCGCGCCACCTCGTAGCCGTCGATCCCGGGCATGCCGATGTCGAGCAGCACGACGTCGGGCCTGAAGCGCGGCGCGGCGGCGAGCGCCGCGGCGCCGTCGTGCACCACCTCGGTCTGGTAGCCGAGCGAGCGCAGCAGCATGTCGAGCGTCGCCGCGGCGTCCTGGTTGTCGTCCACGATCAGCACGCGCTGCCCCGGCACGGCGGGTCTTGCCTCGAAACGTTGCTCGGCCTCGGGCCGCTTGCCGCCGGCGAGCTGGATGCGCAGGGTGAACTCGCTGCCCTTGCCCGGCCCCTCGCTCGCCGCCTCGAGCTGCCCGCCGTGCAGCTCGGCGATCTTGCGCGCCAGCGCGAGGCCGATGCCCAGCCCGCCGACCACGCGCTTGAGCGGCGTGCGGCCCTGCACGAACATGTCGAACACGCGCTCGAGGAGGTCGGGCTCGATGCCGCGCCCGTTGTCGCGCACGCGCAGCACCGCCTGGCCGTCCTCGGCGGCGACCGCCACGACGTTGCGGACAGCCTCGGGGGTTTAGCTTGCCGAGTTGTTCAGCAGGTTGGTGACGAGCTGCGTGAGACGCTGCAGGTCGCCCTCCACCGTCACGCCGCTCGCGAGCTCCAGGTCGAGCGCGTGGCGCTTGCCCTCGATGAGCGGCGCGGCCGCCTCGACCGCGCGCCGCGCCAC
>DASVFV010000185.1:0-7022 GCA_036379875.1 Burkholderiales bacterium | reverse complement strand
CGCGCCCGGTCGAAATCCTGGGGAGAGAGGCGATGCATGAGCGCGATGGCGCTGATGAGGAGCGTATAGCTCTCGAGCGTCGGCAGGGGCTGGATCTGCGCCTTTTCCAGCTCTCGCGCCGTTACCGCCGCGCTGACCCTGGAGACCAGCCGGTCGACCAGTTCCGATTCGCCGCTCACGACCGCGCGCACGTCGCCGCGCGCGTCGTCGGACCAGACCACGCGGCCGGACTTCGCGTCAGCCAGCTCCGCGATCAATGACACCTTGCCGCCAACCACGTGGTAGGCGCCCGACACGACGTAATTCGCGTGCAGAAGCGAACCGACTTCCTGCAGCGTGACCTCTCGGCCGCGAAATGCAGTGGTCGAAAGGCGCGAAATCACGTTCATCGAGGTGGTGCGCGAAAGCGCCGAGATCGCGTGGTCCGCCAGGACTTCGCCAAGCACCTGATGCTCCGCGTCTCCGGCGCGCGCGTTGAATGGGATCACCGCGATGGTCGGCTGCAGCTCGCCGGGTGTGCCGGTCGGCTCGACCACGGGGCGGGGGCCCGGCGGTCCGACGCGGTACGCACGCACGGGACGGTTCAGCCGCTTCACGTAACAGTCCCCGAGGTCTTCGACGTCAGCGTCGAGCACCGGGGTGAGCTGGTCGCGCACGCCTGCCGAGACCACGATTTCGCCCGGCCCGGCGAGCGTCGTGAGGCGCGCGGCGAGATTGACGTCGCCGCCGTAGACTTCCTGCTGCTCCTGTCCGATAAGCTCGCCGACCTGCATGCCCATGCGCACCTCGAGCTGTGCGCTTGCCGGCCTTCCGGCGTTGACGCGGGTGCATAGCTGCTGGATCTCGAAGGCCGCCTTTGCGGCGTGCGCAACGCGCGGAAAGCCGAGCAACGCGCTGCGTTCCTGGGTCTTGAGGACGCGTCCGCCGTGCGCCGGCAGCACGTTGTTCGTCGTGTCTTCGACGAGCTCGCGCCAGCGAGACAGCAGGGCGCCATCGGCTTGCTCATCGGCTGCGACCTCGATCGCAAGCACGGTGCCGACACCTTGCTCGAGATAACTGTCGCGATAGACGGTCTGGGGCGCACCCGCGCCAGCGGCGCGCTCCTCGACCTTGTAGACCTGGATGCGGCGGCTGATGTTCTTGAGCTCGCGCGCTCCCAGATCGGTGAAGGCGAGCTCGAGCTTATTGGCGACATACTCGCGCACCGCCGCCGTCACGATGATCTCGCCCGCCGAGCCGAGCTGATGGATGCGCGAGGCGATGTTCACGCCGTCGCCGACCAGCTTCTCGCCGTCCACGATGACGTCCTCGACGTTGATCCCAACCCGCAGTCGCAATCTTGGCGATTCGCCTTCCTGCCTCTCGTTCGTGCGTCGTTGCACATCCAGCGCCCAGCTCACCGCTGCCACCGCGCTCGGAAACTCCACCAGAACGGAGTCGCCGGCGATCTCCAGCAGCCTGCCGCTGCGTTCGCGAATCGACGGCTCGATCAAGGTCGCGCGCAGCGCCTTCCACGCCCGCAGCGTCGCCACGTCGTTCAATCCGATCAGACGCGACCAATCGACCACGTCCGCAAACGCGATCGCTGCCAGACGTCTGGTAGTTTCAGACACTTACGCGCACTCCGCAGTCCGCATGTGCTGCACCCCGGGTGTGACATAGTACCCGCGACAATGCGGTGGGGATGCGCTAGGCGGGCTTTATCCGGCCGTCCGGCCGTGTCCTTCTGAGGAGCGAGAGGGCGATGGTCAGGTTGAGGAGGTTCCAGCCGACGCCATTGATGAAAGCGGCGCGGTAAGAGCCCGTCATGTCGAAGATCGCGCCCGACATCCAGCCGCCGAGCGCCATGCCGAACAGGGTCGCCATCAGGACGATGCCGGTGCGCACGCCGACTTCGCGCAGCGGGAAGTACTCGCGCACGATGATGGCGTAGGAGGGCACGATGCCGCCCTGGAACAGGCCGAACATCGCCGAGACGATGTAGAGGGACACGAGGCCGTCGAAGGGCAGGAACATGAGCAGCGCGACGCCCTGCAGGAAGGAGCCGAGGAGCAGGGTGCGCAGGCCGCCGATGCGATCGCAGATCCAGCCGGAGGCGAGGCGGCTGATGATGCCGAAGCCGAGCATCAGCGAAAGCATCTCGGCGCCGCGCGCCGCGCCGTAGCCGAGGTCGCCGCAGTAGGCCACGATGTGCACCTGCGGCATGGACATCGCCACGCAGCAGGCTACGCCGGCGATCACGAGCAGCACCATGAGCGCGTTCGGGCTGAGGCCCAGCCGCGCCGCGTTGCCGGCGATGGCGCGGATCTCCGAGAACCCCTCCAGCACCGGCGGGCGGCGGCGCAATGCGAGCGCGAGCAGCAGCATCGCGGCGGTGCAGAACACCCCGACGCTCATATAGGTAGCGCGCCAGCCGATGGTGTCGAAGAAGTATTGCAGGACCGGTGGCCAGATCGCGCCGGCAGCGTAGTTGCCGCTCGCGACGATCGCGACCGCGATGCCGCGGCGGCGGCTGAACCAGAGCGAGGTGTCGGCCACCAGCGGCGCGAAGGTGGTCGAGCAGCCGAGCAGGCCGATCAGCAGGCCGTGCGCCACGCTGAAAACCATGAGGTTGGGCGCGCTGCCCGCGAGGATGAAGCCACCGCCCAGGCCGAAGGCGCCGACGATGACCGGCACCATGACGCCGAAGCGGTCGGCGAGGCGTCCCATCAGGATGCCGCCGATACCGAAGCCGATCATGGTGAGCGTATAGGGCAGGGAGGCGAAGCCGCGCGACGCGCCGAACTCGGCCTGCACCGGGGCGAGCGCCACCGCCATGCCGTACATGCCCGCGCCGCCGATGGTCATCAGCGCGAGCGACGCGGCGAGGCGCAGCCAAGCGTAGGTGGATTCGGGCTCGCTCTTCACAAGTTCATAGTATCGTCGCGCTTTCCATTAGAGGAGAGATGTTTCATGGCCGAGAAGAAGGCGCCCCCGTCCACGGTCGCCAAGGTGCGCGACGTGTTCACCAAGTTCGGGGAACTGAGCGACAAGGTGGTGTTCGGCGACGTGTGGGAGCGCAAGGAGCTGTCCAAGCGCGATCGCAGTTTGGTCACGATTTCCGCCCTGACTGCCATGTCCAAGCCCGACCAGCTGCACGGGCACCTGATCCGCGCGCTCGACAACGGCGTCACCAAGCAGGAAATCATCGAGGTCATCACCCACCTCGCGTTCTATTCCGGCTGGCCGAACGCGGGCACCGCTGCGGTGGTCGCCAAGGAAGTGTTCAAGGAACGCGGCCTATGAAGATCGGCTTCATCGGCCTGGGCGCCATGGGCCGGCCGATGGCGAGCAACCTGCAGCGCGCCGGACATGCGCTTCAGGTGTTCGACCTGCGGCGCGTGGAGGGCTTCGAGTGGCGCGATTCGCCGCGCGCGGCGAGCGAAGGCTGCGAGGTGGTGTTTACCTCGCTGCCGGGACCCGCGGAAGTGGAAAGCATGGCGCCGGAGATCAAGGCGCCGGTGTGGTTCGACCTCAGCACCAACTCGCCGCAGGTGGTGCGGCGCATCCATGCCGCGCTGAAGAAGAAGGGCATCGAATTCCTCGACGCGCCGGTGAGCGGCGGGCCGAAGGGCGCGCAGAGCGGCAAGCTCGCGATCTGGGTCGGCGGCGAGCAGCCGGTGTTCGAAAAATTCAAGCCGGTGCTGAAGAGCATCGGGGACCAGCCCTACTACGTCGGGCCGATCGGCGCCGGCACGGTGGCGAAGCTCGCGCACAACGCGGCGAGCTTCACCATCCAGGCCGCGCTCGCCGAAATCTTCACGCTCGGCGTGAAAGGCGGCGTGGAGCCGCTCGCGCTCTACCGTGCGCTGCGCCAGGGCGCCACCGGCCGCAAGCGCGCCTTCGACCGGCTCGCCGAGCACTTCCTTCCCGGCGTGTACGACCCGCCCGCGTTCACCGTGCGCCTCGCGCACAAGGATATGAAGCTGGCCCTGGAATTGGCCGAGGAAGCGCACGTTCCGATGCGCGTCGGCAGGATCGCGCTCGAGGAGCTCGAGGCCGCCATGCAGCGCGGCTGGGCCGAGCGCGACTGCCGCGTCGCCATGACGCTGCAGGAAGAGCGCGCCGGCGTTTCGGTGAGGGTGCCGCGCGAACGACTGGAGAACCTGCCCGACTAGGCGCCCGGCGTGCGCGCGCCGCGCTCGGCATCCGCAGGGTGCTACACTGGCGGCTGGCAATTTTGAAAGGAGGTGATCCAGTGAGAGACCATCAAGGCAGGACCGGCGGGCTAAACTCCGGATCAACCAGCAACGGTATCGGGAGCGACGCCAGCTAAACGCCGGCTCTCGCCTTACCAAACGCCCCGTCGGCGCAAGCCCTCGGGGCGTTTCATTTTGGGCGCGCAGGAGTAAGCTTTTCATATCCACAGGGAGGGACCCATGAAACGCTTGGCTCTCGCGACGATCGCGGCGCTCGCCGTATCCCAGGTGCTCGGGCAGGAAAAGAAGGAGGAGGAGCCGTTCTGGGCCGTCGGCAGGCCCAAGGCCCCGGCCGCGGACAAGATGGCGCCGGTCCCGGCGCATCCGATTCCCACCGCGGCGGACAAGCTGCCGGTGAAGAAGATGAAGCTGCCGCCCGGCTTCAAGGCCGAGGTGTGGGCGAGCGGCATCCTCGACGCGCGCGGCATGCGCGAGGGCGAGCAGGGCACGGTGTTCGTCAGCTCGCTGTTCGTGGCCGGCAAGATCTACGCGGTGAGCGAGCGCGGCGGCAAGCGCGAGGTCAAGACCATCGCCGAGAAGCTCTTCCTGCCGAACGGCATCGAGTTCCACAAGGGCGCGCTTTATGTCGCCACGCCGAAGGACATCACGCGCTACGACGACATCGAAGCCAGGCTCGACAATCCGCCGCAGCCGGTGATGGTGTACGACAAGCTGCCCGGCGAGGTGCCGCACGGCTGGAAGTTCATCAAGATCGGCCCCGACGGCAAGCTCTACGTGCCGATCGGCGCGCCGTGCAACATCTGCGACCGCGGCGACCCGTTCACGCAGATCATCCGCATGAACCTCGACGGCAGCGGCGTGGAAACGGTGGTGCGCGGCATGCGCAACACCGTGGGCTTCGACTTCCACCCGGTGACCAAGGAGCTGTGGTTCGGCGACAACCAGCGCGACTGGCTGTCCGAGGACATGCCGCTCGACGAGCTGAACCGCGTCACGCAGCCGGGCAAGCAGCACTTCGGCTATCCATACTGCCACTCCGGGATCATGGTCGACCCGCAGTTTGGCTGGGGCAAGGACTGCAAGAGCTACACCAAGCCGGCGCTGCTGATCGGCGCGCACTCCGCGCCGCTCGGCATGCGCTTCTACACCGGGAAGATGTTCCCGGCCAAGTACCAGAACGCGATCTTCCTGGCGCGCCACGGCCCCTGGAACCGCACGCAGAAATACGCGGCCGACGTGATCGCGGTGTTCATCGACGCGAAGGGCAACGCGCGCATGGAGCCGTTCCTCACCGGTCTGGTCGAGAACAACGGCTACCTTGGGCGTCCCGCGGACGTGATGGTGATGAAGGACGGCTCGCTGCTCGTCTCCGACGACCACAACGGCGCGATCTACCGCATCACCTATAGCGGGAAGTGATCCGCGCCGCCGCCGCGGGCGCGCTTTTCCTCATCAGCTTTTCCGCGGCCGCGCAGGAGGCATGCTTCGCCGCCTGCCATGGGGCGAACGGCGTGTCCTCCACGCCGCTCACGCCCTCGCTCGGCGGCCAGCCGTCGTTCTTCGTGCTCGCGCAGCTTTTTCTCTTCCGCGAGGGCCGGCGCGACAACGCGCTCATGAATGCCGCGGCCAAGGGCCTGAGCGATGCGGAGCTGCAGGCCCTGGCGGACCGCATCGCCAAGCTGCCGCCGCCTCGTGCGCCGGCCACGAAGCCCGATCCGGCGCGCTACGCGCGCGGCCGCGCCATCGCGGAGAAAGAGCGCTGCGGCAACTGCCACGACGCGGACTTCTCGGGACACGATAACGTGCCGCGGCTCGCCCACCAGCGCGAGGACTACCTCCTGAAGGCGTTGCGCGACTACAAGAAGGGGGCGCGCGTCGGCTACGGCATGGCCGTGATGCCGGAGACCGTCTCAGGGCTTAACGACGCGGACCTCGCGGATGTGGCGCATTTCCTCGCGCACTTTTTCAGCCGTAGCGGTAGGTGATCCGCTCGGCGAGCGCCCCCGACGGCTGCCCGAGCACGATCGCGCCTGCGCGCCCGGCGGGGAACTCCCGGCCTTGCACGCGGACTTCTTCCTGGCCCGAAAGCGTGACGAACGTGCCGTTGCTGCTCTCGTCGCGCAGCAGCAGAGCACCGCTGCGGCTGAATAGCACGCAGTGGCGGCGCGAGGCCTTCGCGCCGTCGACCACCAGGTCGCAGTCCGGGTCGCGGCCGATGGATAGCGAATCGCTGGTCCGGCGCCGCACCAGCGTCTTGCCCCGGTAGGTGACCTGCAGCGCGGCGCGCGAGCGCACCGACGCGCCGCCGGCCGCGCAGATGTCCCGGAATGCATCCCGCCAGACCAGCTCGCCGAGCAGGCTTTCGCCCATGCGGCGCGCAGCCGGCCGCACGCGATCCTGGATCGCGGCGCTCAGGGCCGCGGCGGTGTCGCACGAGGTGAGGATCTGGCCATCCTTCGCCTGCTCCGAGACCTGGATGGCGAAGTTCACCGTGCCGCCGAAGATGTCCTGGTCGCGCTGGCCCACCGGGCCGGCATGGAAGCCGATGCGCAGATGGACCGGCTCGGCGGCCGGCTTGAGCGTCTGGGCGTAGGCCTGCATCCGCGCAGCCGCGGCCGCCGCCGCGTCGGGGCTCGAAAACAGGGCGAGCACGCCGGTCTCGCGCCGGTGCAACACGCGCCCGCCGCTCAGCTCGGCGGCGTGCCCGAGCGCCTCGAGGCAATGGCGGCCCGCGGGGCCGGCCTCGGCGAACAGCACCGTGGTATGCCGCTCGGCGGCGCGCCGCGCCGGCGCGACGGCGTCAGCCGCGGTGCTCATTTTGTC
>DASVFV010000184.1:0-2945 GCA_036379875.1 Burkholderiales bacterium | reverse complement strand
CGGCGGCTGCGGCACCGCGCCGGCCTTGCGCGCGCGCTCTTCGGCCTGCTTGAGGTCGTCCACCTGCACGCCGAAGTGGTCCAGGCCATAGCCGTCCGGGTACGGGTTGGGCGTCTCCCGGGTGCGCTTCCAGCACACGATGGCGAGGTTGATGTAGCCGTCGGTAAGGTAGACCTCGCGCGCGAGGTCGCTGTCGCCGCGCGAGATCTCTTCCAGCCCGAGCGCCTTCTTGAATAGCTCGGCGGTGACGAAAGGGTCTTCGGCGGTGATTGCAATGTGTCTGATCTTGCCCATGGTCCTATCCTGAAAATGCGAGCAGGCGCTCCAGCTCTTCCAACCGGCGCTCCACGTCGCGCCCCTCGCGCTCGACGCGGCGGTTCCGCAGCCAGCACGCAACCGCGTTCGAGCGCTGCCCGTCCCTGCCCACTTCTCGCGAGATGCGCACTACGGTCTCGACGCGCGCTTTGCGCCGCTCTTCGTAGTTTGCCAGAGCGCGGTCCAGCGCGGCGGCGCCGGCAAGCTCTTCGGCGAGCACCGCCGCGTCCTCCATCGCCATGCCGGCGCCCTGGCCGATGTTGGGCGTCATGGCGTGCGCCGCGTCGCCGAGCAGCACCGCGCGCTGCTTCCACCATTGGCGGGCCCACAGCTCCTCGATCTCGGTGGTGATGATCTGCTGCGCCGGCGGCAGCGCCGAGAAGAGGTACCGGATCGGCTCGTGGGTGAACTGGGCGAACAGCCGCGGCAGGTCGGGCGCCGGCTGCTCGTGCTGCGGCGAGTTGAAGGTGGTCCAGATGTAGAGGCGCTTCTCCGAGATCGGCACCAGCCCGATGCGCTGGCCGCGCCCCAGGTACTCGGTGAAGCAGCGCACCCCGGCCACGTTGTCCATGACGAGGCGGTGCGAGCGATAACCCATGTAGTGAGGCCGAATTTCCTTGTCCGTGTCGGCGAAGAGCTCGCGCCGTACCTGCGAGTGGATGCCGTCGGCGCCGACGATCAAGTCGGCGTTGAGCGGCTTCACGCTCTTGACGGTCGAACCAAAGCTCACCGTGCCGGGAGGCAAGCTGTTGTAGAGCGCCCCCAGGAGATGCGCCCGGTGCACGAGCGCGCCTTGCGCGAGCCTGCCCGACTCGTAGAGCGGCCGGTAATCGCGCGTCGCGAGAAGCCGCCCGCTTGCGTCGCGCGTCTCGCGCGTGAGATAGGGCCAGGACTCGCGCCGCACCTCGTCGGCGAGGCCGTTCTTCTCCAGCACGCGCATCGCGTTCGGGTTCATGATGATGCCGGCGCCGACCGGGTTCAGCTGCGGCGCGCGCTCGAGCACCGTGGGCCGGATGCCGCGCAGCATGAGCTCGCGCGCCAACGACAGCCCGCCGATCCCGCCGCCGACGATCACCACCTTCATCGCGGCATCATAGCGGGCGGCGCGGAATCAGATCCGGTAGAACGACGCGGCGTTGTCGTGGAACAGGCCGGCGCGCTCCGCGGCCGAGAACCCGGCGGTCATGCGCTTGAAGTCGTCGAACATCTGCGCATAGGTCACGCGCAGGCCGTCGACCGGAAAGTTGGAGGCGAACATGCAGCGCCCGGCGCCGAACATCTCGATCGCCTCGAGCACGATGCGGCGGTTGTCCTCGTAGCTCCACGCGCCCTCGCGCAGCAGCAGGCACGAGAGCTTGCACCAGACGTTCGGACACGCCGCGAGCGCGCGCACGCCCCTTCGCCACATCTCCAGGCCCGCCGCGCTGCGCTCCCAGGGGAAGCCGGCGTGGTTCAGCACCACCGGGATCTCCGGAATGCCGCGCACCACTTGCGCCGCGGCCTCGAGCTCCCAGGTCTTCACCCGCAGGTCCCAGGACAGGTCGTACTTTTTCAAGAGGCGCAGCCCGGCCAGCCATCTTGCGTCGCGCATCATCGCCTCGTCCGCAGGCTTGGAACGGATGCCGCGCACCAGCGGGAATTCCCTGTGTCCGGCGAGGACCTCTTCGGTATTGCCGGTGTGGAACCAGGCATGGCCGACGATCGCGTTCGGCATGCCGTACTTCCCGTTGACCTCCGTGAGCCAGCGCGTCTCTTCGACCTGCTGCTCGCGGCTGCATTCGGCCTCGACGTGCACCGTCTTCACCACCTCGTGGTGGGCGGCGTCGCGCCGGTAGTCGGGCGGCAGGTAGTCGCGCTTGAGCTTGGCGTAATCGCCGAGGAAGAACTCGTGCGGCTCTTTGTCCTGCAGCCACGGGTAGCGCAGCCGCCCGCCCGACAGGTCCCACAGGTGATGGTGCGCGTCGATGATCTTCAAGTCAGGAAAGCCTTCCTCCCTACACCGAAAAACGGGCCAGTGCCCGCTCGTCGAAACGCATCCCCGTGCCCGGCACCCCGGTCGGGCGCACGCGGCCGTTCTTCACTTGCTGCGGCGCGAGCAGATATGGGTCGAGCGCGAAGGCGTGCTTCTCGAGGTAGACCGAACGCGTAGAGGCGCATAGCAGGTGCGCGGCCAGCTCGTCGCAGTAGTGGCTGCTCGCGTCCAGGCCGGCGGCGTTCGCCATCTGGAGCGCGCGCAGCGACGCGGTGATTCCGCCGTTCGTCACCGGATCGATCTGCACTACGCCGCAGGCGCGCTCGTCGATATAGCGGCGGAATTCATGCGGCGAATGCAGGCTCTCGCCCACCGCGATGGGCGTCGACAACTCGCGCACCAGGCGCGCGTGCCCGGCGACGTCCTCGGGAATGGCGGGCTCCTCGTACCAGTGGAGCCGGAACTGCTCGAGCCGGCGGCCGCGCTCGAGCGCTTCGTCGGCGCTCCACGCCATGTTGGCATCCACCATCAGGTGCACCTTGTCGCCGATCAGTCCGCGCACCGCGCGTACGCGCTCCTCGTCTTCACGCGGTTCCTGGCGCCCGATCTTCACCTTCACGCCCGGCAGGCCGCGCGCGAGGAAGCTCTCGGTCTGCTT
>DASVFV010000183.1:0-5635 GCA_036379875.1 Burkholderiales bacterium | reverse complement strand
GCGCCTCTGGGTGGCGATCGCGGACGTGAGCCACTACGTGCGGCCGGGCGACGCGCTCGACCGCGACGCGCGCGAGCGCGGCACCTCGGTGTACTTCCCGCGCCGCGTGATCCCGATGCTGCCGGAGAAGCTGTCGAACGGGCTGTGCTCGCTGAATCCGAACGTCGATCGGCTCGCCATGGTCTGCGAGATGGCCATCACGCACCAGGGCGAGGTGGCGCGCTACGAGTTCTTTCCCGCGGTGTTCCGCTCCAAGGCGCGGCTGACGTATACCGAAGTCTGGCAGAAGTTGTCTTCCGGAAAACCCCCGGAACACCTGCAGGTTCTCTACGACCTGTTCAAGGCGCTCTACGAGGAACGCAGCCGCCGCGGCGCGATCGACTTCGACACCACCGAGACGCGCATGATCTTCGACGCGCGCGGCAAGATCGAGAAGATCGTGCCCGAGGCGCGCAACGACGCGCACCGCATCATCGAGGAGTGCATGCTGGCCGCCAACGTGTGCGCGGGCAACTTCCTCGCCGAGCGCAAGCAGCCGGTGCTCTACCGCGTGCACGACGTGCCGGCCGCGGACAAGGTCGCGGCGCTGCGCGAGTTCCTCGCCGAGCTCGGCCTGCAGCTGCCCGGCGGCGAGATCCCGCGCCCCAAGGACTACGCGCGGCTGCTCGAGCGCATCCGCAAGCGCCCCGACTTCGGGCTGCTGCAGACCATCCTGCTGCGCTCGCTCAAGCAGGCGCAGTACAGCCCGAGCAACGTCGGGCACTTCGGGCTCGCCTTCGAGTCGTACGTGCACTTCACCTCGCCGATCCGCCGCTACCCCGACTTGCTGGTGCACCGCGCGATCAAAGCGGCCCTTTCGAACAAGAAGTATTTCGAAGAGGATTGGGAAGCGCTGGGCCGCCATTGCTCCGAAACCGAGCGGCGCGCCGACGACGCGAGCCGCGACGTCGAGAACTGGCTCAAGTGCTACTACATGCGCGACCGCGTGGGCGGCACGTTCTCCGGCAGCATTACCGGCGTGGTGCCGTTCGGCCTGTTCGTGACGCTGGATGACTTCTACGTCGACGGCCTAGTACACATCTCCGAGCTCGGGCGCGATTACTTCCAGTACGACGCGGCGCGCCACGCGCTGCTCGGCGAGCGCACCGGCAAGCGCTACCGGCTCGCCGACCGTATGACGGTCAAGCTGGTGCGCGTCGACCTCGAGTCGCGCAAGGTCGACTTCGTGCCGGCATGAAGGAGCCTCGCGTCGTGTTCGGCTTCCACGCCGTGCTCGCGCGGCTGCGTGCGGATCCAAAGTCGGTGCTCGAGATCTTCGTCGACGAGACGCGCAACGACGGCCGCATGAAGGACCTGGTGTCCGCCGCGCAGCGCTCCTCCGTGCAAGTCCATAAGGTCCCCACGAAGCGGCTCGACGGCTTCTACGGCGGCGGGCGCCACCAGGGCGTGGTGGCGCGCGTGGACCTGAAGAAGGTGGGCGACAACCTCGACGAGATCCTGGAAAAAGTCGAGAAACCCCTACTTCTGGTGCTCGACGGCGTTACGGATCCGCACAACCTGGGCGCCTGCCTGCGCGTGGCGAACGCCGCGGGCGCGCACGCGGTCATTGCGCCGCGCGACCGCGCCGCCGGCATTACCCCGGCAGTCTCGAAGGTGGCGAGCGGCGCCGCGGAGGCCACGCCCTACCTGATGGTCACGAACCTGGCGCGCACGCTGGCCGACCTGAAGGAGCGCAACATCTGGATCGTGGGCGCCGACGAACGCGCGGATAAAACGCTCTACCAGGCTGACTTGCCTGCCTCGATCGCGTGGGTGCTCGGGGCGGAAGGCGAGGGCATGCGCCGCCTCACGCGCGAGAGCTGTGATCTCCTTGTCCGAATCCCGATGCAGGGCGAAGTCGAGAGCCTGAACGTCTCGGTCTCGGCCGGGGTCTGCCTGTTCGAGTCGGTGCGCCGGAGGTAACATGCCGGCATGCGCGCGCTCGTCATCGACGATCATCCTCTGATCCAGGAGATCGTGCCGGCGGTGCTCGCGCGCGCGCTCGGCGAAGTGATGGTGGCGACCGAAGCGACCCTCGAGGCGGGCATCGCGCGCGCCGGCGCCGAGCGCCCCGACCTCGTGCTGCTCGACCTCGGCCTGCCCGGCTGCGAGGAGCTCGACGCGCTGACGCGCTTCCGGCGCGAATTTCCCAAGCTGCCGGTGGCGGTGCTCTCGGCGAGCTGCGACCGAGAAAGCATTCGCGGCGCGCTCGACGCAGGCGCCGTGGGCTA
Source organism: Burkholderiales bacterium (assembly GCA_036379875.1). Taxonomy (GTDB): domain Bacteria; phylum Pseudomonadota; class Gammaproteobacteria; order Burkholderiales; family SG8-39; genus SCGC-AG-212-J23. The sequence goes on along the minus strand of DASVFV010000183.1, from coordinate 3,365 downwards.
CATCCCGAAGACCTCCAAGCCCGACGTGATGATCGCCGCGCTCAAGGTGATCGCGGCCGGCGGCACCTACGTGCCGCCCGAGGCGCTGGTGGAAAACAAGCCGCCGCTGCGCCGGCGCGCGCGGCAGCTCGATCTCACCGGGCGCCAGAAGGACGTGCTGCGCCTGATGCTCAAGGGCTACAACAACGAGCGCATCGCCACCGAGCTCGCGATCGCGCCGAACACCGTCAAGCAGCATGCGCACGCCATCTTCATGGTGCTCGGCGTTTCCACTCGCGCCGAAGCGGTGGTCGCCGCCGCGCGCCACGGGATTCCGCTCAGCTAGCTGAACTGCAGCGGCGGCGGAGGGTCTCACCGCCATGGCCACCTATACGCCGCCGGACCCGACGCTCATCGAAGTGAAGCGCGAAGCCCTCGACTACTGGGCGCGCACACTGGAAACCGACCCCGAGAAGATCCGCCAGGCGGTGCAGAAGGTCGGCCCGGTGCTGGAGACGGTGAAGAAGGAGCTCGGCATCGCTGGCGTTTAGCCGTTGTTTTGCTGGTACAATTCGCCCCCTTCCTGGTCGCGTCACTCGCATGGTGTACCGGCCAAACCCACAGGAAAAGGAGCCAACCAGAACATGCGGCATTACGAGATCGTCTTCATCGTCCATCCCGACCAGAGCGAGCAGGTCCCGCAGATGGTCGAGCGCTACAAGGGCCTGATCGCCCAACGACAGGGCACCGTGCATCGCCTCGAGGACTGGGGCCGCCGGCAGCTCTCCTACCCGATTGCGAAGGTCCACAAGGCGCACTACGTGCTCATGAACATCGAGTGCGACAACGAGACCCTCAAGGAGCTCGAGCACTCGTTCAAGTTCAGCGACGCGGTGCTGCGCCACCTCATCGTCAGCATGCCGAAAGCGCACACCACGCCCTCGCCCATGATGCGCGAGGAGAAATCCAAGTCCATGATGGGCGGCGAAGGCCGGCCGGCCGAGGCGACGGAACCGGCTCGGGCTGAGCGCACTGAACCGGGTCGAACTGAGCGGCCGGCTGCTTGAGCTGAGCGCGCTGCGCTACACGCCAGCCGGCGTGGCCGCGGTCGAGTTCAAGCTCGGGCACGAGTCGGAGCAGGACGAAGCCGGCGGCAAGCGCAGCGTACGCGCCGAGGTCAACGCCATCGCTTTCGAGACCCAGGCCAGACTGCTCGGCAACGCCAAACTTGGAACGAACCTGAAGATTCAAGGATTCCTGGGAGCAAAGAGCAAGCGATCGAAGCGGCTCGTGCTCCACGTCACCAACATCGAATTCATCGAAGGAGAGAAAGATGCCACCGCCCCGCAGAGGTAAAGGAAAGGGCAAAGGGAAGTTCGGCAAGGACAAGAAGGACCGCGGGCAGCGCGCGCTGTTCCGGCGCCGCAAGTTCTGCCGCTTTACCGCCGAGAAAGCCGAGTGGATCGACTACAAGGATGTCGAGACGCTGAAGGACTTCGTCAACGAGACCGGCAAGATCATCCCGGCGCGCATCACCGGCACCGCGGCCGGCTATCAGCGCATGCTGTCGGAAGCGATCAAGCGCGCGCGCTTCCTCGCGCTCCTGCCGTACACCGACCTGCACTGAGAGGCGAGCCATGGAAGTCATCCTGATGGAGAAGATCGCCAACCTGGGCGAGCTCGGCCAGGTGGTGAAGGTGAAGGACGGCTACGCGCGCAACTTCCTCATCCCGCAAGGCAAGGCGAAGCGCGCCACCGAGGAGAACAAGAAGCAGTTCGAGGCGCGGCGCGCCGAGCTGGAGAAGGCGCAGGCCGCGGCGCTCGCCAAGGCGCAGGAGCGCGCCGCCAAGCTGGACAAGCTGACGCTGCAGATCACGCAGAAGGCGGGCCCCGACGGGCGCCTGTTCGGCTCGGTCACCAACTACGACATCGTCGAGGCGCTGAAGAAGCAGGGCCACGAGGTGGAGCGCGCGCAGATCCGCATGCCGCAGGGACCGCTCAAGCAGGTCGGCGACTTCCCGCTCGAGATCGGGCTGCATACCGACGTCGCGGTGACCATCACAGTTTCGGTGCTGGGCGAGCAGTAATCTTCGCTCGCGCAAGAGAAGGCCCCTCGGGGCCTTTTTTTTCGCCTCGCGTGTCAAGCAAAATAGTTTTCGGTTGTGCAGGTATCATGCACACGTTATCGACACGCTGTGCACAGGTAATCCACAAGCGCCGGCGCGCTTCCCGGTCGGCCGGTCAAATATTCGCCGCCGGCGCCGCGTTTATCCGCTTCGAGCTGCCGAGTTTCGACTGATCGAATCGAAAAGCGCCCGCGCGTTTCTATGATCTCGGCCTCGGGGAGGTAGACAACAAGATGGCCGCAGCACAGCACGCAGCGCGTCAGGAAGTCCAGGATCCGCAGCTCGTAGCGCTCAGGCTGCCGCCGCACTCGGTGGAGGCGGAGCAGTCGCTGCTCGGCGCGCTGCTGATCGACAACCAGGCCTTCGACCGCGTCGCCGACACGGTGGCGGGCGAGGACTTCTACCGCGACGACCACCGGCGCATCTGGCGCCACATCGCGAAACTCATCGAGGCGAACCGCCCGGCCGACGTGGTCACGGTCTCCGAGTCGATCGAGGCGAGCGAGGACAAGGACAAGACCGGCGGCGCGGCCTACCTCGCGGCGCTCGCGCAGAACACGCCGAGCGCGCTCAACATCCGGCGCTACGCGGAGCTGGTGCGCGAGCGCGCCATCCAGCGCCGCCTCGCGCAGGTCGCCACCGAGATCGCCGAGAACGCGCTCGCGCCCACCGGCAAGGACGTCGGGCAGCTGCTCGATGAAGCCGAGTCGAAGATTTTCCAGATCGCCGAGTCGGGCGCGCGCAAGGACCAGGGCCTGGTCGGCATCAGCCCGGTGCTCGCCAAGGTGTTCGAGCGCATCGACCACCTGCACAGCCAGGACAATCCGTCCGACATCACCGGGGTGCCGACCGGCTTCACCGAGCTCGACCAGCGCACCGCCGGGCTGCAGCCCGGCGACCTGATCATCGTCGCCGGCCGTCCCTCGATGGGCAAGACTGCGTTCGCGCTCAACATCGCCGAGCACGTGGCGCTGCACCCGAGCGTGCGCCTGCCGGTCGCGGTGTTCAGCATGGAGATGAGCGCGAGCCAGCTCGCCATGCGCATGCTGTCCTCGATGGCCAAGCTCGACCAGAGCAGGCTGCGCACCGGGCGCCTGAACGACGAGGAGTGGGGCCGGCTCACCGACGAGATCGGGCGCCTGAACGAGACGCAGATCCACGTCGACGAGACCGCGGCGCTGAACGCGCTCGAGCTGCGCGCTCGCGCGCGGCGCATGAAGCGCGAGTACGGCAAGCTCGGCCTCGTGGTGGTGGACTACC
>DASVFV010000182.1:0-8224 GCA_036379875.1 Burkholderiales bacterium | reverse complement strand
AATGGGAGATGCCTAGCGTTCCCGGCCTGCTTCGTGAAACGCCTTTTGCACGGGCGAGAGCAGATATTCGAGCACCGTCCGCGTGCCGAGGTGGATCTCGCCGGCCACCTGCATTCCCGGCTGCAAGGGGTACGAGAGAAGCTTTTGCTCTTTCAACTCGATGAGGGCGCGGAAGGCGAGCGGGCCCATGGGGCGCTCGCGGCCGATGTCCTGGCGCAGGTTGGGCGACGGCGCCTCGCTCGCGTCCGCGTTCACGAGGGCCACCGTGCCGTCGACCATGCCGTACTTCTGGAACTGGAACGCGGCGAGCTTGAGGCGAGCCGGCTGGCCGGCGCGCACGAAGCCGACGTCCTGGTTCGACACCCAGACCTCGGCGACCAGCCGGTCGCCCTCGGGAACGATGGTCATCAGGATGGTGCCGGGCGCCGCCACGGTGCCGGCGGTATGCGTGGCGAGGTCCTTCACGACGCCGGCCTGCGGCGCGCGCAGCTCGAGGAGCTCGTTCCGATGCGAGATCTTGGCCAGCTCCTGCGTGAGCTTCTCGAGCTGCGAAGCCGCCTCTACGCGCTCGGTCTGGAGCTGTCGCCGGTAGTCTGCGCTGATCTGCGCGATCTTCTTCTCCGATTGCGCGATCAGCGCGCGGTTCGAGCCGATGATGAACTCCTGCGTGCGCAGGTCTTGCTCCTTCTCGATCCTCTCGCGCCGCTTGTCGGTGTACATGATGCGGCCGGCGAAGCCGTCGCGCGTGAGCTTCTCGAACGCTTTCTCCTGCTCGATGTAGTGCGGCAGCACCTGCTCGAGCTTGGCCTTGGTGGCCTGCGCCGCCGCGAGGTCCTGGCGCGCCTTCTCGAGGAGCGACTGCTCCTGCCCGAGCGCGTTCTCGTACGCACGTACGTTGGCCGCGTGCTGTGCTTCGACGCGCACATATAGATCCATGGGATCTTCTTCTCTTCGGGCGAAAACCCTCCCGGAAAGCTGGGCATCGATGCGCCGCAGGGCGAGGCGCTTGTTGTCGTGATCGGCGCGAATCGCCTTGGCATCGGCGCCGGCCAGCACCGAGTCCATGCGGATGAGCACCTGGCCCGGCGCGACCTTCTCGCCCTCCTTCACCAGGATCTCCTTCACGATGCCCTGCTCGGGCGGCTGGACGATCTTCAGGTAGCTGGACGGCACGAGCTTGCCGTCGGCCACCGCGACGATGTCGAGGCGCCCGAGCGCGGCCCAGGCGAACAGGCACACCAGCATCACGACGAGGAGCCGCAGCACCCAGCCGGCGAGCGGCGGCGCCGGCTTATCCCGGATGCGCAACAGCGGCGGGGCGAAGTCCGCCGGATCGGCTTTCATCATGGGTCCTCCCGCCGAGCGTGAGCACCTCGTCGATCGCGAGTCCTCTCGGCACCTGGTGCGCGATGAACAGAATGGTCGCCGCGCCCTTCAGCTTGTTCACGGTCTGCGCGAACTTCTCCGCGGTCGCCAGGTCGAGACTGCTCGTCGCCTCGTCGAAGATGAGCGCGCGCGGCCGCTTGAGGAGCGCCCGGGCGATGGCGAGGCGCTGCTTCTGCCCGCCCGACAGGCCGGCGCCGTGCTCGCCGATCTCGGTGCGATAGCCCTTCGGCAGGCGCTCGATCGCGTCGTGGATCTCCGCGATGCGGCAGGCACTCACCACTTCCGCGAGGCCGGCGTCCGGGCTCGCGGCGACCAGGTTCTCGTAGATCGAGCCCGAAAACAGCACCGTCTCCTGCGGCACCACGCCGAAGTACTGGCGCAGCTCGTTGGCCGCGAGATGGCGGATGTCGTGCCCGTCGATGGTGATCTGCCCTTCGTCGGGCATGTAGAAGCCGAGCAGGAGCTTCGCCAGCGTGCTCTTGCCGGAGCCCGACGGCCCGGTAAGCACGACCAGCTTGGCAGGCTCGAGCGCGCAGTTGAAATTCCGATAGAGGTAGGGATGCTCCGGCGAATAGCGGAACGCCAGCCCCGCCACGCGGATCTCCGCCCTGCCCTGCGGCGCGCGGGAAGGCACGAGCGCCTGCGGCTCGGCGGGCACGTCCATGATGTCGCCGAGGCGCTTGACCGCGATCGCGGCCTGCTGGAACTCCTGCCACAGCCCCGCGAGGCGCAGCATCGGCTGCGAGAGGCGGCTCGCGAACATCTGGAACGCGACCAGCATGCCGATGGTGAAGCCGTCGTTGCGCATCACGAGGAGCGCGCCCACGCAAAGGATGGCGAGCGTCATTGCCTGCTCGAGCGCGTTGGCGGCCACGTTGTAGGTATTGGAAACCTGGCGCGCGTCGAAGCCCGACGCGAGGTAGGCGGCCCGCATCTCGTCGTAGCGCGACTCCAGGCGCGGCTCCATCTGCAGCGATTTCACCGTCTCCATGCCGGCGACGTACTCGGTCAGGAACGCCTGGTTGCGCGCGCCGAGCAGGAATTGCCTGTTCAGACGCGCGCGAAGGAGCGGAGTGACGGCCAGGCTCAAGGCTGAAATCAACGCCAGCATGGCGAGCGCGATCAGCGCGAGCTGCCAGCTGTAGAAAAACATCACCGCGGCGAATACCAGCAGGAAAGGGAAGTCGAGGATCAGCGAGACCGCCGCGCCGGACATGAATTCGCGCACCGTCTCGACCGCGCGCACGCGCGCGATCAGAACGCCGGTGGGGCGATGCTCGAAATACGGCAGCGGCAGCCGCAGCAGATGGCGAAACACCTCGCTGCCGAGCACCGCATCCACGCGGTTGCCGGTATGCAGCACGAGGTATTGGCGCAGCCAGCCCATGCCGGCGTTGAAGACCAGGAACATGGCGAGCGCGGCGGCGATCACGACCAGCGTATTGGTGGTCTGGTGCACCACCACCTTGTCGATCACCACCTGGGTGAAGATCGGCGTCGCGAGCGCGACGAGCTGGATGAAGAGCGACGCGGCCAGCACGTCGCGCCAGACGGCCTTGTGCTTGACGAGCTCGCGCCAGAACCAGGCGAAGCCAAAGCTGCGGGCGCCTTCCGCCACATCCTTCTGGGTCTCGTGACGCGCGAAGAGCGCATGCGGCTCGAAAGCGTCCCGGTCGGCGACTGCCCCTTTATCGGCGCCTGGCTCGAAATAGAGAAGCCGCCGGCCCTCGGCCTTCAGGACGAGCACCGGCATTCCGTCCTTCAGAAAGGCGACGCACGGAAAGGCGGGCCTGGCTAGCGAACCGTCGCCGGTGGTGAAGCCCAGCGCGTGAAGGGCGGCAATGAGCTGCACCCGGCCGTGCGGGGCGGGGAAGCGCTGCGACAACAGGGCCGCGTCGAATGGCACACGGCCAAGCCGGCACAGGCTGCCGACCAGCCAGGCGAAATGCTCCGCGGACAGCGCCTTGTCCAAGACCTCCTCCCCGAAACGATTGTCCGCCCCGCCCGCGAAAAACCTTATCCGCGCAGCCTTATCGCCCGGAGGATGTGAGTTAAGTCACCGTTTCCCGACGCGCCCTGGAGGACTACGGGCAGTCGGGGACCTGTAACGACGCGCTGCCTATACTGGGCCATCGTTCCGTGGGGCTTGCCCGATCGCCGAGCGTCGCGCCGATAGCACGCCGGGTTCGGCATCCCCATCGGACGACTGCATAAAATGGCCGGCCTGTGCTCCCGGCCCAAACCCAGGTCTTCATCGTCGGCGGCGGCCCGTTCGGCCTGACGCTCGCCATCGAGCTTGGCCGGCGCGGCATCGCCGTGGTGCTCGTCGACCAGAATCCGGGCACCACGCGCAACGCCGCCGCCAACGCCACGCAGGCGCGCACCATGGAGCATTTCCGGCGCCTCGGCTTCGCCGACGAGATCCGCGCGCTCGGCCTGCCGCCCGACTTCCCCACCGACATCGCCTACTTCACGCGCTTCGCGCGCCACGAGCTCGCGCGCTTCACGCTCCCCTCGGCGCGCGACGCGAAGCAGCTTGTCACCAGCCTGCGCGGCTCGTGGAGCGCCGCCGAGCTGCCGCACCGCTGCAACCAGAAGTTCATCGAGCCGGTGCTGCGCCGGCACGCCGAGGCGCTGCCGAGCGTCTGCGTGAACTACGGGGTGCGCATGACCGGCTTCAACGCCGATTCCATGGAAGTGCGACTGGAGAGCGGCCAAACCATTAAAACCCGCTATCTGGTCGGCGCCGACGGGCCGCGCAGCACGGTGCGCCAGGCGCTCGGCATCGGCTACACGGGCGAGACCGGCATCACGCGCCCGTTCGTGGGCGGGCGCATGTACGCGGTGCACGCGCGCATCCCCGACTTCTATCGCGAGGTGCCGCACCCGCCGGCGTGGATGAACGTCGCCTTCAATCCCGAGCGGCGCTGCTTCATGCCGGCAGTGGATGGCAAGGGCGAGTTCGCCTTTCACACGCAGCTCCACCCCGGCCAGGATGAAGCGAGGGTGACTGAAGAAGAAGCGATCGCGATGGTGCAGCAGACCATCGGCTTGCCCCTGCGCGTCGAAGTGCTGGCGCGCGCGCCCTGGACCGCCGGCCATTCGCTCGTGGCGGAGAAATTTTCCGAGGGCAGAGTCTTTATCGGCGGCGACGCCGCGCATCTCTTCACGCCGACGGGCGGCCTCGGCTACAACACCGCGGTCGAGGATGCGGTGAATCTCGGCTGGAAGCTCGCCGCCGTACTGAAGGGTCTGGCTGCGGAAACCCTCCTGCAAAGCTACGAAGCGGAGCGCCGCCCGCTTGCAGTGCGCAACACCGCCTACGCCAAGGGCTTCGCCGATTCGCTCGGCAACTATGTGCCGCCGCCGGAGATCGAGGACGACTCGCCCGCTGGCGAAGCCGCGCGGCGCCGCGCGGGCGAGTACTACGCCGCGCACGGGCGCGCGGAGTTCAACATCCCGGGCATCACGTTTGGCGGGCGCTACGACGGCTCGCCGGCGATCATTTCAGACGGCACGAGCCCGCCGCCGGACAAGGCCAATGAATATGTGCCGAGCGCGACGCCCGGCGGCCGACCGCCGCACCTCTGGATGCCGGACGGGCGCTCGCTCTACGATCTGTTCGGATTCGAGTGGACGCTGCTCGCGTTCAAGCCCGCCCGGGTCGAGGGCGTGAAAATTGTTCCGCTGCAGCGCAGCGAAGCGCGCGACCTTTACGGTGCGGATTACGTCCTCATCCGGCCCGACCAGATCGTGGCCTGGCGTGGAAATTCCCCCGCCGAGGCGCAGGTCATGCTCCGCAAGATCTGTGGCGTTCTTCCTGGCTGAGCCTTCCTTAGCTGCTACAGTAAAGGCTCGTTCCGAGGGCTGCCCGACACGCCGAGTGCACGGATAGTGCGCCGGGGTCGGCAGGCCCGTCGGACGATCCCGCCGCAGTTCCTCAATCCGCGCGTCGCGCTGGAATCAGCATCAGGACCACGAAAGCTGCCACGCCGAGGCTGGCCGTGACCGTCAGCGCGCCGGTACCGAAGCGCGTCAGCAGCAGGTCGAAGACAAACGGCGAGCTGGCCGAGATGAAGCGCGCCGGCGCCATCAGCAAGCCCTGGCGCAAGCCGAATCCCGCCGGGCCGAACAGCGCGAGCGGCAGCGCGCCGCTCGCGATGGTCATCACGCCGTTGCCGCCGCCGTGGATCAGCGCGAACGGCGTCGCGGCCGGCGCGCCGGCGATCATCAATCCGGTCGCGCCGACCGGGTGCGCGAGCGCGGCGATGCGCGCCGAGACGATCGGGTGCAGGTGGCGCATCAGCCAGAACTCGAGCACGCGCGCCGCGACCTGCGCCGGCCCGATGAGCGCGGCCGCCGCAATCGCCACGGCCAGGCTGGCACCCGCCTCCTGCAGCACGCGCGGGAAATGCGCCGCCATGGCGGTGCTCGAGAACCAGCCCGCGGCGAACACGAACGAGAGCCCCACCATCACGAGGAGCCGTCCTTGCGGCGCCGCGGAGGAAGGCGCCGCCGGCTTTTCGTATTTACGGTTGGGGGGAAGAAGCAGGTTGATCGGCATGCCGATCAGGACATGCGCCGCCGCCCACACGAAGCAGGTGGCGCGCCAGCCGATCGTCACGTCCATGTACGCGGAGAGCGGCCAGCACACCGTGCTCGCGAAGCCGGCGATCAGCGTGATCCCGGTGATGGCGCGGCGCGCCTGCGCGCCGTAGATGCCGGCAAGCGTGGAGAACGCCGCCTCGTAGAGCCCGCCGCTCATCCCCACCCCGATCACCAGCCACGCCGCGAACAAGGAAGGAAGCCCTTCGGAAAGACCCAGCAGAACCAGGCCCGCGGCAATCACCAGGTTCGACACCGGCAGCACGCGCCGGCCGCCGTGCAGGTCGATCAGGCGCCCGGCCGTCGGGCCGAAGAACGCCGACAGCAGTAGGCCGGCGGAGAACGCGGTGAAGATCCACGCCGTGCCGATGCCAAGCTCGGCCGCCATGTTGTTCGCCAGGATGGCGGGCAGGTAATACGTCGAGCCCCAGGCCAGGGTCTGCGCCGACCCGAGCGCGATGACGACCGATGCGGGACGGGTAATCAGCGCGCCGCTTGCTTCACGGCTTCGGCGATGCTCTTCGCCGCGGACTCGATCGCCTCGCGCGGCTCGCCCTCGACCATCACGCGCAGCACCGGCTCGGTGCCGGACGGTCGCAGCAGCACGCGGCCCTTGCCGTTCAATGCCTTTTCCGCCACCGATTGCGCTTTCGCGATCTCGGGGAATTTCTTCCAGTCGAAGCCGCGCGGCACGGCGACGTTCAGCAGCACCTGCGGGAACATGACGAGCTCGGCGGTGAGCTCGGCGAGCGCGCGGCCCGATTCGCGCATCGCCTCGAGCACCTGCAGCGCCGAGACGATGCCGTCGCCGGTGGTGTGCTTGTCGAGGCAGATCAGGTGGCCCGAGTTCTCGCCGCCCAGCAGCCAGCCCTTCTCGCGCAGGAGCTCGAGCACGTAGCGGTCGCCCACCTTGGCGCGCGCGAAGCCGATGCCCAGGCGCGCCATCGCCTTCTCGAAGGCGAAGTTGGTCATCAGCGTGCCCGCCACGCCGGCGAGCTTCTGCTTGCCGTGGCGGTGCTTGGCCATGGCGAAGAGCAGCTGGTCGCCGTCGTAGCTGCGCCCCGCCCCGTCCACCATCAGCACGCGGTCGGCGTCGCCGTCGAACGCGATGCCGAGGTCGGCCTTGCGGCTGCGCACCTCGGCCGCAAGGTCCCGTTTCTCGTTGATGTTGAAGCCGTCGGGATTCGCGCCGAGCGACGTTACGTCGGCGCCGAGCTCGTGGAAGACGTGCGGCGCGACGTGGTACGCGGCGCCCTGCGCGCAATCGAGCACGATCTTCAGGCCCTTGAGGTCGAGGTGGTTCGGGAAGGTCGACTTGCAGAACTCGATGTAGCGCCCCGGCGCGTCGTCCACGCGCCACACCTTGCCGAGCTGCGCGGCCTCGTTGCAGCCCATCGGCTGCTCCATCTCCGCCTCGATGCGCGCCTCGGTCTCGTCGGGCAGCTTAAAGCCGTCGCCGCTGAAGAACTTGATGCCGTTGTCGGCGTAGGGATTGTGCGAGGCGCTGATCACCACGCCGGCGGTGAGGCGCAGCGCACGCGTGAGGTACGCAACCGCCGGCGTCGGCATCGGCCCGCACATGTGCACGTCGATGCCCGCAGCGGAGAACCCGGCCTCCAGCGCCGACTCGAGCATGTAGCCCGAGATGCGCGTGTCCTTGCCGATCAGCACCGCTGGGTGATCGGTTTTCTGGGACAGGACTTTTCCTGCCGCATAGCCGAGGCGCAGCACGAAGTCGGGCGTCATGGGGCTCTGCCCCACGGTGCCGCGTACGCCGTCAGTTCCGAAGTGTTTTCTCAAAAGATTCCCAGACGGCGACCACGTCGCGCGTCTCTTTTACGTCATGCACCCGCAGTATTGTCGCGCCGGCCTGCAAAGCGAGCAAAGCCATGGTCAGGCTGCCGGCCAGGCGCTCCTCCACCGGCCGGCCGGTGATCTTGCCCAAGGTGGATTTCCGGGACAGCCCGGCCAGGATCGGAAGCTCCGAAAGCCGGGAAAGATTCTTGAGCAGCGTCAGGTTATGCGCGGCGGTCTTGCCGAAGCCGAAGCCGGGATCGACCACGATCCGCTCGGTGGCGATTCCAGCCCGCACGGCTGCCTGGGTCCTTTCGTGGAGAAACGCCCGGACCTCCGCCACCACGTCGTCGTAGTGCGGGTCGCGCTGCATGGTGGCGGGCTCGCCTTTCTTGTGCATGAGGCACACGGCGCAGGTGCTTCCGGCCACCGTTTCGAG
>DASVFV010000181.1:0-31535 GCA_036379875.1 Burkholderiales bacterium | reverse complement strand
CGCCGGACCGTCCTTGAGGTGCGCCCACTCCGCTTCCACTTCTTCGCGGAAGCGCTCCGCGCCGCGCTCCTTCACCAGGATCTTCACGCGCGCCTTGTGGATGTTGTCGCGGCGGCCGTGGCGGTTGTACACGCGCAGGATGGCCTCGAGGTAGCTGAGCAGGTGCTGCCAGGGCAAGAACTCGCGGATCGTTACGCCGACGATCGGCGTGCGGCCGAGCCCGCCGCCCACCAGGACGCGGAACCCCACCTGGTTGTCTTCTCTTACTGCATGCAAGCCAATGTCGTGCACGCCGACCGCGGCCCGATCTTCGAGCGAGCCGTTCACCGCGATCTTGAACTTGCGCGGCAGGTACGAAAACTCGGGGTGGAAGGTCGACCACTGGCGCAGCAGCTCGCACCAGACGAACGAATCGACGATCTCGTCCTGCGCCACGCCGGCGAAGTGGTCGGTGGTCACGTTGCGGAAGCCGTTGCCCGAGGTCTGGATCGCGTGCATCTGCACGGTGGCGAGCTCGGCGAGGATGTCGGGCACCTGCTCGAGCTTCGGCCAATTGAGCTGCAGGTTCTGGCGCGTCGAGAAGTGGCCGTAGCCGCGGTCGTAGCGGCGCGCCACCTCGGCGAGCTTGCGCAATTGCCGGGAAGACAAAATTCCATACGGGATTGCGATGCGCAGCATCGGCGCGTAGCGCTGGATGTAAAGGCCGTTGCGCAGGCGCAGCGCCTTGAACTCGTCCTCGGACAGCTGCCCGTCGAGGAAGCGGCGCGTCTGGTCGCGGAACTGGCGCACGCGCTCGTCCACCAGCCGTTGGTCGATCTCGTCGTAGAGGTACACGCCCGGATTGTCGGGCGGCTTGTTATTCTTTCAAAGACTAATGCGTGCCGATGTTATGTTATAAATGCATAATGAAGCTCCAACAGCTCCGCTGCCTTACCGAAGTCGCGCGCCGCGGCCTGAACGTCTCCGAAGCCGCCGAGGCGCTGCACACCTCGCAGCCCGGCGTTTCCAAGCAAATCAGGGCGTTGGAGGACGAGCTGGGGGTGCAGGTGTTCGTGCGCCACGGCAAGCGGCTGGTCTCGGTCACCGAGCCCGGACGGGCGGTGGTGGCGATCGCCGAGCGCATCCTCGCGGAGGCGCAGAACCTGCGCCGCGCCGGCGAAGAGTTCGCCAACGACCAGCTCGGCACGCTCACCATCTCCGCGACGCATACGCAGGCGCGCTATGCGCTGCCGAAGGCGGTGGCCGCGTTCAAGCGCCGCTATCCGAAGGTCGAGCTCCTCATCCACCAGGGCAACCCGACGCAGATCTGCGAGCAGGTGCTGGCCGGCGAGGCCGACATGGGCGTCGCGACCGAGATGATCTCGCTCTACCCCGAGCTCGTCTCGCTACCGGTCTACCAGTGGAACCGCTGCGTGGTGGTGCCGCCGAAGCACGCGCTGCTCAAGGAAAGCCCGCTCACGCTGGAGAAGCTCGCCGAGCACCCGATCGTCACCTACGACTTCGCTTTCGCCAACCGCTCGCTGGTGCAGAAGGCCTTCGAGGCGCGCGGCCTGAAGCCGCACGTAGTGCTGAGCGCGCAGGACTCCGACGTGATTAAGACCTACGTCGAGCTCGGCCTGGGCGTGGGCATCCTGGCGAAGATGGCGTTCGACGCGAAGCGCGACCTCAACCTGCGCGCTATCGACGCGAGCCATCTCTTCGAGTCGAGCACCACGCGCCTCGGCATCAAGCGCGGCGCGTATCTCAGGCGCTACGCCTACGACTTCATCGAGCTCTTCGCCCCGCAGCTCGCGCGCGGCACCGTCGAGCGCGCGGTGCGCGGCGAGGCCGGCGCGACCTACGACGTCTAATTCGCAGCCAGGGCGCTAATACCGCAACGAATTCGGGGCCAGGGCCACAAATCGTTTTTGCGTACGCGAGAACGATTTGTGGCCCTGGCCCCGAATTACGCGCGGATAAAGTCCCGTACGCGCGGGAAGATCATCTCGCGCCAGCGCCGCCCGGAAAAGATGCCGTAGTGCCCGACGCCGGGCGCGACGTAGTGGCTGCGCCGCTCGCGCGGGATGTTGAGGCACAGGGCATGCGCGGCCTCGGTCTGGCCGTTGCCCGAGATGTCGTCGAGCTCGCCTTCGATGGTGAGGAGCGCGGTGTCGCGGATGGCCTGCGGGCGCACCAGCTCCTCGCGCACGAACATGCGGCCCTTGGGCAGCGCGTAGTCCTGAAACACGGTCTTCACGGTGTCGAGGTAGTACTCGGCCGGCATGTCGAGCACCGCGTTGTATTCGTCGTAGAAGCGCCGGTGCGCGGCGGCGGAGTCGCCGTCGCCGGCGACCAGCTTGTGGTAGTAGTCCCAGTGCGCGATAAGGTGGCGGTCCGGATTCATCGCGACGAAGCCGAGGTGCTGGAGGAAGCCGGGATATACGCGGCGCATGTAACCCGGGTACTTGGACGGCACGCGCTCGATCACGTTCTGCTCGAACCACGAATGCGGCTTCTTGCGCGCGAGGTTGTTCACCGCGGTGGGGCTGCGCCGCGCATCGATCGGCCCGCCCATCATCGTCATCGTTCGCGGAACGGGTTCTTTGTTGTATGAGAGCAAAGAAACCGCGGCGAGAACCGGAACGGTCGGTTGGCAAACCGAGATCACGTGCAGGTCGGGTGAAAGCAGCCGGATCCAGTCGCGCACGTAGTCGACGTAGTCGGCGAGGTGGAACGGGCCCGCGGTAAGCGGCACGAGGCGCGCGTTCACCCAGTCGGTGATCCACACCTCGTGCTCGGGCAATAGCGCGCGCACCGTGTCGCGCAGCAGCGTGGCGTGGTGCCCCGAGAGCGGCGCTACGACCAGGACTTTTGAAGTCCGGTTTTGATTTTGTTTGAAATGAACCAGGTGGCAGAACGGCTTCGCATCCACCACCTCCGGCACCGCCTCGGCGATGTTCCACTTCGGCTTCTCGTAGCGCTCGGTGACGCGCAGGAAAAGCTCGCTGGAAGCCGCCAGGCGCCGCGCGAGCGGCAGGTGGATGAGCGGGCTGAAGGGGTGCCCGAACCAGCCGCGCGCAAGCTCCGCCCAATAGCGCCAGGGCGCGAGCGCCATGTGCTGAGCCTCGTAAAGGCTGTAGAGCATCAAGTGCTTATAGCAGAATTGCCGCACCGCCGCATGGCACTAAATCCCGGCTGCTATCCTGCGCCGATGCGCCTTGCGCTGAAGGTCCTCGCCGTTCTCATAGCGATCCTCTGCGTGACGGCGGGCGCGGCGTACGTCTATCTGCGCCAGTCGCTGCCGAAGACGCAAGGCGAGATCCAGGTCGCCGGCCTCGGCACGGCGGCGGAGGTGCTGCGCGACCGGCACGGCGTGCCGCACATCTTCGCCGCCTCGCTCGAGGACGCGCACTTCGCGCTCGGCTTCGCGCATGCGCAGGACCGGCTGTGGCAGATGGAGATGAATCGGCGCATCGCCTCGGGGCGGCTCTCCGAGATCCTCGGCGCCGGCGCGCTCGACGCGGACCGCTTCATGCGCACGCTCGGCTTGCGCCGCGTCGCCGAGGCGAACCTGCGCGGCTACGACGACGAGACGCGCCGCCTGCTCGACGCCTATGCCGCGGGCGTGAACGCGTTCCTTGCCACCGACCCGGTGCTGCCGCCCGAGTTCGTTCTCCTCGATGTCACGCCGGAGCCGTGGAGCCCGATCGATTCCATCGTATGGACCAAGGTGATGGCGTGGGACCTGGCCGGCAACTACCGCAGCGAGCTGCTGCGCATGCGCCTTTCGCGCACGCTCGGCGTCGAGCGCATGCAGGAGCTCCTGCCGCCCTATCCGGGCGACGCTTCCTTCCCGCTGCCCGACTTGAAAGCGCTCTACTCCGGCATGGAGAAATCGCCGCCGCCCGCGCCGGTGTTTTCCGAAGCCGGCGCGCTCGGCGCCTCGAACAGCTGGGCGCTGGCGGGCTCGCGCACCGCGAGCGGCAAGCCGCTGCTCGCGAACGATCCGCACCTCGGCCTCACCGCACCGCCGGTGTGGTACTTCGCGCACCTGCACGCGCCCGGCATGGACGCGATCGGCGGCACGCTGCCCGGCGTGCCGGCGATCCTGGTCGGGCGCAACGAGCGCATCGCGTGGGGCCTCACCAACACCGGCGCGGACGTGCAGGATCTCTACCTCGAGCCGTTCGGCAGCCGCTTCACCGAGCACGAGGAGCTGATCAAAGTGAAGGGCGCGCTCGACGAGCGCCTGAACGTGCGCCGCTCGCGCCACGGCCCGGTGGTCTCCGACGTCTCGCGCAACGCGCTCGAAGCCACGCCGCGCGGCTTCGCGCTTGCGCTCGCCTGGACCGCGCTCGCGGAGGATGACCTCACCATGCAGGCGGCGCTGCGCCTTTCGCGCGCGGCGAGCTGGAAGGAGTTCCTTGCTGCGGGCCGCACGCTGCATGCGCCGCCGCAGAGCGTGAGCTACGCCGACGCCGAGGGCAACATCGGCTTCGTGGCGGCCGGCCGCGTGCCGCTGCGCAAGCCGCAGAACGACCTGCGCGGCCTCGCGCCCGCGCCGGGGTGGGATGAGCGCTACGACTGGTCGGGCTACATCCCGTTCGAGGAATTACCCCAGGCGCTCAACCCGCCGCAAGGCCAGGTGGTGCTCGCCAACCACAAGATCGTGCCGCCGGGCTACCGGCATCACATCACTACCGAATGGCAGCCGCCCTATCGTGCGAGACGCATCCAGGAATTGCTTTCTCAAAAAGAGAAATTCGGGCTGACAGACTTCCAGCGCATGCAGGCCGATGTCGTTTCCCTCGCGGTGCGCGACCTGCTGCCGTACTTCAAGAGCCCGCTGCTCAAGGACTGGGACGGCACCATGGCGGCCGATCGCGCCGAGCCGCTCATCATGGCGGCGTGGTGGCGCGAGTTCGCGCGCGCGCTCTACGGCGACGAGCTCGGCCAGGCGTTCCGCCCGAACTGGGCGGCGCGCGCGGTCTTCACGCACAACGTGCTGTCCGCGCAGTCGCACTGGTGCGATGACGTGCGCACCGCGCCGGTAGAGACATGCGAGCAACTGCTCGCTTCTTCTTTCGAGAAATCTAAGGAAGAACTGCATCGGCGTTACGGCGAAAACCCCAGATGGGGCGAAGCGCACGTGGCGCGCCATCGCCACCGCCCGTTCACGCGCCAGCCGTGGCTCGCGCGCATCTTCGACATCCGCGTGCCGAGCGGCGGCGACGCGTACACGATCAACGCGGGCGCAAGCGACTTCGGCGACGAGGCCGAGCCGTTCGCCAACCGCCACGCGCCGAGCCTGCGCATGATCGCCGACCTGGCCGATCCGCAGGCCTCGGTGTTCATCCACTCCGGCGGCCAGTCGGGCAATCCGCTTTCTGCGCACTACCGCGACTTCGCGGAGCCGTGGGCGCGCGGCGAGTACGTGCCGATGGTGACTGAGCGGCGCCGCCTCGAGGCGGCGGGCGTTCAGCGCCTCGTGCTGACGCCGCGCAGGTAGAGGTTGTTCGCCACCAGCGCGCCGATCACCACCGCGGCGCCGGCGATCTCGATCGCGGCGAAGCTGCGCCCGAGCGCCGCCTCGATGCCGAACACGCCGATCGGGATGAGGTTGAGCATCAGCATGGTGTTGAGCGGGCCGAGGCGCCGCGCCGCGGCGTTGAAGCCGAGCACGCCGAGCACCACCGTGCCGATCGAGAAATACACGATCTGCCAGGCGACGTTCAGAACCGATTCCAGGGTCGGGAGCGCGGCGGCGCCGAGCGCAATGGCGGCCGCGTTGGCGATCACCAGCCCCACCGCGCCCGGAATGCAGGTCAGCACCGTCATGCGCAGCGGCGACCAGCCGGGGAATTTCCACGCGCCGGCGAGCGTGTAGGTCATCCACGCCAGCGCGCCGCAGAAGATCAGCAGGTCGCCGAGCAGCTCGCCGCGCTCGAACGCCACGCGCGGGTCGCCCTTCGTCACGACCAGCACCACGCCGGCGAACGCGACGGCGACGCAGCCAAGCGTAAAGGTCGCGGGGCGCTGCCCGCGCGCCACCCACACGCCGAGCGCGGTGAGCGGCGTCTGCAGCGCGAGGATGATCGAGGCGTGCTCGGGGCGCGTGAAGCCGAGGCCCACCCACACGAACAGGTTGAAGCCGGTGATGCCGATCAGGCCGAACAGCGTTGCGCTGCCGAGGCGACCCTCGTAGCGCAGCGCCTGCCGCCCCTCGAACGCCACGAGCAGCAGCACGAAGATCGCGATGCCGAACAGATAACGCACCGTGCCGAGCGCATACGCGTCCAGGTACGGCAGCGTGCGCTTGGCGACCGAGAAGAGCGGCGTCCAGCACAGGATCGCGAGGCCGATCCAGGCCAGGCCGGCGACGAGGTTGGCGCGCGTCAAAACCTAAAACAAAACGGGGCCCCCGCCTTCGCGGGGGCGACTGCGGAGGTCAAGCAGCTTTTTTCTCTTCCCGCAGCGCGCGGCGCAGGATCTTGCCGACGTTGGTCTTCGGCAGGTCGTTGCGGAACTCGACGTACTTCGGCCGCTTGTAGCCGGTGAGCTCTTTCTTGCAGTGCTCGAGGAGGTCGTGCTCGGTGAGCTGCGGGTCGCGCTTCACCACGAAGATCTTCGGCACTTCGCCCGAGTGCTCGTCGGGCACGCCGATCGCCGCGACCTCGAGCACGCCCGGGTGCATGGCGACCACCTGCTCGATCTCGTTCGGGTAAACGTTGAAGCCCGACACCAGGATCATGTCCTTCTTGCGGTCGACGATCCTGATGAAGCCGCTCTCGTCCATGATGCCGATGTCGCCGGTGTGCAGGAAGCCGTCCTTGCCGAGCACCTTGGCGGTCTCCTCCGGGCGCTGCCAGTAGCCGGCCATCACCTGCGGGCCGCGGATACAGATCTCGCCCGGCTGGCCGTGCGGCACGTCGCGGTCGTTGTCGTCGCGCAGCACGATCTCGGTGGAAGGCATCGGCACGCCGATCGCGCCGGAGAACTCGCGCCCGGGCGGGTTGGCAGTCGCGGAGGGCGAGGTCTCGGTGAGGCCGTAGCCCTCGACGAGCGGCGTGCCGGTGACCTGCTTCCAGCGCTCGGCCACCGCCTTCTGCACCGCCATGCCGCCGCCCACCGCCAGCTTGAGGCTGGAGAAATCCAGCTTGCCGAAGTCCGGATGGTTGAGGAGCGCGTTGAACAGCGTGTTCACGCCGGTGATGATGGTGTACTTGTGCCTGGCGAGCTCCTTGACGAAGCCCGGGATGTCGCGCGGGTTGGTGATCAGCACGTTCTCGCCGCCCACCACCATCATCACCAGGCAGTTCACCGTGAGCGAGAAGATGTGATAGAGCGGCAGCGCGGTGATGATGATCGGCCGCTCCGAGCCCATGGTCGGCGTGAGCCACGCCTCGTACTGCAGGAGCGCCGCGATGATGTTGCGGTGGAGGAGCATCGCGCCCTTGGACACGCCGGTCGTGCCGCCGGTGTACTGGAGGAACGCGATGTCGTCGTGGCCGAGAGCGGGCGCAGCGAGCGGTTTGCTTTTTCCTTCACTTAATACTTGTTTGAAGGACAGCGCGCCCGGCAGGTCGTAGGGCGGCACCATCTTCTTCACCTTGCGCACCACCAGGTTCACGATCAGGCCCTTCGCGCCGAGCATCTCGCCAAGCGAGGTGACGATCACGTGCTTGATCGGCGTGCGCGAGCGCACTTCCTGCAGCACGTGGCCGAAGTTCTCCAGGATCACGATGGCTTCCGCGCCCGCGTCCTTGAGCTGGTGCTCGAGCTCGCGCGGCGTATAAAGCGGGTTCACGTTCACCACCGTGCAGCCGGCGCGCAACGTGCCGAACATCGCGATCGGGTACTGCAGGCAGTTCGGCATCATGATCGCGACGCGCGCGCCCTTGGCAAAGCCGCGCGCCTGCAGCCAGGCGGCGAAATCGCGCGAGCGCTTGTCCAGCTCGTCGAACGTGATGGTCTTGCCCATGCTGTGGAACGCCGGGCGGTCGCGGTACTTGGCGATGCTCTTCTCGAACAGCTCGACCAGCGAGCGGAATTTCTTCGGGTCGATGTCGGCGGGCACGCCCGCCGGGTAGCTCTTCAGCCAGATGCGCTCCATGGCTCCTCCTCCAGGGGCCGGAAATCGGGGTCGGAGCCCGATTTCCCACAGCGGGAGAAGATACCCGGAAATCGGGCTCTGACCCCGATTTCCGGCTTATTTGTGCTTGAAGGCGGGCTTGCGCTTCTCCACGAACGCCGCCATGCCTTCCTTCTGGTCCTCGAGCGAGAACTGCGACTGGAACACGCGCCGCTCGTAGAGCACGCCCTCGGCGAGCGAGGTTTCGTAGGCGCGGTTGATCGACTCCTTGATCATCATCACCACCGGCAGCGAGTAGTTCGCGACCTTGTCCGCGACCCCGAGCGCCTCTTCCATGAGCTTTTCCAGCGGCACCACCCGGGAAACCAGGCCCGCGCGCTCGGCTTCCTGCGCGTCCATCATGCGCGCCGTCAGGCACAGGTCCATCGCCTTCGCCTTGCTGGTGAAGCGCGGCAGGCGCTGCGTGCCGCCGTAGCCCGGCATGATGCCGAGGTTGATCTCGGGCTGGCCGAACTTGGCGTTCTCCGCGGCGATCACGATGTCGCACTGCATGGCGAGCTCGTTGCCGCCGCCCAGCGCGTAGCCGGCCACCGCGGCGATCACGGGCTTGCGGATGCGGCGCCAGTGCTCCCAATCGGTGATGTAGTCGGTCATGTAGGCGTGCATGTAGCTGAAGTCCTTCATTGCGGCGATGTCCGCGCCGGCGGCGAACGCCTTCTCGCTGCCGGCGAGCAGGATCGCGCCGATGCCCGCGTCGGCGTCGAGCGCCGCGAGCGCCCTGCCGAGCTCGGCCATCAGGCCGGGGCTGAGGGCGTTCAGCTGCTTGGGGCGGTTGAGCGTGATGACGCCGACGCGCCCCTTCTGCTCCACCGTGATGAACTCATAGCTCATGGGTATTGATTACCTTCGCGTAGAAGCCGTTGAGCGCGGCGAGGAACGCGTGGTGCACCTGCCGCGCGGGAACCGTTTCGCCGCCGTAGCTCTGCGCGCGCGTGGCGCAGGCGTCGGCGAGCAGCGTGACCTTGTAGCCGAGGTCGGCGGCCTGCCGCACGCTCGCGTCCACGCACATGTGCGTCATCATCCCGGCGACCACCAGATGCTTGATGTGGTTTTTCTCCAGGTGATCCTTGAGCGCGGTATTGCGAAAGCTGTTCGGGAAGTTCTTCTCGATGACGGTCTCGCCGGCGCCCGGCCGCACCGATGCGTGAATCTCGGCGCCCTTGGTGCCGGGTATGAAGAACGTCGCGCCCGGCCGCACCGAGAGGTGGCGGACATGGATGACCGGCAGATTCTTGTCTCGAAAGCTCTTCAATGCCTGGGAAGCCTTGGCCCCTGCGGCGTCGGCGCCCTCGAGCTCCATGGCGCCGCCGGGAAAGTAGTCGTTCTGGATGTCGATGACGAGAAGTGCGGTGTCAGGCATGCGCTTTCTTGAGCTCCGAGAGGGGTACGGCGCCGGGGATGGAGATTCTTTTTCTGTCCACTTCAACTTCCGTGAGCGCTTCGACCTCTTTCATGGTCTGCGCGCTGCGCACCGCGAGCTGCTGGTAGAGATGCATGTTGTCTTTCTTCCACCTCAATTCCTGTGCTGACAGCGTGCGCAGCACCTTGGCCGGGATTCCGACCGCCAGCGAGCGCGCCGGAATCACGTCTTCCGCCTTGACGAAAGCGAGCGCGGCGACCACCGCGTCCTCGCCGATTTCCGCGTTGTCGTTCACCACGCAGTTCATGCCGACCAGCGCGCCGCGCCGCACCACGCAACCGTGCAGCACCGCGCCGTGGCCGATGGTGCTCTCGGCGCCGACCACGGTGTCCCGGCCCGGGAAGCCGTGCAGCATGCAGGTGTCCTGGATGTTCGCGCCCTCCTCGACCACGATGCGGCCGAAGTCGCCGCGCAGGCAGGCGCACGGGCCGATGTAGGCGCGCGCCGCGACGATCACGTCGCCGATCAGCACCGCGCTCGGATGCACGAACGCACGGGGGTGCACGACGGGCGTAATGCCATCGATGGCGTACACCTTGGGCATGGCAGAATTCTAACCTCATGGCCTCGGTGCTCGTCTCCGTCGAAGCCGGCGTCCAGACGCTCACGCTGAACCGCCCGGAGAGGCTGAACGCGTTCGTTCCCGAGATGCACCAGGAGCTGCGCCGCGCGCTCGAGCAGGCGGCCGCCGAGCGCGAGATCCGCGCGGTGCTGCTGACCGGCGCGGGGCGCGGCTTCTGCTCGGGCCAGGACCTCTCCGAGCGCAACGTCGCGCCGGGCGCCGCGCCGATCGACCTCTCCGTGTCGCTCGGCTCCTACTACAACCCGCTGGTGCGCCGCCTGCGCGAGCTGCCGAAGCCGGTGGTGTGCGCGGTGAACGGCGTGGCCGCCGGCGCGGGGGCCAACATCGCGCTCGCGTGCGACATTGTGATCGCCGCGCGCTCGGCGAGCTTCGTGGAGTCGTTCGCGCGCCTCGGCCTGGTGCCGGACTCGGGCGGCACGTACTTCCTGCCGCGACTCGTCGGCACCGCGCGCGCGATGGGCATGGCGATGCTGGCCGAGCCGCTGCCCGCCGAGCAGGCGGAGCGCTGGGGCCTGATCTGGAAGTGCGTCGACGACGCCGAGCTCATGCCCGAGGCCAGGGCGCTCGCGGCCAGGCTCGCCGCGCGCTCGACCAAGGGCCTCGGGCTGCTCAAGCGCGCCATCTATTCGAACAATTCGCTCGACGCGCAGCTCGACCTCGAGCGCGACCTGCAGCGCGAGCTCGGCTTCTCCGAGGACTACCGCAAGGCGGTGGCCGAATTCATGCAGAAGAAGAAATGACAACCTTCCCGCTCGAAGCCGTTGAGAAATGCTCCGCGCGCGATCTGCAGGCGCTGCAGCTCGAGCGCCTGCGCTGGTCGCTCGCGCACGCGTACGAAAACGTGGCGCGCTACCGGCAGAAGTTCGACGCGGCCGGCGTCAAGCCCGGCGACGTGCGCTCGCTCCAGGACCTGGCGCGCTTTCCGTTTACCACCAAGGCCGACCTGCGCGAGACCTACCCCTTCGGCATGTTCGCCGTGCCGATGGACAAGATCGTGCGCATCCACGCCTCCTCCGGCACCACCGGCAAGCCGACCGTGGTCGGCTACACCGCCAAGGACATCGACACCTGGGCGCACCTCATGGCGCGCTCCATGCGCGCCGCCGGCGCGCGTCCCGGCGACAAGGTGCACGTCGCCTACGGCTACGGCCTCTTCACCGGCGGGCTCGGCGCGCACTACGGCGCCGAGCGCCTCGGCCTCGCGGTCATCCCGCTCGGCGGCGGCATGACCGAGCGCCAGGTCCAGCTGATCCAGGACTTCAGGCCCGACATCATCATGGTGACGCCGAGCTACATGCTGGCGATCGCCGATGAAATGGAACGCCAGGGCCTCGACCCGAAGAAAAGCTCGCTGCGCATCGGTATCTTCGGCGCCGAGCCCTGGACCGATGAATTACGAAAAACCATCGAGCAAAGAACTTCCCTCGAAGCGATCGACCTGTACGGCCTCTCGGAAGTGATCGGCCCGGGGGTGGCGCAGGAATGCGTCGAGACGAAGGACGGGCTGACGATCTGGGAAGACCATTTCTATCCCGAGATCATCGACCCCGAGAGCGGCAAAGTGCTGCCCGACGGCGACAAGGGCGAGCTCGTCCTCACCTCGCTCACCAAGGAAGCGCTGCCGGTGATCCGCTACCGCACGCGCGATCTCACGCGCCTCCTGCCGGGCACCGCGCGCACCATGCGCCGCATCGAGAAAATCACCGGCCGCTCCGATGACATGCTGATCATCCGCGGCGTGAACGTGTTCCCGTCGCAGATCGAGGAGCTGATCCTCAAGCAGCCCGGCCTCGCGCCGCACTATGTGCTGGAGATCAGCAAGCAGGGCCCGCTCGACCACCTCACCGTGGTCGTGGAGGGCGACGCGAGGGCCTGCGCTGGACTGCAGCACGACATCAAGTCGCTGATCGGCATCAGCGCGGACGTGCGCATCGGCACCGTCGAGCGCTCGATCGGCAAGGCCAAGCGCGTGATCGACAAGCGCCCGCGCTGACGGTGGTCAGCAGTGCCGGAAGCACTGGTGGCTGTCCGGAAAGGGCCCGAACGACGAACCCCCACGGTTCCGATAGGCGCCGACGCGCAAGGCCGGGGAGCCGTCCGGGTAAGTGAAGTCGGCGGTGTCCGGGCCTACGGGGTGGGTGCCTGCGGCGTAGGCCCGCACGGGCAGGACCTCATGGATCACCGCCGCCGCCGCGGCGATCGGCATGCACACGACGAGGATCGTTGCTCCGACCGGGATACCAATCAAACCGGCCCTGGGCGAGTTGAGAGCCAACTCACCGCAACCCGAGGCTAGTTGGGCGCCTGGATTCGGTCCTTTGTCGGCCGGCTCTTCCGGCGCTCGGCCAGTGCTGGCGCAGCCCGTTGCCAGCGCCACGACGATGCTCATGGAGGCGAATGCGGTTTTCATTGTGTCTCCGCATTCTGGAACAGGCCGAGCTCCATGACGCGCATCACGGCGGCGGCGCCGCTGTGCACGTCGAGCTTGCGGTAGGCGTTCTTGATGTGCGTGACGACGGTGTGCGGCGAGATGCCGAGTTGCTCTGCGGCTTGCGAATACGTGCAGCCCGTGGCAACCAATCGAAGCACGTCGACTTCGCGCGGCGTAAGCATGTTCCCTCCCTTCATTCGACGACCAACGAGATGTTGGATTTGCGGTAGCTGTAGAAGCCGATGTTCGAGCGTGTTTCCTCCACCGATGCCACCAGCGCGACGTAGTTGTCGCGCCAGCGCCATTTCTTGTTGCCCACGGTGAGCTCGCCGCGCGCGCGCTCGTCTTCGCGGCGCTGGCCGAATACCGGGTCCACCTCGGCGTACTTGCGTGCGCCAACGCTGAAAGTCGCGCCGACCAGGAACGTGTATCGGGGCCAGAAGATGCTGATGCCGGGGCCGAGGTCCCAGCCGTAGTACGAGTAAGGCTTCTCTTCGGCGCGCGAGCCTTCCACCGTCGCGCGCAGCGTGCCGGCCACGGTGTGAGACAGCTCTTGCCGCAGCGAGAGAGCGGCGCTGCGATAGGTGGCGTCGAGATAATCGAAATCCGGAAACAGCACGCGGCCGAGCCGCAGCTCCGCGGCGAGGCGCGAGGACTCGGATTGGGCGAGCAGCGTGTCGAGCCCGATGTACGGATACCGGTAGAGGCCGTTGCCGCCCTGGGTTCCGAACTCGAAACCGGCCTTGCCGCGCAGGCGCCCGGATTGCGTGAGATTGCGCACCAGCCCTGCGTCGACGGTGAGGCGGTCGAAGTCCTGCTCGGGATAGTCGGCGTACGAAGCGGTGGCATAGCCGCTCGAGCCGATCGCCTCGATCGGCAGCCAGCCCTGCGCCGAGTAGCGCAGGCCCGTCATCTTCTTGGGTGCCTCGGTCGGCGTGACGCGCAGGTCGCCGATCGAGAATTCCTTCTGCCGCGCCACGTTGCCCGGGTTCGAGTCCGACACCACGGTGACGCCGAACTTCAGGTAACCCGTGCGCTCCTCGATCTCGCGCACGAACAGCGCGATGTTGTCGCGCACGCGCCATGGCGTTTCGTCGCGCACCGAAACGTCCTTGAACAGGCGCTTTGCTTCCGCGTAATGGCCCTGGAGAAACAGAGTGCGCGCCAGCTCGAGCTTCACGCGCGGGCTGTCCGTGCTTTCCAGCATGCGGCGGAAGATGCTCTCGGCGCGCGACAGCTCGCCCGCTTGCTGCGCCTGCATGCCTTCGGCGAATGCGCGCTGCAGCGCGTCCTCGTCGGCGCGGGCAGCCAAAGAACCGAGCATGAGCAGCAGGAAGAGCAATCGGATCACTAGCGCTTCGCCCCATAGGCGCCGACGAATCGCTCGGCGCCGGCGCCCGCCGCGGCAAACACCCCGCCCAGCTCTTCCGCGCGCGGACCGTAGAACTGGCCGTTGGTCGAGCCACGCAGGCTGCCGCTCGTGTTCGCCACGCTGCCGGAGAACCGGCCCTGCCCGGGCGCGTAGGTCAGCGTGCCGCGCAGGTCGAGATTCGGCGCGGCGGCTCCGTTCACCGTGGTGCCGCTCGAAGCGAAGCCGAGCGAGCGAGCGCCGAAGTCGGCGCTCACCTTGAGATCCGACGCCGCGGTGCCGCCGATACCGTTGGCCGAGACGTAAGCGCCGGAGAGCCTGCCTTCGAACGTAGCGCTGCCGCTGGCGGGAATCCCCTGCGCCGGGGTCGGTTGGCCCTGCGACCACACCGTGATTTGGCCGCGGAACGCATCCACGCGCTCGTTCCACACACCGAACGACTGGTATTGATGCCCGAGGGCTGCGGCGGCCGGCGCGACCTGCGCCGAGGTAACCGTTGCGGCCGCGTCCAGTGCGTAGGCGAAGTCCCCGCGCACGTAACCCGTGCCCGCATCCGATGTCCCCACCGATGAGGAATATCCGGACCCGGTCGCCCAATAAGGCGTATAGCCGTAAAACGCCACGAACTGATCGACCGGCATTTTCCGGAGCTCCGCCTCGTATTCGGCCATCTGCTGATCGATGATGGTGCGCATGTTCGGGACGCATTCCACCGGCCGGCCATTGATGGTGCCGCAGGGGCTGTCGGGGCTGCTCGCGGTGGTCCGCGCCGGCGGCTGGGTCGACGGCCCCGAGCTGCCGGATCCGCTTTCCCCGCCGCTCGCGCAACCTGCAAGGCAGCTCAGAACGAATAGGCTCGCAACGACCTTCGTGTCTCGTTTCATGGCTAACGCCTCCCTCCGTATGCACCGGTCAGCGTCTCCGCCGTGTTCGCCGACTTGACGGTAAACACGCCGCCCAGCTCCTGCGCGGCCGGGCCGTAATACCTGCCGGTGGTGGATCCGCTCATGGTCGCGCCCGCGTTGCGCAGCGTGCCGGCGAAGGTGTTGGCGGCCGGCGAGTACGCCAGCGTGCCGGCCAGGTCGAGGTGCGGCGCGGGCGTGGTTCCCTTCAGGTCCTGCGTAAGCCGCGTGCCGGAGGACGCGAAGCCGAGCGAGCGACTGCCGAAATCCGCTTGCACGCGCACATCGGCTGAAGCCATCGACGCGTCGCCCGACGGGGAAACATAGATTCCGCCCAGCTTGCCGACGAAAGAGGCGGTGCCGCTGGACGGCACCGCGGACGCGGGCGTCACGGACCCGAACGAGAGTGAGTTGGTGCGCCCTGCGTTCATGCCCTGCGTGTTCCACACGCCGAACGACTGGTAGTTCCAGCCCTGCGCATACGGGTTGGCGATCATGCGCACCTCCAGGCCGTCGCCGACCCGGCTGGCGCCCACATCGATGCCCTCCGCAGTGCGGGTCACGGACTGGCCGACCAGCTCGTGGCCCTCGGTGTAGCGCGGACCCCTCGAAAGTGTTTGCAGCCGTGCCTCGCTATCCGAGAGCTCCTGGCCGATCGCATCGAATTCCGCTGCCTTGCTCGGGCCGAGCTCCGCCCAGCTCTGGAAGCGCGCGGGGCGCGGTCCGGCCACGCTCGAGCCCCAATAAAAGCCGGCCTCGCTGCTCGGCTCGGTGGCGCCGGGCTCGTACCAGGCGCAGATGAAAGGCAGGAACCATGCGCAGCGCATCTCCGCCGTTTCGGACGGCTTCGGGATCGGGCGGCTTTCCACCCGCACGCCGTCGCTTCCTCCGCCGCCGCTCGCGCAAGCTGCGACGCACGACAGCATCGCCAAGCTCGCAACAACCTTCGCATGTCGTCTCATGACCGATGTCTCCGATGTGCCAACCATGACGGGGAAGAATTCACGGGACGGTTACCGATCACTTACCTATCGCTTAAATCCGCTAGCGCATGGGCGGCAGGCGAAGGCGCGGCGGGCTTGTGCGGCGCGTCAACGCAGAGCAGGCCGAGTTGCACGACACGCATCACCGCGGCGGCTGCGCTATGCACCTCGAGCTTGCGGTAGGCGTTCTTGAGGTGCGTCACCACGGTATGAGGCGAGACGCCAAGCCGCGCCGCGGCTTGCGCGCAAGTGCAGTCTTTAGCGACGAGTTGCAGGACATCGATCTCGCGCGCGGTGAGTGCGGCAGCGCTTGTTGGCGCCTGCAGCTCCACGCGTCGTCCCGGGCCACGGCGCAGCGTCCGGGCGGCAGATGGCGCATCTGATTCGCGTGCCGGCAGGCTGGAGAGCCATGTGTCGATCGCCCTGGCCAGCCCGGATTTCATCGTCGTAGTCATTTGAGCCTCCCTTTGGTGCGCTTCCATTGCATGCGGTATGCCAGGATCTAAGTGATTGATCCTTAAAGATTGGTTCAGGCAGGATTGGCATTCCATGCCAATGGGGCATACATTGCATGCATGTCCGATCGCGAGTTCTTCGATTCGCTCGCCAACGTGGTGTTCGGCAATCCGTTCAGCGCCGAGCGGGCCTCGCTGATCGCCAAGCTGGTGCCGGGCGTGAAGCCCGGCGACTTCACGCAGGACCTCGCTCGTCTGGTCGCGCCGCGGCTCACGCCGTGGCTGTCCAAGAAACTGAGTGCCGAAGAGCGCCGCCTGGTCGAGCCGGCGCTGCTCTATGTCGGTTATCACCGGTGCATACCGCAGCTCGACGCGCACATCGAGCGCCAGGCCAGGCAGGGCGGCGCGCCGCTCGCGGTGCCGTTCGGCGACGAGGCGGTCGGCGAGCTGGTGCGCGCCGGCTTTTCCGAGGAAGCGGCGGCGCGCTACTTCGCGTTCTTCTTCCAGCTGCGGCGCGCGTTCTACTTCATGTACCGCTCGCTCGCCGGCGAATGCGAGTCGATGCGCCGGCTGCGCGAGTCGCTGTGGAACAACGTGTTCACGCACGACATGCGCGGCTTCGAGGCCGCGCTCTGGAACCGCATGGAGGATTTCTCGACGCTGATCCTCGGCGAGACCGGCACCGGCAAGGGCCAGGTGGCGGCCGCGATCGGGCGCTCGGGCTTCATCCCCTATCTGCCCGCCGAGCGCCGCTTCGCCGCCAACTTCACCGAGACCTTCATCGCGATCAACCTGTCGCAGTTTCCCGAGTCGCTGATCGAGTCGGAGCTGTTCGGGCACCGAAAAGGCGCGTTCACCGGCGCGATCGACCACCACCAGGGCGTGTTCGAGCGCTGCGATGCGCACGGCGCGCTCTTTCTAGACGAGATCGGCGAGGTCTCGGTGCCGGTGCAGATCAAGCTCCTGCAGGTGCTGCAGGAGCGCACCTTCACGCCGCTCGGCGGGCGCGACAAGAAACGCTTTTCCGGCCGCGTGATCGCCGCCACCAACCAGCCGCTCGATCGCCTGCGCAGCGAGGGCCGGTTCCGCGAGGACTTCTTCTACCGCCTCTGTTCGGATGTGATCCGCGTGCCGACCTTGCGCGAGCGCATCGCCGAGTCCGGCGCCGAGCTGCCGCAGCTCGTGCGCATCCTGGTGGAGCGCATCGCCGGCACCACGCAGCTGGTCGAGAAGGTCATGGAGCGCCTGCCCAGGGGCCATTCCTGGCCCGGCAACGTGCGCGAGCTCGAGCAGGCGGTGCGGCGCATCCTGCTGACCGGCCGCTACGTGCCCGAGGCCGCGGCGGCACCGTCGGACGACGATGCCGCGCTTGTCGAGAAGCTGCGCGCGGGCGAGCTCACCGCGGCGGAGCTGCTGGCGCGCTACAGCGCCATGCTGCACCGGCGCCTGGGCACGTATGCCGAGGTGGCCAAGCGCACCGGCCTCGATCCGCGCACCACGCGCAAGTACGTGGAAGGCGCAAGATCCGGATAGTCCGGGCCGCGCCGGCGCGGCACAATGCCGCCATGGAAGCGATCCTCGAAAAAGCCAGGGCTTACCTCGATGCCCAGTGCGGCGAGCGCGTGACGCTCGAGCAGCTCGCTCAGGCGGTCGGCGCGAGCCCGTTCCACCTGCAGCGGCGCTTCAAGGAAGCGTTCGGCGTGTCGCCGCGCGACTACCAGGACGCGCATCGCGTGGAATCGGTGAAGTCCTCGCTCAAGAACGGGAGCCGCGTGACCGACGCGGTGTTCGAGGCCGGCTACGGCTCGGTGTCGCGCTTCTACGAGAAGCAACGCCTCGGCATGAGCGCGCGTGACTACCGCGCCAAGGGCAAGGGTCAGCGCATCGGGTTTACCTGCTTTGCGTCCCCGCTTGGAACGGTTCTGGTCGCGGCTACCGACAAGGGCATCTGCTCGGTGAAGCTCGGCGACGAACCCGCGCGCCTGAAGCGCATGCTCGTCGACGAATTCAGCGAAGCGGAACTGGTGGAAGCCGAACTGAAGGATCTGAAAAGCAAAGTCCTCGCCTTCCTCGAAGGCGAAACCACGCTCGCCAGGCTGCCGCTCGACGTGCGCGGCACGGTGTTCCAGCGCCGCGTATGGGACGAGCTGCGCCGCATCCCGCGCGGCGAGACGCGCACCTACCGCGAAATCGCGCGCGCCATCGGCGCGCCCGAAGCGGTGCGCGCGGTCGGGAGCGCGTGCGGCGCGAACCCGGTGGCGCTGGTGGTGCCGTGCCACCGCGCGGTGCGCACCGACGGCGGGCTGGGCGGCTACGCCTGGGGCCTGGCGCGCAAGAAGAGGCTGCTCGCGCTGGAGAAGAAGTCCTAGTTGCGCACCGCCGACTGGGCGAGGCTGATCGCGCTCGCCGCGATCTGGGGCGCGTCGTATCTTTTCAACCGCATCGTCGCGCCGACGCTCGGCCCGGTGCTGACCGCCGAGCTGCGCACGCTGATCGGCGGCATCGCTCTCGCCCTTTATTTCATTTTTTCGGGCTACAACCCGGAATACCGGCGGTACTGGCGCCAGTACGTGCTGGCGGCGATCCTGAGCTCGGCGCTGCCGTTCGTGCTGTGGGCGTACGCGGCGCTAAGCGTGACCGCCGGGCTGCTCTCGGTGCTGAACGCCACGTCTCCCATGTGGGGCGCGCTGTGCTCGGCCGTCCTGCTGCGCGAGCGGCTGAAGCGGCGGCAGATCGTCGGCCTCGCGATCGGCCTCGCCGGCGTCGCGGTCGTGACGCAGCCCGATAGCAGCATGGCGCTGCACTATCCCTCGATCGCGGCGGCGCTGGCGGCCGCGTTCTGCTACGGGCTGATCGCCACGTACATCAAGGGATGGGCGAAGGATGTTCCATCGCGCGGCTGGGCGGTCGGTACGCAGCTCGCCGCCGGCGTAATGCTCGTGCCTTTCATCCCGCTCTCGCCGCCACCGCTGGCGCCGGCGCCGCTCGTGGTTTTCAGCGTTCTCGCGCTGGGCCTGGTCTGCGGCGCGGTGGCCTACCTGCTCTACTTCCGGCTCGTCACCGACATCGGCGCGACCGGCGCGCTCACCGTCACCTACCTGATCCCGGTGTTCGGCGTGCTGTGGGGCGCGCTTTTCCTCGGCGAAACAGTGTCGGCCTGGATGCTGGCCGGCGCCGCGCTCGTCATCCTCGGCACGGTTTTCGTGCTAAGAAACTGAGGTGCGCTACCCGCATCTCTTCCGGCCGCTCGAGCTCGGCTTCGCCACGCTGCCCAACCGCATCCTCATGGGCTCGATGCACACCGGCCACGAGTCGCGCCCGGGCGGCCTCGAGAAGCTCGCCGCGTTCTATGGCGAGCGCGCGCGCGGCGGCGCCGCGCTCATCGCCACCGGCGGCTTCTCGCCGAACGACGCGGGCAATCTCGGGCCGCACCGCGCGGAATTGTCCGTCGAGAAGGATTCGATCGCCCATCGAGCCATTCCGCGCGCCGTACACGAAGCGGGCGGGCGCATCGTGCTGCAGCTCCTGCATTCCGGCCGCTACGGCTTCCACGAGCGCATCGTCGCGCCCTCGGCGCTCAAGTCCCCGATCAACCCGCACACGCCGCGCGAGCTGAGCGCGCAGGAGATCGAGCAGACCGTCGCCGATTTTGCGCACGCTGCGGTGCTGGCACGCGAAGCGGGCTACGACGGCGTCGAGGTGATGGGGTCCGAGGGCTACCTCATTACCCAGTTCCTCGCGCTGCGCACCAACCAGCGCACCGACGAGTGGGGCGGGCCGCTCGAGAACCGCATGCGCTTCGCCACCGAGATCGTGCGCCGCGTGCGCGCCGCCGCCGGGCCGGACTTCATCATCGTGTACCGCATCTCCGCGCTCGAGCTTGTGGAAGGCGGTCTCTCTCAAGAAGAAATTCTCACGGTGGCAAAAGCGATCGAGGCCGCCGGCGCCAACATCCTCAACACCGGCATCGGCTGGCACGAGGCGCGTATCCCCACCATCGCGCAGGCCGTGCCGCGCGGCGCGTTCGCGGCGGCGACGCGGCGCCTCAAGCAAGCGGTGCGCATCCCGGTCGTGGCCTCCAACCGCATCAACGCGCCCGAGGTGGCCGAGGAGATCCTGGCGCGCGGCGACGCCGACATGGTGTCGCTCGCGCGCGCCACGCTCGCCGACCCGGAGTTCGCCAACAAGGCGCGCGCCGGCGATCGCGCTGGCATCAACATCTGCATCGCCTGCAACCAGGCCTGCCTCGATCACTACTTCATCGGCCAGCCGGCGAGCTGCGTGGTCAATCCGCGCGCCGGCCGCGAAACCAGGCTGGTGTTCTCACCCCCGAAAAGCAAGAAGCGCATCGCCGTGATCGGGGGCGGCCCGGCCGGCCTCTCGTGCGCTGCGCACGCCGCCGAGCGCGGTCACGCGGTCACGCTCTATGAGAAAGCCGCCGAGCTCGGCGGTCAGTTCAACCTCGCCAAGGTGATTCCCGGCAAGCAGGAATTCGCCGAGTCGATCGATTACTTCGCGGAACGCCTGCGGCGCGCCGGGGTTACCGTTTTTTTGAAAAAGGAAATATCGGAAAGCGAATTTGCTGCTTTCGACGAGGTCGTGATTGCAACCGGCGTCGACCCGCGCACGCCGCCGATCCCGGGCATCGAGGGGCCCAACGTCGCGAGCTATGTCGACGTGCTCACCGGGCGCGTGACGGCGGGCCGCAACGTCGCGATCATCGGCATGGGCGGGATCGGCTTCGACGTCGCGCTCTTCCTCCTCGAGCGCGGCACCCGCGCCACGCTCGACCCGGAGGCTTTTGCCGCCCATTGGGGTCTTTACGGGGAAACTGAACCGGCAAACCCCCGCCACCAGATCACCATGCTCAAGCGCTCGCACACGCCGTTCGGCCACACGCTCGGGCGCACCACCGGCTGGGTGCACCGCGCCGAGCTGGCGCGCAACGGCGTGCGCATGATGAAGGGCGTGGAATACCGCCGCATCGACACGGCGGGCGTGCACATCAGCGCGGACGGTAAAGAGATGCTGGTCGAGGCGGACACCGTGATCGTGTGCGCCGGACAGGATCCGCGTCGCCCGTTCCAGGGCACGCACGTCATCGGCGGCGCGAAGGAAGCTTCCGAGCTCGACGCGAAGCGCGCCATGCTGGAAGGCGCGGAGCTCGCCGCGGCGCTATGAGCGGCGCGGCCGGTTGGTGAGGTAGAGGCCCGCCACCACGAGCGCGGTCCCGACGTACAGCGCGCTCGTCATCGGCTCGCCGAGGATCAGCACCGACTCGGCGACCGCGAGCGGCGGCACCAGGTTGATGAACTGCGCGGCGCGCGCCGCGCCGAGCGCCTTCACGCCCTCGTAGAACCACAGGAACGGCAGCACGGTGCCGAATACGATGAGATACCCCAGCGCGGCCCAGCTCTGCCACGTCACGCGCGAGAGCGGCTGGGTCTCGAACCATGCCGGCACGGCGAGCATCACGGCGCCGGCGGTCATGACGTAAGCGGTCAGGGCGAGCGCGGGCAGGCCCGAAAGCGCGACGCGGCCAAGGAGCGTGTAGGCGCTCCACATGAAGATGCAGAGAATGAGCAGCAGCTCGCCGAGACCAAGTTCAAGGGAGAACAATGATGTGGGATTCCCCTTAGTCAGAACCCACAGCGCGCCGAGCACGCACAGCGCGATCCCCGAGGCGCGCACCGGGCCGAGCCGCTCCTTGAGGAACAGCGCCGCGAACAGCGCGGTGAAGGCCGGATTGGTCGGCACGATGAGGGCGGCGCGGCTCGCCTCGACCAGCGACAGCCCCGCGGTGAAGAGCGTGTTGTACACGCTGATGCCGAGCATGCCGAGGCCGATCACCAGCACGGTCTCGCGCGGCGAGGGCCGCGGCAGGCGCTGCTCGCGCAGGCGCAGCAGGATGAGCAGGATCACCGCCGCGAACCAGAAGCGCAGGAACACCGAGATGAACAGGCCCATGCTCGCCAGCACGATGTTGATCGCCGGAAAGACGCCGCTCCAGAACAGCGCCATCAGCACGAGCTTCGTATAGAGCATTTTTTGCGCTGCATGCTAGCATCGGCGCATGGGAACGGTGGTTGCTCTCGGCGGGCAGGTGGGCGGCGCGAAGCTCGCCGACGGCCTGCATCGCCTGCGCGGGCGCGACCTCGCGTTCGTCGTCAATACCGGCGACGACTACGAGCACCTCGGCCTTTCCTTCTCGCCGGACCTCGACACCGCGCTCTATACGCTCGCCGGCATCGCCTCGGCGAGCGCGGGCTGGGAGCCCGAGGGCGAGACGCGCGCGCTCAGCAGCATGCTGAAGAAGCTCTCCGGGCTGGAGCAGCCGCTGATCGGCGACCAGGCGCTCGCCGCCACGCTGCTGCGCACGCAGGGCCTCGCCGCGGGGCGCCGCCTCACCGAGATCACGCTCGATTTCTGCCGCAACCTGGGCGTGGAGGCGCGCGTGCTGCCGATGAGCGACGACCCCGTGCGCACCCACGTGCTCACCGACGAGGGCGCGATCCCGTTCCCGGAATACTTCGGCCAGCTCCACTGCGAGCCGCGCGCCCGCGGGCTCGAATACGCGGGCGCCGACCAGGCGCGCATTTCCGACGAGGCGCTCGAAGCGCTGCACGCCGCGGACCTCGAGGCGGTGGTGCTCTGCCCGTCGAACCCGTTCCACGGCATCGGCCCGATCCTCGAGATCAGCGGCATGCGCGAGCTCCTGCGCAAGCGCGGCGCGCCGGTGATCGCGGTCACGCCGATCGTGGGCGGCAAGGCGCTCAAGGGCTCGGCGGGCAAGATGATGCGCGAGCTCGGCAAGGAGCCGTCGGCGCGCTCGGTCGCCGCGCACTACGTGCGCCTGATCGACGGCTTCGTCCTCGACCAGGCGGATGCGGCGCTCGTCGATGGCGTGCGCTCGCTCGGCATGGATGTGGTGGCGGCGCCCACCGTGATGCGCACCGTAGAGGACCGCATCGCGCTCGCGCGCAAGGTGCTCGAATTCGCGCGCAGCGTGCGCGAGCGCAAGGCGCTCGAGGTGGAATGAGCCGCCTGCTCGTCGCGCTGCTAGCATTGTTGCCTGTCACCGCATACTGCGACGACCCGGCCGTCGAGGCGCAGCGCTCGGTCGTCCAGCGCGACCAGCAATCCGCCGAATTCGCCGCGCGCGCGCGCGGCCCCGCCTCCGCGAGGGCCGGTGACGCCGACACCACGCAGCTCGAGCGCCTCAACGCCCGGCAGCTAAGCGAGGTCGTGACCCAGCCGATGCCGGAGTACCTGCGCGACTACCAGCGCCAGAAGATGGCCGAAGAGCGCGCGCTGGTGCTGCCGCCGCCCGTGGTCACGGCGCCGAAAGAGCGCAACAAAGCGGAAACCCGCGCGC
The DNA here is from genome assembly GCA_036379875.1 of Burkholderiales bacterium. Taxonomy (GTDB): domain Bacteria; phylum Pseudomonadota; class Gammaproteobacteria; order Burkholderiales; family SG8-39; genus SCGC-AG-212-J23. Next base: position 7,886 of record DASVFV010000181.1, on the reverse strand, counting down.
TACCGCTCCCAAGCGGGACGCGCCCCGGCGTCGATCCCATACCGCTCCAGGGCCCGGGCTACTAAGCCGGCGTCGATCGCCGCGAGCGCCGCGATCACTATGTGGCGCGCATCGACCTCGAAGAAAGCCCGTAGCGCGGCGCGCGTGTCGCTGCGGCCGAAGCCGTCGGTGCCAAGCGCGACGTACTTGTTGCTCACATAGGGCCGGATGAGATCAGGAACGGCGGCGACGTAGTCGCTCGCAGCGATGACCGGGCCGTGCGTGCCTTTCAGGCACTGCTCGACCCAGCTCGCGTCCTTGCCGCCGTAGCGGCGCGCGCGCTCGGCGCGCATGCCGTCGCGGCGCAGCTCGGTGAACGAGGTCACGCTCCATACGCTGGCCGGGATCTGCCAGTCCGTTTCGAGCAGCTCGGCCGCCGCCAATACTTCGCGCAGGATGGCGCCGCTTCCGAGCAGCTGAAGCTTCGCCTTCTCGTTTTTTTTCAGGACATACATGCCGCGCAGGATGCCCTCGCGCGCGCCCTCAGGCATCGCCGGGTGCGGGTAGTTCTCATTCGCGACCGTGAGGTAGTAGAAGACGTCTTCCTGCGCCTCGAGCATGCGGCGCGCGCCGTCCTCGACGATCGCGGCGAGCTCGTAGCCGAAGCACGGGTCGTAGGCGCGGCAGTTCGGGATGGTCGCCGCCGCGAGGTGCGACGAGCCGTCCTGGTGCTGGAGGCCCTCGCCGGCGAGCGTGGTGCGGCCTGCGGTGCCACCGACGAGGAAGCCGCGCGCGCGCGAGTCGGCCGCCGCCCAGATCAGGTCGCCGACGCGCTGGAAGCCGAAGATCGAGTAGTAGATGTAGAAGGGCAGCATCGGCTTGCCGTGCGCCGAGTACGAGGTCGCCGCGGCGAGCCACGACGAGAGCGCGCCGGCCTCGGTGATGCCCTCTTCCAGGATCTGGCCGTCCTTCGCCTCGCGGTAGTAGAGCAGCTCGTCGTGGTCTTCCGGCTCGTAGAGCTGCCCGACCGCCGAGTAGATCCCGACCTGCCGGAACAGCGTCTGCATGCCGAAGGTGCGCGCCTCGTCGGCGACGATCGGCACCACGCGCGGCCCGAGCTTCTCGTCCTTGAGGAGCTGCGAGAGCAGCTGCACGAACACCATGGTGGTGGACTGGTTGCGTTCCGTCGCGCTCAGGGCCGGTACGGCAATTTTTTCCGCTTGAATTCTTCTACTCGGCAAGAAACCGCCGAGGCTTTCTCTGCGCTCGAGCAGATACTTGATTTCCGGGCTGGCCGGCCCCGGGTGGTAGAAGCGCAGCTGCGCCACGTCGTCGTCGGAGAGCGGCAGCGCGAAGCGGTCGCGGAACTCGCGCAGCGCCGCGTCGTCGAGCTTCTTCTGCTGGTGGGTGCCCATCCGGCCCTGGCCCCAGTTACCCATGCCGTAGCCTTTCTTGGTCTGCGCGAGCACCACGGTGGGCTGGCCGCTGTGATGCGCGGCGGCGTGGTAGGCCGCGTAGATCTTCACCGGGTCGTGGCCGCCGCGCTTCAGGCGGTCGATGTCGTCGTCGCTCATGTCGGAAATGAGCGCCTGCAGCTCGGGGTACTTGTTGAAGAAGTGCTCGCGGTTGAAGCGCCCGTCGGTGGCGGCGTAGGTCTGGAACTCGCCGTCCACGGTCTCGTGCAGGCGCTTGAGCAGCACGCCGTCCTCGTCGCGCGCAAAGAGCGGATCCCAGTCCGAGCCCCACAGGCACTTGATGACGTTCCAGCCCGCGCCGGCGAACAAGCCCTCGAGCTCCTGCACGATCGAGCCGTTGCCGCGCACCGGCCCGTCGAGGCGCTGCAGGTTGCAGTTCACCACGAACACCAGGTTGTCGAGCCCTTCCCGCGCGGCGAGCGAGAGCCCGGCGAGCGATTCGGGCTCGTCCATCTCGCCGTCGCCGGCGAAAGCCCACACCTTGCGGCCATCCGTCTTCAGAACGTTTCTATGCTCCAGATAGCGCATGAAGCGCGCCTGGTAGATCGCGTTGATCGGGCCGAGGCCCATCGAGCCGGTGGGGAATTGCCAAAACTCCGGCATGAGGTACGGATGGCAATAGGAGCACAGCCCTTTGCCGCCGACTTCCTGGCGGTAGTGGGCGAGCTGTTCCTCGCTCAGGCGCCCTTCCAGGTAAGCACGCGCATACACGCCCGGCGCCGAGTGAGGCTGGAAGTAGACCATGTCGTCGGCGCGGAAAAAATGATTGAACCCGACCTCGAACAAATCGGCCGCCGACGCATAGCTCGCGATGTGCCCGCCAAGCTCGGCGTGCGCGCGGTTAGCGCGCACTACCATGGCGAGGGCGTTCCAGCGCACGATCGCGGAAATGCGGCTTTCCAGCTCGAGGTTGCCGGGGAACTGCGGCTGGTGCGCGAGCGCGATGGAATTCTTGTAGGGTGTGTTCAGGACCGGCGGCAGCGGCACGCGCCGCGCGCGCGCGTGCTCGAGCAGTTTGCGCAGCAGGAACGTGGCGCGCTCGCGGCCCTCGGATTGCACCAGGGCGTCGAAGGCATCAAGCCATTCGCGCGTCTCGGCAGGGTCGGCGTCCGGCGGATTGACGCGCCAGAACGCCGAGGTGACGAAATCGGACAGATTGGTCATACCGGCATGGTATTCCGGGCGGAGGCAAGGTGTTATGATTCGGCCCGCAGGATGCGTTTCAAGCAGAGAATTTGCCGTCCCCTCCTCGCCGCCTCACGCAGCGCGTCGGTAGTGGCAGTCGCGATTCCCCCGTCTTGATTTCTCCAGCCCGGCTTCGTCGCGCCCGGATTCGTCGCGGCTTTTGTAAGAGGTAACTAGTAATGGCAACCGGTTCCGTCAAGTGGTTCAACGACTCCAAGGGCTTCGGCTTCATCACCCCGTCTGAAGGCGGCGAGGATCTGTTCGCGCATCACACCGCGATCCAGATGTCCGGCTTCAAGACCCTCAAGGAAGGCCAGAAGGTCGAGTTCGAGGTGAAGCGCGGACCCAAGGGTCTGCAGGCACACAACATCAAGCCGCTGTAAGAACCGCCTGACTATGAAAAAGCCCGCTTCGGCGGGCTTTTTTTATTGCTTGGAAGTCTGAAGAGGGGCCAGGAAGTCGTTCCCGCCTTCGCGGGGACGACTACTCACACCCGCTAAGGGCAGCCGCCCGACGGTTTCTCCGGCATGCAGTTGCCGATGGAGGCAGGCGCATTCGTCACCACCACGCCGGGCGCGAGCGGCGCGCAACCGGCGGCGAGGACCACAAGCAAGACGAGAAGTCGCGTCATCGTGGTGCCGGTTGACGGATTCGAACCGCCGACCAACGGTTTACAAAACCGCTGCTCTACCACTGAGCTAAACCGGCGCTGAAGCGAGATTACTACTTGATGCGCCGTAATGTCGGCTTGCCGCCGCCGGTGGGTTTCTTCGGGTCGGGCGTGGCGGGAGCGGGCAGCGCGGTGGGCGGCCGGGCCGTGGTCGGCACGGCCTCGGTCTCGCCGCGCGCCTGCACGCTCGGCTTCGCGCCCTCGGTGTCGAACGTCATGCCGTGCCCGGTCTCGCGCGCGTAGAGCGCGTAGATGTTGGCGATCGGCAGCGAGATCTGGCGCGCCACGCCACCGAAGCGCGCCGAGAACTCGACCATCTCGTTGCCCATCTGCAGCTTGTGCACCGCGTTCGGGCTGATGTTGAGCGTGATCTCGCCGCCCTTCACGTACTCGGCCGGCACCTGGGTCTTCGAGTCGACCTTCACCGCGATGTGCGGCGTGTAGCCGTTGTCCACGCACCATTCGAACAGCGCGCGCAGCAAATACGGCTTGGTCGAAATCTCAGCCATGGCCGTGGCGTTTCATCCTATTTCCGCATGACCTTCTCGGAAGGCGTCAGCGCCTCGATGAACGCGGGGCGGGAAAAGATGCGCTCGGCGTATTTCATGAGCGGCGCGGCGGTCTTGCCGAGCTTGATGCCGTAGTGGTCGAGCCGCCACAGGAGCGGCGCGACCGCCACGTCGAGCATGGTGAAGTCGTCGCCCAGCATGTGCTTGGTCTTGGTGAACACCGGCGCGAGCTCGATCAGGCGGTCGGTGACGTGCTGGCGCGCGCGCTCGACCTGCTTCTCCTTGCCCGACTCGAGCGACTCGATCTGCGAGAACAGCTCGACCTCCATGTTGAACAGCATGAGCCGCGCGCGCGCGCGCATCACCGGGTCGGCGGGCATGAGCTGCGGGTGCGGGAAGCGCTCGTCGATGTACTCGTTGATGATGTTCGACTCGTAGAGGATGAGATCCCTCTCGACCAGCACCGGCAGCCGGTTGTACGGGTTCATCACCGCGATGTCCTCGGGCTTGTTGTACAGGTCGACGTCGATGACCTGGAAGTCCATGCCCTTCTCGTAGAGCACGAAGCGACAGCGGTGGCTGAAGGGACAGGTCGTCCCTGAATAGAGTTGCATCATTGAAGTCGACTCCTGCTGCGGCGAAAACCTACTTCACGTCCTTCCAGTATTCCTTCTTCAACCAGTAGGTGAGCGGGAACAGCACCACGAGCAGCACGAACAGCACCGCGATGCCGATCACCTTGCGGCTGGTGGCGGCCGGCTCGCCCGCGTAGACCAGAAAGTTCACCAGGTCGCGCACCGTGGCGTCGTACTGGGTCGGCGACTGCGCGCCCTTCGAGATCTCGGTGAAGCTGTGCGCCTTGGCGTCCCAGCCGCGCTCGCCCTGCAGCATCCACAGCGCGTGCGGCATCGCCACGTTCGGGAACACGGCGTTGTTCCAGCCGGTCGGCGTCTTCGGGTCGCGGTAGAAGGTGCGCAGGTAGGTGTACAGCCAGTCCGCGCCGCGCGAGCGCGACACCACCGAGAGATCGGGCGGCGCGACGCCGAACCAGGCCTTGGCCTGCTTCGGGTCGAGCACCGTCTTGATCGGGTCGCCCACCTTCTCGCCGGTAAACAGCAGGTTGTCCTTGATCTGCGCCTCGGTGAGGCCGAGCTCGACCAGGCTGTTGTAGCGCATGTACTGCACGCTGTGGCAGCCGAGGCAGTAGTTCACGTAGGTGCGCGCGCCGGCCTGCAGGCTCGCCACGTCGTGCGGGTTATGCGGCGACTTGTCGAGACGCAGGCCCTCGGCGGCGAGCGCAAGCGCCGGTACGGCGAGCACGAGAATCGCGAGGACGCGCTTCATACCGTCACCCGCTCGGGCACCGGCAGCACGCGGTCGCGCGCGGTATACCAGGGCATGAGGAAGAAAAACAGGAAGTAGACGACGGTGCAGATGCGCGCCACCCAGGTGGCGATCTCGCGCGTATCGAGGATCGGCCAGTCGGGAAACTGGCCCCACACCGTGGTCGGCTCGATGCCGAGGTAGCCGAGCAGCAGGAACACCACCACGAACGCCGCGAGCCAGCTCTTGTACAGCGCGCCGCGATAGCGGATCGACTTCACCGGGCTGCGGTCGAGCCACGGCAGGAAGAACAGGATCAACACCGCCACGCCCATCGCCAGCACGCCGGGAAACTGCGAATTGAAGAGCGGCGGCACGGCGCGCAGGATCGAGTAGTACGGCGTGAAGTACCACACCGGCGCGATGTGCGGCGGGGTCTTGAGCGGGTCGGCCGGGATGAAGTTGTTGGCCTCGAGGAAGTAGCCGCCCATCTCCGGTACGAAGAACATCACCACGCAGAAGATGGCGAGGAACACCACCGCGCCCACCAGGTCCTTCACCGTGTAGTAGGGGTGGAACGGGATGCCGTCGAGCGGCTTGCCGTCGGGTCCCTTGTGCTTCTTGATCTCCACGCCGTCCGGGTTGTTCGAGCCCACGTCGTGCAGCGCGAGCAGGTGCGCCACCACCAGGCCGAGCAGCACGAGCGGGAACGCGATCACGTGCAGCGCGAAGAAGCGGTTGAGCGTCACGTCGGACACCACGTAGTCGCCGCGGATCCAGAGCGCGAGCGTCTCGCCGATGAAGGGCACGGTGCCGAACAGGTTCACGATCACCTGCGCGCCCCAGTACGACATCTGGCCCCACGGCAGCAGGTAGCCGAAGAACGCCTCGCCCATCAGCGTGAGGTAGATCAGCACGCCGAAGATCCACACCAGCTCGCGCGGCTCGCGGTACGAGCCGTACAGCATGGCGCGGAACATGTGCAGGTACACCACGATGAAGAACGCCGAGGCGCCGGTCGAGTGGATGTAGCGGATCAGCCAGCCGCCCGGCACGTCGCGCATGATGTACTCGACCGAGCCGAACGCGAGGGTCGCGTCGGGCTTGTAGTTCATGGTGAGGAAGATCCCCGAGACGATCTGGATCACCAGCACCAGCAGCGCGAGCGAGCCGAAGAAGTACCAGAAGTTGAAGTTCTTCGGCGCGTAGTACTCGGAGGCGTGGATCTTCCACTGCTCCGCGACCGACGGCATCCGCGCGTCGAACCATCCCCACAGCCCCTGAAGACGCGATGCCATTTTGTTATGCCCCCTTGGTTTCCTGGTCCTCGCCGATCACCACGGTGCCGTCGGTCAGCGTGTACGGCGGCACCTTCAGGTTGAGCGGCGCCGGCGCGCCGCGGAACACACGGCCGGCGTAGTCGAACTTCGAGCCATGGCACGGGCAATAGAAGCCGCCCACCCAGTCGGCGCCCATCTCGGCTTTCGCATCCGCGGGCTTCAGCTGCGGCGAGCAGCCGAGATGCGTGCACACCCCTTCCATCACCATGATCTCGGGCTTCGCCGAGCGGTACTCGTTGTCCGCGTACTTCGGCTGCTCGGAGGACTTGGACGCCGGGTCGGTGAGGCGCGGCTCCACCGCCTTCAGCGACTCGATCATTTCCTTGGTGCGGCGGATGATCCACACCGGCTTGCCGCGCCACTCGACCACCGCCATCTCGCCCGGCGCGATGTGGGAGATGTCGGCCTCGACCGGCGCGCCGGCCGCCTTGGCGCGGTCCGAAGGCCACATGCTGGCGACGAAGGGCACCGCGGCGGCGACGCTGGCGGCACCGCCGGCGACCGAAGTCGCGACCACCAGCTTGCGCCGCTTCTTGTCGACTTTTATTTCTTCATTCATGGAGATGGCGTGGTTCTCGTGAAGAGCGGGATGGCGCAAAAGTGTGCGATTTTAGCGACGGCCCCTGCAAAAGTCCACGATTTCGCGCCTAAACGCTTAAGTTTTAAAGAGAATTTTGTATACTCGCTTTCCTCCGATGGTCCGCCTCTGGCTCATCTTCGCGCAGGCCGCGACCATCGCGGTGGCGGTGCTGTTCGTGGTGTCGACCTTCCGTCCGGAGTGGCTGCCATCGCGCGCGGCATCGCAGGTGGCGGTGGTGCAGCAGGCGCCTACCACCGGCCCGCTGCCGACCGCGGTGCACATGGGCTCGTATCACGAAGCCGTGGCGCGCGCCGCGCCGTCGGTGGTGAACATCTTCACCTCGAAGGAAATCCGCGCGCCGCGCCATCCGCTGCTCAACGATCCGATTTTCCGGCGCTTCTTCGGCGACCAGCTGCCCGACGAAGCGCAGCGCGCCTCGAGCCTCGGCTCGGGCGTGATCGTGAGCACGAGCGGCTTCGTGCTCACCAACCATCACGTGGTCGAGGCCGCGGACGAAATCGAGGTCGCGCTCGCCGACGGCAAGAAATTGCTCGCCAAGGTGGTCGGCAACGATCCGGAGACCGACCTCGCGGTGCTGAGGGTGAACGCGGACAACCTGCCGGCCATCACCTTCGGCTCCTCCGACGCGCTGCGCGTCGGCGACGTGGTGCTCGCGATCGGCAATCCGTTCGGCGTCGGCCAGACCGTGACCGGCGGCATCGTCTCCGCGCTCGGGCGCACCGGCCTGGGCATCAACACCTTCGAGAACTTCATCCAGACCGACGCGCCGATCAACCCGGGAAATTCCGGCGGCGCGCTGATCGA
>DASVFV010000180.1:0-4615 GCA_036379875.1 Burkholderiales bacterium | reverse complement strand
ATCGTGGTCGCGATCGGCGGCCTCGGCAGCCTGCGCGGCCCGTTCGTCGCCGCCCTCCTCATCGGCGTCGCCGACACCGCGTGCAAGTACTGGATTCCGGAATTCGGCGCGTTCCTGGTTTACGCCGCGACGATAGCGATCCTTCTGTGGCGGCCGCAGGGTCTGTTCGGAGTTCGGGCATGAGCGGGTATAGCGCCGATCCCCGGATCCGCTGGGCCGAGTACCTGCCGTGGATCGCCGCGATCGCGTTCTTCTTCCTGATGCCGGGCTATCTGTCGCTCGGCGCGCGCATCCTGATCTTCATTCTGTTCGCGCTGTCGCTCGACCTGATCCTCGGCTACGCCGGCATCGTGACGCTCGGCCACAGCGCGTTCTTCGGCCTCGGGGCGTACACCGCCGGCGCGCTCGGCGCGCACACCGGCATCACCGACCCGTTCGCGCAGCTCGCCGGCGCGGCGGCGCTTTCGGCGCTGCTCGGCCTGGCGACCGGCGCGGTGATCCTGCGCACGCGCGCGCTGACGCTCCTCATGCTGACGCTCGCGATCACCGCGATCCTGCTCGAGATCGCGAACAAGTGGACCAGCATGACGGGCGGCGCGGACGGGCTCGCGGGCGTCAAGGTGGCGCCGATCCTCGGGCTGTTCCGCTTCGACCTCTACGGCAAGACCGCGTTCTTCTACTGCCTGGTCACGCTCTTCGTCGGCTGGTGGGTGGTCCGGCGCATCATCTATTCGCCCTACGGCGCGATGCTCACCGGCATCCGCGAGAACGCGGCGCGCATGCACGCCATCGGCGCACCGGTGTACTGGCGCCTGGTGCTGATCTACACCATCTCCGCCACCATGGCCGGCATCGCCGGCGCGCTCCTCACGCAAGTCAACCAGTTCGTCGGCCTCAACGTGCTCGGCCTCGAGCCCTCGGGCGACATCCTGGTGATGCTGATCCTCGGCGGCGTGGGACGGCTCTACGGCGCGTTCATCGGGCCGATCGTCTACCTGCTCGCGCAGGACTATCTCGCCAAGCAGTACCCGGAATACTGGTACCTCGGCATCGGCGCGCTGCTGATCGTCGTGGTGCTCTTCGCGCGCGGAGGAATCCTCGGAATTGCAGATGTACTCTTTAGAAACAAGAAAGCTCTGTAAGAGCTTCGGCGCGCTGACGGTCGCCGACCGGATCGACTTCCGGCTCGAGGCGGGCGCGCGCCACGCGCTGATCGGCCCGAACGGCGCGGGCAAGACCACGTTCGTCAACATGCTGATGGGCGCGCTCGCGCCGTCCTCCGGCGAGATCCTGCTCGGCGGGGAACAAATAACAAAACTCAGTCAATCCACCCGGGTACGTCGTGGATTGGGCCGCACCTTTCAAGTCACGTCGCTGTTCCGCAGCCTTTCGGTGCTGGACAACGTTGCGCTCGGAATCGCCGAACGGGAAGGCGTGGCGCGGCGCATGTGGCGCCCGGCTTCGCGCCACAAGGAGATCACCGACGAGGCGCGCGAGCTGCTGTCCGGGCTCGGGATCGCCGACGAAGCCGGCACGCGGGTCGCCGACCTCGCCTACGGCAAGCAGCGCCTGGTGGAAATCGCGATCGCGCTCGGCCTCAAGCCGAAGGTGCTGCTGCTCGACGAGCCGGCGGCGGGTGTGCCCTCGCACGAAAGCCAAAAAATAATGATGAGTTTAGAAAGGCTCCCTTCGGACATCGCGATCCTGATGATCGAGCACGACATGGACCTGGTGTTCCGCTTCGCGCGCCGCATCACGGTGCTGGTGCAGGGCGTGGTGCTTACCGAGGGCACGCCGCAGGAGATCGCGAAGGACGAGCGCGTGCACCAGGTCTACCTCGGCGAGCAATCGCATGCTTAGCCTGTCGAAGGTGCGCGCCGGCTACGGCCCGACGGTGATCCTCGAGGACGTCGACCTCGAGCTGCCGGAGAACGGCTCGCTCGCGCTGCTCGGCCGCAACGGCGTGGGCAAGACCACGCTGCTCGCCACCATCATGGGCCACACCACGTTCCACGCCGGCGAGATGCGCTTCAAGGGCAACGCGCTGAAGGGCAAGCCCGTCTACGAGCGCTGCCGGCTCGGCGTGGGCTACGTGCCGCAGGAGCGGCTGATCTTTCCCTCGCTCAGCGTGCACGAGAACCTGGAGGTGGCGCGGCGCCACCGAGGGACGGATGCGCGCTGGACCATCGAGCGCGTCTACGACATGTTCCCGAGGTTGCGCGAAAGAAAAGCTGCGTACGGCAACCAGCTCTCCGGCGGCGAGCAGCAGATGCTCGCGATCGGCCGCGCGCTGATGGGCAACCCGTCGCTCCTCCTCATGGACGAGCCGCTCGAGGGACTGGCGCCCATCATCGTCGAAAGCCTGCTGATCGCATTGAAGAGGCTGGTGTCCGAGGACGCGCTGGCGATCATTCTCGTCGAGCAGCACGCCAAGCTCGCGCTCGAGGTCACGCAAAGCGCGCTGGTGCTCAACCGCGGCCGCGTGAGCTATTCGGGCTCGAGCGAAGAGCTGCTAGCGGACCCGCAACGGCTGACCAGCCTGGTCGTGGCGCAATAAAGCGGCGAGGTGCGCGCTCAGGTCGCGCGCGTCGTCGCCCACGCCGTCGATCAGGCTCGACTTGCGCCGCCGCAGGAACGTGAGGCCCATCACGTACAGCCCGGGCGCCTCGCTCACCACGCCGCCGTCGTGGCGGATGTTGCCCTTGCGGTCGAGCACCGGAATTTGCAGCCACGAGTAATCGGGACGAAAGCCGGTCGCCCAGACGATGGTCCTGATTCCGGCGCGCTCGAAATCGAGGCCGAGCGGCGGCGATGCTTCGAGCCGCGTAGGCTCGGGACGATGCGGCGCATCGACCGTCGCATCCACGCCGTTCTCCGTGGCCCACTCGTCGATGCGCTTCAGCAGGCGGTTGAGCTTCAGGTCGGCGAGCTCGCATACGTTGCGCAGCGATCCGGAGAATTGCGCCTTGCCATCCCGGATGCCGGCCAGCCGGCCGATCAGCTTCACGCCGAGCGAGGTGAGCGCGTTCAGGTCGATGTTGCGGCGGTCCGAATAGCCGGCGAGCTGGAACGACGGCAGGCTGCGCGCGCGGTTGAGGTTCTCGACCTCGTCGTAGCGCTCGTCGTTCAACCCGGTCGCGTTCATCCACCATTGCATGTCCTTGCCGCGATACGTGCGCAGCGCGCGCACGTGCTCGCCGACCGCGAGCGTCACCGGGCGTCCCGAGCGCTGGATCTCGTCGGCGAGCTGCGCGCCGGTGGCGGCGGCGCCGACCACCAGCACGCCGCCCGGCTGCAAACCCTGCGGGCCGCGATATTGAGCCGGCGTGAGCTGCGCGATGCGCGGCGGCAGCGCTTCGGCAAGCTTCGGTACTTGCGCGACGTTGAACCCGCCGGTCGCAAGCACGACGGCCTTGCACTGCCAGGTGCCCTGCGCGGTCGCGACTTCATAGCCGCCCGACGTGCGGCGCACCGAAGTGACCCGGCAATGGGTGCGCAGCGGCGGCGACACGAGCCGCGCGTACTGCTCGAAGAATGCGACGGTCTCGGGCAGCGTGCGGAAGCCGTCCGGATCGGCTCCCTCGTAGCGGTAGCCCGGCAGGCGGCTCTGCCAGTTCGGCGTGAGCAGCGTGAGCGACGGCCAGCGCTCGGTGCGCCAGGTGTTCGCCACCTCGCCGCGCTCGAGCACCACGTGCTCGATCGAGCGCGCGGCGAGCCACCAGCTCATCGCGAGGCCCGACTGCCCCGCGCCGATGACGACCGCGGTGGTGCGGTTGGAAGCCGTCAGGCCAATTCGACCGTGACGTTGGTCGGGTTGGCGATGATGTCGTAGACCGCGGAGCGCTTCTGCGACTGCGCGACGATCGCCTTGATGTCCTCGCGCGACGCGTCGGCGTCGATCTTGTACGTCACCTTGATGCCGTCGAAGCCGTTACGGATGTCGTCGTCCATGCCGAGGATGCCGCGCACGTCCATTCCCGCCTCGAGCGTGGCCGAGACCGAGCGCAGCTGCACCTTGCGCGCCTGCGCCACCGCCGCGACCCCCGCGGTCAGGCAGCTCGCCAGCCCCGCCAGCACGATCTCGACCGGCGTGGCCGCGTTGTCCTCCGCGGCGAAGATCTCGGGATGGTCGGCGTCGAAGGTGAACTTGTCCTTGTGCTTCTGCTCGGCGCCCAGGCCGTAGAACTTCTCCACGCTGGTGCGGCTGTGCGTGCCCTTGATCCACTCGACCGTCGCGCGCCACTTGAACTTCGCCGCTTCGGGCGCGCTCTTCAGCGCCTCCTGCGCGCCGAACAGCGCTTCGACGTTGACGCCGTTGTTGACGGGCTTGCCGGGCTTTGCTTTGGCCATGGGACTCTCCGGGTGACTTCGCGGGACTAGAAAAATATCACGGACCGGGCGTCCGTTTCGACGCGCAAGCCACTTAAGCCGTCATAAGCTAATTCAAGCGGCGACGCGCTGGCGCTTTCGGGTGGGACGCTCGCGGGCGCGCTGCAGGAACCACACCAGCGCGATCAGCGCGAGCGCCGGGATGTAGACCCAGTGCTCGGAGGGCCGGTCGCTCGGCACCTTGACCGCCGCGACCTTGAAGCCCTGCTCGAAGCCGGATTTCTTC
>DASVFV010000179.1:0-38127 GCA_036379875.1 Burkholderiales bacterium | reverse complement strand
GTCCTTGTCGGGCGTCCAGATGCAGACTTTCTCCACGCGCGGGTCCGCCGCGGCGAGGTGCGCCGCGGAAGCGAGCGCATCGTCGGCCTCGAGCTCGACCATCGGCCATACCACGACGCCCATCGCGGCGAGCGCGTGCTCGAGCGGATGAAACTGCGCGAGCAGCGCGGGCTCCATGCCCTCCGACGTCTTGTAGCCCGGCCACAGGTCGTTGCGGAACGACTCGATCACGTGGTCGGTCGCGACGCCGATGTGCGTGGCGCCCTTCTCGACCGTCTGCAGCACGGTATGCAGCACGCCGGTCACGGCGCCGAAGGGAAGATCCTTGCCCTTGTTGAACCTGCGCTGGCCGTAGAAGTGACGGAACAGCTCGTACGTCCCGTCGACTAGGTGGACGATCAGATCTTGTTCCGCTGCACGAGCTGGCGGGCGATGATGATGCGCTGCATCTCGTTGGTGCCCTCGCCGATGCAGAGCAGCGGCGCGTCGCGGTACAGGCGCTCGACCGCGAACTCCTTGGAGTAGCCGTAGCCGCCGTGGATGCGCATCGCCTCGTGCGCGTTCTCGAACGCTGCCTCGGTGGCGAAGTACTTCGCCATGCCAGCCTCCATGTCGCAGCGCTCGCCGCGGTCGTAGATCTCGGCGGCGTTCTTCACCAGCAGGCGCGCCGCCTCTACGCGCGTCGCCATCTCGCCCAGCTTGAGCTGGATCGCCTGGTGCTCGGCGATCGGCTTGCCGAAGGTGTGGCGCTGCTGCGCGTACTTCACCGCCTCGCCGAGCGCCGCCTTCGCCACGCCGACGCCGCGCGCCGCGACGTTGAGGCGCCCGAGCTCCAGGCCGCCCACCGCCTGGTGGAAGCCGCGACCGTCCTCGCCGATCAGGTTCGCGGCCGGCACGCGGTAGTCCGCGAACACCAGCTCCGCCGAATCGATGCCCTTGTAGCCCAGCTTCTCGAGCTTGCGGCTCGCGCTGAAGCCCGGCCCCTTCTCGCACAGGAACATCGCCATGCCCTTGTGGCGCGGCTGCGCCTCCGGATCGGTCTTCGCCAGCACCGCGAAGCAGGAGCCCTGGATGCCGTTCGAGATCCAGGTCTTGGTGCCGTTCAGCACGTAATGGTCGCCCTCGCGCTTCGCGCGCAGGCGGATCGCCTGCAGGTCGGTGCCGGCGTTGGGTTCCGTGAGGGCAAGGCCGCCGCGCACTTCACCGCTGGCGAATTTCGGCAGGTACTTCGCCTTGAGAAACGAAGAGCCGTACTTCTCCACCAGCAGGGCCATCATCAAGTGCGAATTGAAGATGCCGGTGAGCGACATCCAGACTTCGGAGATGCGGGCGACGATCTGCGTGTACAGGCCGGCCGGCAGCCCGAGCCCGCCATACTCCGGGCTGATCGTCGCGCCGAACAGGCCGAGCTTCTTCATGCCTTCGACCATCTGCGCCGGCCACACATCGTCGTGCTCGAGCTTCGCCGCGTGCGGCGCGACCTCGCGCTCGAGCCAGCGGTCGATGGCCGAAAGGATCTCGCTTTCCATCAGTACTTCGCTCGCGGGTGCGAGCGCTTCATGACGAGGAAGCTGCGCTCGAACTCGCAGACGATCTCCTCCCGCTGGTTGCGCCCCACGGTGCGGATGGTCACGATGCCTTCGTTCGGCCGGGACTTCGACTCGCGCTTGTCGAGCACCGTGGATTCGGCGTAGAGCGTGTCGCCGGCAAACACCGGCTTCGGCAGCTTGATGTCCTTCCAGCCCAAGTTGGCCACCGCGTTGAAGCTCGTGTCGGCCACGCTCATGCCGACCAGCACCGCGAGCGTGAGCGTGCTCACCACCAGCGGTCTTCCGAACTCGGTGCGCTTCGCGTACTCGGCGTCGAAATGCACCGGGTGGTTGTTCATGGTGAGCAGCGTGAACCAGGTGTTGTCGGCCTCGGACAGCGTGCGTCCGGGCCGGTGGTGGTAGGTCGCGCCGACCTTGAAGTCCTCGAAGAACCGTCCGGCCATCAGGAGAACGCCCGGAAGCGGATGGTCGGGTCGCGCTTGATCTGATCGACGAGGGCGACCTCCCACTCGAGGTAGTCGCGCGCGTGCTTCAGATAATCGGAGCTGTGATCGTAGGGCTTGTACCAGACGTCGTCGCGCGTGGTGGTGGCCCTCTCGACACCCGATTCCCAGGGTCCCTTCCACGCCGCATTGCCGCCTTCGAGCACGACGACTTTTGCGAAAAGCTCGGCGGCTTCCGGCGCCGCCAGGTGCGCGAGCACGCCGTCTTCCGACGTGAGGACCAGTGAGTCGCCGGCGATTTTGTGGCGCGCTTCGCCCAGCCGAGAGCGAACGCCCCACCACGCGCCCGGGATGTGCGCATGGTGGAAGCGCAGGCTGGTGGAGAGATCGAGCACCGCGGCGCCTTGCGGGATTGCGGCGACGGTCTGCCAGGGCGGCGAGCCGGGAATGCGCGGGCGACGCGGGCCGCTCTCGCCGAGCTCCGGGTCCTCGAGCACGTACACGTCGTTCCAGCCCATCTGCACCAGCCAGGATGCGGTCATGATCGCGCGCACGAGATCGGGATCGACCAGCACCACGCGCGCGTTGCGCACCCCGACGTACTCGTCGGCGGCCTGCACGAGCTGCCCGCCCGGCGCGTGGCGCGAGCCGGCCACGTGCGAGCGCTCGAATTCCTCGCGCGTGCGCACGTCGAGGACGAACAGGGTGCGCGCCGCATCGTTTTTCCATTCATGCTTTTGCTCGGTGGAGCAGAACTGCACGCCGAACCGCCTGGCCACGCGCTCGGCCGCCGCGTGGGCCTTATTGCGGCCCTCCGTCGAGGGCGGCGGCGCGACGCGCTCGGCACCGCGCTCTACCGTGAAGCCGGCAAGCTCCCAGCCCATCGTGCCGTCCTTGAGCGCCACCACCGGGTTCTGGATCCCCGCGTTGCGCAGCGACTGGCAGCCGATGATGCTGCGCGTGCGGCCGGCGCAGTTCACCACGATGAGCGTATCGGGGCTCGGCGCGAGGTCGTGGATGCGGTAGACCAGCTCCGCGCCCGGCACGTCGATGCCGCCGGGTATGTTCATGCGGTGGTATTCCTCGAACGGCCGCGAGTCGACCACCAGCACCTTCTTGATCTCCTGCAGGCGCTTCAGCTCGCCGGGCGCGATGCGCGGCGTGGCGTAGTGGTGCTCGACGAACTCGCCGAACGCCTTCGAAGGCACGTTCACGCCGCTGAACAGCTCGAAGCCCGCCGCTTTCCAGCCCTCGGTGCCCCCGGACATGACGGAAACGTCGGTGTAATGCAGCTCCCTCAGCTTCCTCTCCGCCTGCTCGGCCAGGCCTTCCTTGCCGTCGTCCAGCAGGACAACCGGCACAGTGCGGCGCGGCACCAGGTCGCCGATCACCAGCTCGAGGCGCGAAAGCGGCGCCGAGCAGGCGAAGAACGGGTGCCCGCGGTAGTGCACGCCCTGCTCGCGCACGTCGAGCAGCGCAAGCTCTGCCGGGCCGGCGAGCAATTCGGCGACGCGCTGCGGGGTTATCTGCTGCACAGGAGTAAATTATGCCGTCTGGGGACAACGGAGGAGGGAACCATGGCGCTCAAGGCAACACGCAACGACGTCTGGACGGCGATGATCGACGACCGCGCCGGTGGCGCGGCGGACGTGCTCGAGTCTCTCGCGAAGGCGGGCGTGAACCTGGAAATGGTGTTCGCGCGGCGTACGCCCGAACAGCCCGGCAAGGGCCTGATGATCGTCGGACCGATCAAGGGAAAGAAGGCCGAGCAGGCGGCGATGGCCGCCGGCCTGGGTAAGACCAGCGCGATGTACGGCCTGCGCATCGAAGGCGGCGACAAGGCCGGCCTCGGCGCGCGCATCACGCGGGCGCTGGCAAACGCGGGCATCAGCTTCCGGGGACTCACCGCGCATGCGATCGGCAGGAAGTTCGTCTGCAACGTCGCGCTCGACAGCGCGGACGACCAGGTGCGCGCGATCGCTGCGCTGAAGAAAGTCAAGGCCTAGCGGACGCGGTAGATTTCCTCGTCGAAGTCGCCGCGCGACACGAGCATCGACGCGCGGCGCTTCTCGAGCTGCGCGGTGAGCACGGCGCGGTCCTTGCCGTTCTCCCATAGCGCCTTGTAGACCTGGCGCTTCTCGCTCTTGCCGCGTGGGTAGGCGTCCTTCTGCTCGGACCGCGGCGCGCCGTAACGCGTCTTGAGGAACGCGACGAAGCGCTCGAGGTCCTTGGTGTCGAAGCGCACGTCGAAGGCCTCAAGGGCATCCTTCTTCAGGTAGAAGGTCACCTGCACCTCGACGCCGCCGAACGACACGCGCGAGTCGTCGCAGCGCCGCTCGGCGGCCCTGCTCTTCCACTCGAGCGCCTTGCAATGCGCGCTGGGGAATTTTTGCCGGATCTCGCGCTCCTTGGCGCCGAGCTCGACCTCGCGCACGTCGAGCGCGGCGAAGGCCGGGAAGGCAAGCAGCGTCGCCGCCAGGGTGAGCAGTCTTTTCATGCAGTCAATCTTCCGCCGAGCATGGTGAGGCGCTCGGCCATGATAGCGAGGAATGCCTCGTTGAAACGCGCCCGGCACGGCTCGGACAGGGTGTCGATGTCGGGCACGCGCAGGCGCATCGCCCAGCTCGGCTCGACCGCGGTCACGGTCGCGCTGCGCGGCCGGCCGTCGCGGCGCGCGTAGGCCATCTCGCCGACGCACTCGCCCGGGCTCACCGCGTTCAGCAGCTTGCCGCGCCGCGTGACCTTGAGCAGGCCGGAGGCAATCACGTAGAGGTGCTCGTCGGGCGTGTCCTCGCGGATCAGGTCCTCGCCCGCCGGATGCAAGCGCCATACCGAGGGCCGCACGGCTTCCCAGAGCTCCGCGTCGCTGAACCGGGCGAAGAACTTGAGCCGGCGCGAGGCGGCGAACTTCTCCGCGTCGGAGAGCGCCGCCGCGCCCGAGTCGAGCGCGAGCAGCTTGGCGAGCGCGCCGCCGAGCTCATCCCAGCTCGGGAAGCGCTCGGCGGCCGACTTGGCCATCGCGCGCTGCACGATCTCGTCCAGGGCCTTCGGCGTGCCGGGGCGCCGCGCCGAAGGCGCCGGCACGGGCTCGCTGAGGATGCTCTGGATCAGCTCGAGGCTGTTGCGCGCAGTGAACGGCCGCTCGCCGGTGAGCAGATGGTAGATCACGGCGCCGAGCGAGTACTGGTCGGTGCGCCAGTCCACCTCCTCGCCGCGCAGCTGCTCCGGCGACATGTAGGCAGGCGAGCCGACGCCGGAGACCTGCGTGATGTCGCTGCGCGCGAGCTGCGCCGCGCCGAAATCCGACACCTTGATGTCGAAGTCGCCGTGCACCATGACGTTGGCCGGCTTGATGTCGCGGTGGACCACGCCCAGGCCGTTGGCGAACTCGAGCGCCTTGCTCGTCTTGTAGGCGAGGCCGACGATGCGCGCCGGGTCGAGCAGCTCGCCGCGCGCGCAGTAACGCGAGAGCGGCGCGCCTTCGACCAGCTCCATCACCAGGTAGTGCAGCGCGCCGTCCACCCCCGCGTCGAGGATGCTGACGATGTGCGGATGGCGCAGCTTGCCGGCGAGCGCCGCCTCGTTCTGGAAGAAGCGCAGCTGGCGGCGCGCCGCCTCGGGGTCGGCGGGCAGCGCCTTCATGACCTTCAGCGCCACTTCGCGCTGGCCGAACGGATCGGCCGCGAGATAGACCGAGCCGGTGGCGCCTTCGCCAAGCAGGCGCTTCACCTCGTACTTCCCGACCCGCTCGATCATGCCGCCTTTTTCTCGGCCTTGACCTCGTGGCTCGCGGGGCGCGCCTTGATGCGCAGGTCGATCTGCTCGGCGCGCTCGCGCGCGGCGTTGCGGTAGGCCTGGTCGCGCCCGGGCAGGTACTGCGGCGGCCAATACTGCCCCATGTGCTGATACCAGGCCGAGGCCTGCAGCGTGAAATACGGATTGGCGAGGTGCGGCCGCGCGAGCGCGACGAGGTCTGCCTTGCCCGATGCGAGCAGCGTGTTCACCTGGTCCGGCGTGGTCACTGCGCCCACCGTCATGGTGGCGATGCCGACCTCGTTGCGCACCCAGTCGGAATACGGCGCCTGGTACATGCGGCCGTACACCGGCTTCTGCTGCGGCACGGTCTGCCCGGTCGAGCAGTCGATCATGTCGCAGCCCGCGTCCTTGAGCATGCGCGTGAGCGCCATCAGATCCTCGCCGCTCAGGCCGCCGGGCGCCCAGTCGGTCGCCGAGATGCGCACCGACATCGGCTTTTGCGGATCAAAGGTTTCCCGACAGGCGCGCCAGACTTCCAGCGGAAACCTCATGCGGTTCTCGATGCTCCCGCCATACGAATCTTTTCGCTGGTTCGTCAAAGGTGAAATGAAGCTCGCGAGCAGGTAGCCGTGCGCCATGTGGATTTCCAGCATGTCGAACCCGGCCTGGTCCGCGTATTTCGTGCTGCGCACGAAATCGGCCACCACCTTGTCCATCCCCTTGCGGTCGAGCTCCTGGGGAACCTGCGAGATGCCCTCGTGGTAGGGAATCGGCGAGGCGGACACCAGCGGCCAGTTGCCGTGCTCGAGCGGGTGATCCATGCGCTGCCAGCCGAGCTGCGTCGAGCCCTTGCGGCCCGAATGGCCGAGCTGCATGCACATCTTGGCCTTGCTGTGGGTCTTACAAAACTGAACTATCCGTGCAAAGGCGTCGCGTTGCTCTTCGTTCCAGAGCCCGGTGTCGCCGGGCGAGATGCGCGCCTCGGGCGACGGGCAGGTCATCTCGACGTACACCAGACCCGCGCCGCCCACCGCACGGCTGCCGAGGTGCACGAAATGCCAGTCGCCCGGCACGCCGTCCACCGCGCTGTACTGGTCCATCGGCGACACCACCACGCGGTTCTCGACCACCATGTCGCGCAGCCGGAACGGCGTGAACATCGGCACCGGCGGGTTGTCGAGGTCGAGGTCGAAACCCTGCTCCTTCACCTTGCGCGCGTACCACTGGTGAATCTGCTTCACGTAGCCCGGATCGCGCAGCTCCAGGTTCTCCCAGGTGATCTGCTTGGAGCGCGACATCACGCCGAAGGCGAACTGCTCGGGCTCCATGTCCCAGTAGCGCTTCATGTGCTCGAACCAGGCGAGCGAAACGTTGGCCGCGTGCTGCGTCTTCTCCACCTCCTCGCGCCGCGCCGTGTCATACAGACGCAACGCGTTTTTCACTTCGGGGTGTTTCTTGAAGGCCTCGAAGAGCGCAACCGCATCCTCCATCGCGAGCTTGGTGCCCGAGCCGATCGAGAAGTGCGCGGTCGCCTTGGCATCGCCGACCAGCACCGCGTTGTTCCTGACCCAGGTCTTGTTGGTGATGGTCGGGAAATTGCGCCACAGCGAACGGTTGGCGATCAGCGAATGCCCCTCGAGCTCCTCGGCGAACACGCGCTCGATCACCGGCAGCATCTCGGTCTCGGAGAGCCTGTCGAAGCCGAAGTTCTTCCAGGTCTTCTCGTCGGTCTCGATCACCCAGGTCGAGCGGTCCGGCTCGTACTGGTAGCAGTGCGCGAGGATGATGCCCTCGGGCGTCTCGCGGAAGAAATACTTGAAGGCGTCGAGCGGCTTGGTCGAGCCGAGCCAGGTGAACTTGTTGGGCCGCAGGTCGAGCGAGGGCTGGAAGTGCTCGCGGTGTTTCTCGCGGATCTTGGAATTGATGCCGTCGGCCACCACGATCAGGTCCGAGTCCGCGAACTCCTCCAGCCCGTCGACCTCGCGCTGGAAGCGCATCTGCACGCCGAGCTCGCGCCCGCGGTCCTGCAGGATGTTGAGCAGCGCGACGCGCGAGCAGCCGCAGAAGCCGTTGCCGCCCGAGCGCATCACCTGCCCCTTGTAGACCACGTCCACGTCGCCCCAGTAAGCGAAGCGCCGGCGGATGCGCTCGTAGGTGACGAGGTCGTAGGCCTTGAACGTGTCGAGGGTCTGGTCGGAGAACACCACGCCGAAGCCGAACGTGTCGTCGGGGCGGTTCCTCTCGTAGACCGTGATGTCCCAGCGCGGCCAGGCCTTCTTGGCGAGCAAGGCGAAGTACAACCCGCCCGGCCCTCCTCCAATGACAGTCACTTTCATGGGATGACCGCCGTGGCTTCGATCTCCAGGCGCGCCTCGTCCTCGACCAGGCCGCTCACCTGCACCACCGCCATGGTCGGGTAGTGCCGGCCCATCAGCTCGCGGTACGCCTCGCCGACCGCCTTGAGCGAGCTCATGTACTCGCGCTTGTCCAGCACGTACCAGGTGAGCCGCACCAGGTGTTGCGGTTTTCCCCCTGCTTCCGCAAGTACCGCCAGGATGTTGGCCAAGGCCTGTTTGAATTGGCCTGCGAAGTTTCGCGCTTCCCACTTGCCTTCGCCGGTCCAGCCGACCTGCCCGGCGATGAACACCAGCTTGCCGGTGGCGGCGATGCCGTTGGAGAAGCCCTTCGCGCGTGCCCAGCCGGGCGGTTGGAGGATGGTCATCGGCTCTGCCTCAGTTTGAAGCGCTGCAATTTGCCGGTCTCGGTCCTCGGCAAGGTGTCGACGAACTCGATCGCGCGCGGGTACTTGTACGGCGCGATCACCTTCTTCACGTGGTCCTGGAGGAGCTGAGCGGTCTGCGGTCCGGGCTGGTTTTCTTTCTTCAGCACCACGTAGGCCTTCACGATGGTGCCGCGCTCGGCGTCGGGCGCGCCGACCACGCCGCACTCCGCGACCGCGGGATGCTTGAGGAGCGCGTCCTCGACCTCCGGGCCGGCGATGTTGTAGCCGGCCGAGATGATCATGTCGTCGGTGCGCGCCTGGTAGAAGAAGTAGCCGTCGCCGTCGCTGAGGTACGCGTCGCCGGTGATGTTCCAGCCGTCCTGCACGTAGTTGCGCTGCCGCTCGTCGGCCAAGTATTTGCAGCCGGTCGGGCCCTTCACCGCGAGGCGCCCGACTTCGCCGGGCTTGCAGGGCTCGAGCTGCTCGTTGAGCACCGCGGCGTGGTAGCCGGGAATCGCGTAGCCGGTCGCGCCGCGGCGCACGCGCTCCGGCGTATGCGAGATGAAGATGTGGATCATCTCGGTCGAGCCGATGCCGTCGATGATCTCGATGCCGGTCGATTCCTTGAACGCCTGGCGCGTGGCGTCGGGCAGCGCCTCGCCCGCCGACACGCATTTCTTCAGCGAGGAAAGATCGAAGCGCGAAGCGATCGCGGCCATGCCGCGGTACATCACCGGCGCCGCGAAGCACACGGTGGCCTTGAAGCGCTCGATGGTCTGCAGCAGCGTCTCGGGCGTGTGCTTCTCCACCAGCACCGCGGAGGCGCCGACGCGCATCGGAAAACACAGCAGCCCGCCCAGGCCGAAGGTGAAGGCGATCGGCGGCGTGCCGACGAACACGTCGTCCTTGTGCGCCTTGAGGATCGAGCGCGGAAAGCAGTCGCACATCGCCACCACGTCGCGGTGGAAGTGCAGCGTGCCCTTAGGCTTGCCGGTGGTGCCCGAGGTAAACGCGATCAGTGCCACGTCGTCGGCGGCGGTCGCTATGTTGGTGAACCAGAGCGGCTGCTTCATGACCAGCGTGTCGAGCGAGTCCGGTCCGTCGTCGTACCAGTATTTGACTTCCCTCAACGTAGGACACGCCGGTTGCGCGCTCTGCAGCTCCTCCTCCAGCCGCTTGTCGCACAGGGCGTGCGTGATCTCGGCCTTCTGGATGACGTCGGTGAGCTCCTTGGCGCGCAGCAGCGGCATGGTGGCGACGCACACGCCGCCCGCCTTCATCACGCCGAACCAGCACGCCGCCATCATCGGGTTGTTCGGCCCGCGCAGCAGCACGCGGTTGCCGGGCTTCAAGCCCATCTCGCGCACCAGGACGTTGGCGATGCGATTCGCCTGGGTGAAGAGCTGCGTATAAGTGCACTCGCCGTCGGGCGTGCGCAGCGCGATGCGGTGGCCGTGGCCGCGCGTGACCGGCTTGTCGAGGAGCTCGGTGGCGCAGTTCATGCGTCCCGGGTACTTCAGCTCGGGCAGCTCGAACACGAGCTCGGGCCACTCGTCCTGCGGCGGCAGGTTGTCCCGGGCGAAGGTATCGGTATGTGCCGTGTAGCTCATCCCTTTAAGAGGTCCCTGGAGATGATGAGTTTCTGGACTTCGGTCGCGCCTTCGTAGATTCGCAGGGCGCGCACCTCGCGATACAGGCGCTCGACCGGGTGGCCGCGCTTCACGCCCAGCCCGCCGCAGATCTGCACCGCGTCGTCGATGATGGTCTGCGCCGCCTCGGTGGCGAACATCTTGGCCATCGCCGCCTCGCGCGTGACGCGCTGGGTCTTCACGTCCTTCGCCCAGGCCGCCCGGTAGACGAGCAGCGCGCCGGCGTCGATCGAGGTCGCCATGTCGGCGAGCTTGGCCTGCGTCATCTGGAAGTCCGACAGCGCCTGGCCGAACATCTTGCGGCTTCTCGCCCGCTCCAGGCTTTCGTCCAGCGCGCGTCTCGCAAAGCCGAGCGCCGCCGCACCGACCGTGGTACGGAAGATGTCCAGGTTGCGCATCGCGAGCTTGAACCCCTGCCCGGCTTCGCCGAGCGGCGTTGCCTTCGAATCGTGCAATTTCAGCGTCGCCATCGGATGCGGCGCGACGATGTCGATGCGCTCCGAGGCGTCCACCTCCTTCGCATCGACGACGAAGGCGCTGATGCCCTCGTCGGCCTTCGCGAACACCACGTAGAAATCCGCGATCCCGCCGTTCGAGATCCAGGTCTTGGTGCCGTTCAGCACCCAGGCGTCGCCTTTGCGGCTCGCCACCGTGGTCATGGCCTGCACGTCCGAGCCGGCGTCGGGTTCCGAGAGCGCGAAGGCGGCGATCGCGTCGCCGTTCGCGGCTTGGGGGAGGTAACGTGTTTTCAGCTCCTCGCTGCCGGCGAGCACGATGGGCCCGCTGCCGAGGCCCTGCATCACGAAGGAAAAGTCAGCGAGCCCGGCGTGGTAGGCGAGCACTTCGCGCAGCAGCGCGATGGAACGCACATCCGGCGCGTCCGATACACAGTGGCGCAGGTAGCCGGCACAGCCGAGGTCCTGGACCAGCCGTTTGCAGATCCGGTCGGCATCCTCACCGTGCGCGTGGCCGAGGTTCTCCTTAGCCCACGCTTCGGCCTCGGCCGCCAGCCTGCGATGGCGCTCCTCGAAGAACGGCCACGCGTAATGCGCGAAGCGGTCCACTCAGTCGCCCTTGAACTCCGGCTTGCGCTTCGCTGCGAACGCCTCGTAGGCGCGGTGGAAGTCCTTCGTCAGCATGAGCTCGGCTTGCGCCTGCGCTTCCATGTCGATCGCCTGGTCGACCGTCACGTTCCATTCTTCATGGAGCATTTTCTTCGTCATGGCGTGGGCCAGCGTCGGGCCCGAGGCCAGTTCGGTTGCCAACGTGGTTGCGTCTCCGACGACATTATTGGAAACCTTGTTGAAGAACCCCCAGGCCAGGCCTTCCTCGGCATTCATCGAGCGCCCCGTATAGAGAAGCTCGGAGGCGCGCCCCTGGCCGACGATCCTCGGCAGCATGGCGCATGCGCCCATGTCGCAGCCCGCCAGGCCGACGCGCACGAAGAGGAAAGCGACCTTCGCGCTCGGCGCGGCGTAGCGCAGGTCGGACGCCATGGCGAGGATCGCTCCCGCGCCCGCGCACACGCCCTCGACCGCGGCGATGATGGGCTGCGGGCAATGGCGCATCGCTTTCACCACGTCTCCCGTCATGTGCGTGAATTCGAGGAGCTGCGGCAGCTTCATCTTGGTGAGCGGGCCGATGATCTCGTGCACGTCGCCGCCGGAGCAGAAATTCCCGCCCGCGCCGGTGATGACGATCGCCTTCACGTCCTTTTCTCTCGAGAGGCTCCTGAAGAAATCGCGCAATTCCGCGTACGACTCGAAGGTCAGCGGGTTCTTGCGCTCCGGGCGGTCGAGCGTGATCACGCCGACCTTGCCTTCGACCTTCCACTGGAAGTGCTGCGGCGGTTTCACGACACCTCCACGGCGTGGCTCTTCACCTTGGCGAGCAGCTTGAGGAGCTCGTCCTGCTCGCGCCGCGACAGCCCGCCGAGCAGCTCCACCACCCAGAGCTCGTGCTGGCGCGCCATCTCGGCGAAGCTCTTCTCGCCGCTGCGGGTGAGGCGGATGCGAAACGCGCGACGGTCCTCGGGCTCGTCGAGGCGCTCGACCAGGCCCTCCTTCTCGAGCTGGTCGACGATCGCGGTGACGTTGCCGCCGGTCACCATGAGCAGGCGCGAGAGCTCGTTCATCTTCAGCCCCTCGCGGTGGCGCTCGAGCTGCGCCATCAGGTCGAAGCGCGGCAGCGTGGTGCCGAACGCCTCGCGCAGCCCCGAGCGCACGCGCCGCTCGATGAGCTGCGTGCAAGTGAGAAGGCGCAGCCAGATGCGCAGCGCGCTATGGTCTTCGCGGCGCGCGATGAATTCGCGGTCCATGGCAGTACTCCAAGCCTGAATAGATCAAGCTTGAAGTAATTGTCCGCCGCCTGTCAACCGGCGGTCTTTACTTTCTTGGCAGGACGTCCTTGAAGCTCTGCTTCCAGCGCGGCTCGGGCGGCTCGTGGCCGGGGCGCGGGGCGTAAACCGAGGTCTCCACGCCCTGCACGCGGTGGATGTAGCGCGGGCAGTTCGGAAAGATGGCCTCGGCCTGCACGCGCACCATGAGCTGCGCGCCCTGCACCGTGCCGTCCGGGTCTTCCAGCCGGGCGCGGCCGAGCACCCGCAGCCGCCGCGGCTTCTCGAAGTCGATGAACAGGATGCCGACGCGCGGGTTGACCAGGACGTTGCCCAGGCTGCGGAACATGCCGTTGCCGTCGTAGCTCGGAAACGAAAGCTCCGATGGGCCGGTGACCCGCACGAAGCCGGGCACCCCGCCCTTGTACGAGCAGTCGGCCTGGCCATCCGCATCGGCGGTGGCGAGAAAGAACATGCTGCTCGCCTCGACGAACGCCTGGTCCTCGGCCGTGAAGGCGGTGCGCGAGAGCTTCTCCGCCAGGCTGTCGGCGAGGCGCCGCGTGTCGAAGCGGTCCTGCAGCTCGCGCGCGCCGCGGTGATACGCGCTCATTTTTCGCCTGCCAGCACCCACTTCTCGCCGAGCGTCTTGCCGTCGCGCACCATGGTGAAGCTGGCGTCGAGGCGCTTGCCGCGCACCACGCCCTCCCACAGCAGCTTGCCGTACTTCGGGCTCTCGGTCTGCGCCTTGAAGCGCACGGCGCCGTCGGCCGCGCTCGCCGTGTAGGCGCCGTCGCCATACTCGTATTTGTCGCACGCGGTGGAGCGGAAGCGCCCGCCCTGGAAGATCAGCTCATCGGCGTCGCCCTCGGTCTTGCCGCACTCGAGAACGATGCCGGCGAAGTTGCGGCCGTCGAGCATGCTCATGCAAGTCCTCCTCCCATGAAGGTTCCGCGTTTCTACCAACTGGTAAGTTACTTGTCAACCAGTAGGTAAGTGGCTAGGCTACGCGCCATGGCCCAGCCCACCGCCGATACCGGGAGGCGCGCGCTCGACGTGGCCGAGCGCCTGGTGCAGACGCGCGGCTTCAACGGCTTCAGCTACGCCGACATCGCCGAAGCCTTGGGCGTAACCAAGGCGAGCCTGCACTACCACTTCCCCAGCAAGGCGGACCTGGGGCAGCGCCTGATCGAGCGCTACGAAGCCGCATTCCTCCAAACCCTGGCCGAGATCGACCAGGCGCAGCCGGGCGCGGCGCAGAAGCTGCGGCGCTACGCGAGCATCTACGCCGACGTGTTGCGCGCCAATCGCATGTGCCTGTGCGGCATGCTGGCCTCGGACTACGCCACCCTGCCCAAGCCCATGCGCGAGCGGGTGCGCCACTTCTTCGACGCGAACGAGCGCTGGCTTGCCCGGGTGCTCGAGGAAGGGCGCAAGGCCGGGCAGCTCGCCTTCAAGGGCGCGCCGGTCGAGCTCGCGCGCATGATCGTCGCCTCGCTCGAAGGCGCGATGCTGCTCGCGCGCTCCTACGGCGAGCCGCCGCGCTTCGATGCCGCCGCCGAGCGCGTGATCGCGGAGCTGGAATCCCGGAACGGCGCGTAGCCGAGCCGGCGAGCGGCGCCTAGGCTTTCCTCAGGAAATCGAAGTCGCAGCCGTGCTCGGCCTGGAGCACGTGGTCCATGTACAGCTTCGCGTACCCGCGTGTCGGAGCGGTGCCGGGATTCTTCCAGGCGCCCTTGCGCTTCTTCATTTCCCCCTCGTCCACGAGCAGGTCGATGCGCCGTTCCTTCACCGAAAGACGAATGCGATCGCCATTCTTCACCAGGGCAAGCGGCCCGCCGATCGCCGCCTCGGGCGAAACGTGCAGCACGATGGTGCCGTACGCGGTGCCGCTCATGCGCGCATCCGACATGCGCACCATGTCCTTTACTCCGGCGCGCGCGAGCTTGGCGGGAATCGGCAGGTAGCCCGCCTCGGGCATCGCGTAGCCGGACTTGGGGCCGGCGTTCTGCAATACGAGGAAGTCGTCCGCGGCTACGTCGAGTTCCGGATCGTCGATGCGCGCGGAAAGATCGTCGAGCGAGCTGAACACCACCGCGCGGCCTTCCTTCTCGAACAGCTTCGGGTCGGCGGCGGAGCGCTTGAGGATCGCGCCGCCCGGCGCGAGCGAGCCGTACAGCGCGACCAGGCCGCCCACCGGCGAGATCGGGTTGTTGAATTCGCGCACCACCGCGCGATCCACCCACGGCGGCAGCTTGTCGAGCACTTCGCCGAGCGTGATGCCGGCCACCGTCATGCAGTCGAGATTGAGCAGGGGCTTCAGCTCGCGCATCACGGCGCCGACGCCGCCGGCGGCGTACAGGTCCGACATATAGTGCTGGCCGGTCGGCTTGAGGTCGACCAGCACCGGTGTCGAATCCGACAGCTCGTTGAGCTTCTTCAGCTCGATGGGAATCCCCGCCCGGCCCGCGATCGCCGTCAAATGAACGATCGCATTCGTGGAGCCGCCGATCGCGAGCAGCACTCGCAACGCATTCTCGACCGACTTTTCCGTAATGACCTGGGAAGGACGTAGAGGATTGGAGGCCATTTCCACCGCCCGCCTCCCGCTCGCCTCGGCCGCGCGCAGGCGGTCGGCATGCACGGCGGGAATCGCCGCCGTGCCGGGGAGCGCCATGCCGAGCGCCTCGGCGATCGATGCCATCGTCGAAGCGGTGCCCATCACGGCGCACGTACCCGCGGTCGTGGCGAGGTTCCCTTCGATCGTTTCGATCTCGGCCGAGCTCACCTTGCCGGCGCGATGCATGGCCCAGAAGCGCCGGCAGTCGGTGCAGGCGCCGAGGCGCTCGCCCTGGAACGAGGTCGGCATCATCGGCCCGGCGATGAGCTGCACCGCCGGCAGGTCGGCCGACGCCGCGCCCATCAGCTGCGCGGGCACGGTCTTGTCGCAGCCGCCCACCAGCACCACGGCGTCCATCGGCTGCGCGCGGATCATCTCCTCGACGTCGATCGACATCAGGTTCCTGAACATCATCGAGGTCGGATAGAGGAACACCTCGCCGAGCGAAGTGGTCGGGAACTCGATCGGCAGGCCGCCCGCGGCGAGCACGCCGCGCTTCACCGCTTCGATGAGCTCCGGGAAATGGCGATGGCAGTTGTTGAAGCCGCTCCTCGAATCGGCGATGCCCACCACCGGGCGGCCGAGCAGCTCGCCCGAATAGCCCATGCTCTTGGCGAACGAGCGGCGCAGATAGAGCGAGAACGCCGGGTCGCCGTAGTTCGTGAGCCCGCGAGCGAGACCTGTCTTCTTATCCCCAGACTTCACGCGCCACCTCCATCACCAGCTCGAGCTTGCGCCGGGTTTCGTCCTGCGTGACCGCCTGCCCGCCGCCACCGCCGCTCGAGAAGCCGCACTGCGGGCCGATGCCCAATTGTTCCAACGGGGCATGCCGGGCCGCCTCGTCGATCCTTCGCTTCAGATGATCTTTCGATTCAAGCGCGGGTGTCTTCGTGCTGACCAGGCCCAGGATCACACGCTTGCCCTTCGGTAGAAAACGCAGCGGCGAGAAATCGCCCGCGCGCCCGGTGTCGTATTCCAGGCAATAGGTGTCGACGTTCAGGCGGTTGAACAACGCGTCGGCGACCGGCTCGTAGCCGCCTTCGGCCATCCAGGCGCCCTTCAGGTTGCCGCGGCAAAGATGCGTCGCCACCGACATGTCCTTGGGCTTGCCCTCGAGGCAATCGTTGTGCAGGCGGATGTAGCGCTCGGTGAGCTCGTCCGGATTCTCGCCGCGCGCCTTCACATCGGCGCGTACGCGCGGATCGCAGTTGCAGGGCAGCGCGGTGTCGTCGAGCTGCAAATACATGCAGCCCTCCGCCGCGAGGTCGCGGATCTCGTCGCGGTAGATCTTCGCCAGGTCGGCGAAGAACGCCTCGCGGTCGGGGTAGGCGTCGAACGCCTTCGGGCCGAGGAAGAAATGCATGACGTCCGGCGCGGCGATGGTGACTTTTGGCTGCCCCTTCCGGACCACGCTTTTCAGGAAGCGAAAATCGTCCGCGACGATGCGCTGCTTGCGCCTAAGCTTGCTACTCGCATAGGGCGAAGAAGCTATGCCGATCACCTGCGTCTCGTTCCTGAAGCCGAGAGTGCCGTCGCGCAGCCCGAAGCCATCGACCGCGTCGATGAAGCCCGCCGACCAGCTGCGCCGGCGGAACTCGCCGTCGGTGATCGACGGCAGGCCGATCGACTCCTGGAAGCGCACGATGTCGTGGATGGCGGCATCCTGCACCTGGCGGAACTCGCGCTCGTCGATCGTGCCGGCCTTGCGTGCGCGTGCCGCGTTCAGCAGCGCCTCCGGCCGCACGAAGCTGCCGACGTGCTCGACCCGATTCATCCAAGCTCCGCGCGCAGCTGCCTGGCGCCTTCGACCATGGCTTTCATCTTCCCGTAGGCCACCTCGCGCGGCAGATATTTCATGCCGCAGTCCGGCGCGAGGATGACGTCCTCGGGTTTCAGGTGTTGCAGAGCTTTCTTGATGCGCTGCACGACGGTTTGCGGAGTTTCCACGCTCATGTCCGAGAGGTCGATGCAGCCGACCATGATCTTCTTACCCGGCAGCGACTTGAGCACCGAGGTGTCGAGGTTCGATTGCGCGGTCTCGATCGAGACCTGCTTCACCGGCGAGCGGGCGAGCTCGGGAAGGAACGAGTATCCCGAGGGCCGCTGGTGGATGATGGCCGCGTAGCCGAAGCAGATGTGCACCGCGGTGGTCCCGTCGATGCCTTCGAGCGCACGGTTGAGCGCCTTCAAACCGAATTGCCGAGCCTTCTCAGGGCGCGCCTGCATGTACGGCTCGTCGATCTGCACCACGTCGGCGCCGGCGGCGAACAGATCCCGGATTTCCTCGTTCACCGCGGCGGCGTAGTCCATCGCCGCCTCTTCGTCCGACTTGTAGAAATCGTTCTGCGCCTGCTGCGACATGGTGAAGGGACCCGGGACCGTGATTTTCGTCTCCCTGGTCGTGTGACTCTTGAGAAACAGAAGATCCTGGACCTCGACGGCATGCTTGCGTCGAATCTTGCCGACGATGCGCGGCACCGGATTGGGATGGCCGGAGCGATCGAGCGCGCTGCCCGGATTGTCGATGTCCACGCCCTCGAGCGCGGTGGCGAAGCGGTTGGAGTAGCTCTCGCGACGAATCTCGCCGTCGGTGATGATGTCCAGGCCGGCTTGCTCCTGCGCGCGGATCGCCAGCACGGTGGCGTCGTCCTGCGCTTCTTTGAGCTGAGGTTCATCGATGCGCCACAGCTCGCGCGCGCGCACCCGCGGCGGGAAACGCCCGGCGAGCTTCTTGCGGTCGATCAGCCATTCGGGCTGCGGGTAGCTGCCGACCAGCGTTGTAGGAAAAAGCATCAGCCTTCCACGAATCTGGGGGAGATTTTGCGCAGACGCTCGGGATCGATACGCCCGCTCCTTTGAATATAGCTCCAGGCGAACTCGCGCGGCGCGAGTTTCATGTGCTCGGCGAAGCGCTCGTACCAGGCGCCGCTCGCGTCGGCCGCCGCGACCAGCTTGTCCACGATCGGCCGGCGCGCCGCCTCGAAGCTCGGCAGCGGATCGGCGGATTCGAAGGCCTTGACCAGCGCGATCGCATCCTCCATGGCGAGCCGCGTGCCCGAGCCGATCGAGAAGTGAGCGGTGCGCAGCGCGTCGCCGATCAGCACCGTGTTACCCGAGAAATATCTCTTGTTCCTGACGTTGGGGAAGTTGCGCCATACCGACTTGTTTGAAACCAGGCGGTGGCCGAAGAGCTTCTCGAGGTAGGTGATGGTCGACGCCTCGTCCATAGTGGGGAAGCCGGCGCGCTGCCACGTCACTGCATCGCACTCGACCACGAACGTGCTCATCGCCGGCGAATGCCGGTAATGGTGCGCATTGAACGAGCCGTGCTCGTTCGACACGAAGGTCTGGGTGAGCGTCCGGAACGGGGTCGGCGTCCCGAACCACGCGAACTTGTTGGTCAAGTAGGAGACGGTCGTGCCGAAGTCACGCCCGGCGCGCAGCGTCGAGTTGGCCCCGTCGGCGCCGACCACCAGGTCGTAGCCGTCGAACGAAGTGAGCTTGGTCTCGTATTCCGGCACGATGCCCGCGCTCGCGGCGCGCGCCTGCATCAACTGCAGGAACTTGAGCCTACCGATAGCGGAGAAGCCGATGCCGTCGATCACCACCGGCGTGCCGCGATGCACCACGGTGAGATCGACCCATTGCTCCATGTGCGGCGTGATCGCGTCGTAGGTCTGCGGGTCGTCGCCACGCAGGAATTCGAGCGCCTTGTCGGAGAACACCACGCCGAAGCCGAACGTCGAGTCGGCGCGATTCTGCTCCACGACGCGGATCTTCCAGTCCGGGTGGGCGCGCTTGGCGAGATAGGAGAAATAAAGGCCGGCCGGACCGGCGCCTACCACCAGTATCTTCACTTGAAGAGCGGGCGCAGATCCTCGAGGCGATCGAACAGATGCCAGACGTAGCCCGAGCTGCCCTTCACGCGATGGGGATGCAGGTCGGCGAGCGCCGGATCATTGCAGTAGCCGTCGAATGCGGCCTTCGACTCCCATTCGACGAGGATCAACACCTCGCGCGGCTCGATGTCGCCGAGCGCCGCCTCGCGGAACTTGCCGAGCGCCACCACCCGGCCACCGTGCTTCTGCACCTCCTGCGCGGAGCGCTTCGAGTACGCCAGGTATTCCGCCTTGTCCGCGACGTTGAAGAGATTGAGCGCGTAGACCTTCATTGCCAGATCTCCTTGGCGGTATCGACGCAAAGCTCGAGCTTGGCGCGCTGGTCCGAGTCGCTGAGCGGATTGCCGCCGATGGTGCTGGCGAAGCCGCATTGGGGGCTGATGGCGAGCCGCATCGGATCGACATGGCGCGCCGCTTCTTCCACCCTTCGTTTCAGCAATTCTCTGGATTCCAGCACGGGCGTCTTGGAGCTCACCAGGCCGAGCACCACGCCCTTGTCCTTCGGCACGAAACGCAGCGGGGCGAAGCCGCCCGCGCGCGGCGTGTCGAACTCGAGCAGGAAGTGGTCGACGTTGGTGCGGCCGAAGAACTTCTCCGCGACCGAGTCGTAGCCGCCTTCCGAGAGATACATCCCCTTGTAGTTGCCGCGGCAGACGTGCACGCCGACCGTCACGCCCGCGGGCCGGCCTTTCACCGCCTCGTTGATCGCATCGATGTACAGGTCGACGAGACGGTCGGGGTCGCCGCCCTTCGCCTTGACCTTCTCGCGCGCCGCCGGGTCGCAGAGGATGGCAACGGCGACTTCGTCCAGCTGCACATAGCGGCAGCCCGCCTTCGCCAGGTCGGTGATTTCCGCCTGGTAGATCTTGCCGAGGTCGCGGAAAAACGCCTCGGCGCTGTCATAGGCTCGGCCCCAGTCGGTGAAGCGGTAGAAGTGCATCGTGGAAGGGGCCGGCATGGTGACCTTGTTGTTGCCGAAGCCGAGCTCGTCGAGGGTGATGGGCTCGGCGCGCGACACCTTGCCGCTGACATAGGGGGCGGTGAACTTCGATTCGTGGCCCTCGGCGTCGTGGAAGGTGAACACCGCGTCCTTCACTTCGAGCCCCCGGGTGAGGCGGACGAACTTTTCCCAGTAGGAAATGCGGCGGAATTCGCCGTCGGTCACCACGTGCAGGCCGCAGTCCTGCTGCAGGCGCACCACGTCGCGGATGCACTCGTCCTGCACCCGGCGCAGCGCATCGCCCGACAGGGTGCGGAAGGCCTCGCGCAGCCGCTTCGGACGCAGCAGGCTGCCGACGTGGTCGGCGCGGATCATTTCCCCAGGAAGCGGGGCTTGCGCTTCTCGTTGAAGGCGCGCACGCCTTCCTTGCGGTCCTCGGTGGCGACGAGCTGGTTGTAGGCCTCGATCTCGAAGCGGTAGCCGGTCAGGAGATCCATCTGCAATCCGTACTGGATCGACTTCTTCGCCTGGCGCACCGCGAGCGGACCGTTCTCCGAAATTTTTTCAGCCGTGACTAAAGCCTCCGCGAGCGCGTTGTCACAGACTCTGTTGACCACGCCCCACTCGTAGCCCTGCTCGGGCGTGAACGGCTGCGCCGTGAGCACCAGCTCCTTGGCGCGCCGCCCGCCCGCGGCGCGCGCGAGATTCTGCGTGCCGCAGCCGCCGGGCATCAGGCCGAGCCGCGTTTCGGACAGCGCGAGGCGCGCCCCCTTGGCGGCGTAGATGAAGTCGCAGGCGAGCGCCATCTCCAGGCCGCCGCCGAACGCGTGGCCGTTCACCGCCGCGATCACCGGCAGCGGCAGCTCCATGAGCGCCACGAAAGCGCGCTCGAAGATCTCGTGCTGCACGCGCCAAACGGTCTCCGTCATGCCGTCGCGCTCCTTGAGGTCGGCGCCGGCGCAGAAAGCGCGCTCGCCCGAGCCGGTCAGCACTACGCAGCGCAGGCTGCCCGGCTCGGCGGTGAGACGAGTCCACAGGTCGATCTTTTCCTTGCCCATCTGCGTGTTGAGCGCGTTCAGGACCTGCGGGCGGTTGAGGGTCACGACGAGGATGCGCTCGTCGCGCTGGCTGAGAGCGAGAGTCTGGTAGGCGGGAAAGTCCATCGGTGACATTCTAGGCGCTCGTGAAAGCCGTGATCGCCGCCGCGATGTTCATGCTAGCCGGCTGCGCCGTGCTCGAGAGTAGCGAAGCGGTGGTGTTCTGCCAGGCCGCCGACACCGTAACCACCTTGCACGCGCTGGACCTCGGCGCGCGCGAGGGCAATCCGTTCGTCGATCGATTGCTGACCAACCTGGGCCCGGGCGGGTTCGTCGCCGCGAAGATCGCGGTCACGCTCGCGGTGCTGCACTACTACCCGGATCTGTCTTCCGACTTCGTGGTCCTCATTAACGCGGCCACTTGCGCGGTGGCGGCGCACAACGCCCACGTGGCCTCGCAGCTCGAGCGTCAGCCAACAGAATAGAGCTCGACCATCACGTCGCGCAGCCAGCGGTTGCCCGGATCGGGCTCGAAGCGCTCGTGCCAGTACAGGGCCACCTCGGCGGGCGGGATCGCCACCGGCGGGGGCAGCGCCTTCAGCCGGCCGCGGCGCTCGAAGACGCGCGCCACGCGCGCCGGCAGCGTCAGGATCAGATCCGATCTTTCCAGGATCATGGGCACCACCGTGAAATGTGCGACCCGCAGCGCGACCTTGCGCGCGAGGCCCGCGCGGTCGAGCGCCTCCTCGATCACGCGATGGCCGCCGCGGTAGCTCACCAGAGCGTGCGACGCGCCGAGGAAGTTCTTCCGCGTGAGCGCCTTGATCTCGTGGTCGGCGCGCATCAGGCAAAGGTACGGATCGCGGAACAGCGCGCGGCGGCGCACCGGCGCGGCGAGCGCGGGCAGGAAGCCGACCGCGACATCGAGCGACCCGGCCGCGAGCGCAGCGGCGATGTCCTCGACGTCGAGCGCGACGGCTTCCAGCCGCACGTCGGGCGCCTCGCGCTGCACGCGCTCGACGAGCGGGGGCAGGAACTCGATCTGGCCGAGGTCGGACATGTAGAAGCGGAACGCGCGCGTCGAGCTCGCCGGGTCGAAGCCGGGCCCGTGCGCGAGCGCCGACTCGAGCAGCGCGAGCGCCTGCCTGACCGGCTCGGCGAGCTCGCGCGCGAAGGGCGTCGGATCGACGCCGCGCGGGGTGCGCACGAACAGCGCGTCGCCGAACAGCTTGCGCAGTCGCGCGAGGGCGTTGGACACCGCCGGCTGCGTGAGGCCCAGGCGCGCGGCGGCGGGCGTGACGCCCTTTTCGTGCAGCACCGCGTCGAACACGCGCAGCAGGTTGAGGTCGACGTCCTGAACATTCATCGCGATGATCAATACCATGAGCGACATTGATTTGACAAATGCGAAGCCGGACGCCTACGCTCGGCATTCCTATAGGAGGAGTCATGAAGAAGACGGTCGTTCTCGCGGCGATGCTCGCGCTCGCCGCGCTCGGGGTGCAGAACCCGGCGCACTCACAGGAAGTGACCCTGCGCATGGTCAGCGCCTTCCCGGAGAACCAGTTCTACGTGAAGCGCACCCTCGAGTGGGTGGAGAAGGTGAACAAGGAAGGCAAGGGCACGCTGCAGATCAACTTCATCGGCGGGCCGAAGGCCATTCCGACCTTCGAGGTCGGCAAGTCGGTGCAGAGCGGCGTGGTCGACATCGGCTTCAGCACCGGCGCGTTCTACACCAACATCATGCCGGAGGCCGACATCCTCAAGCTCTCCGAGACCAGCGCCGCCGAGCAGCGCAAGAACGGCGGCTACGACCTGATCAACAAGATCTGGGCGGAGAAGGCGAACATGCGCTACCTCGCCAAGACCGTCGAGTTCACGCCCTTCCACCTCTACCTCACCAAGAAGATCGACAAGCCCGACCTGACCGGACTCAAGATCCGCATCACGCCGGTGTACCGCGAATTCTTCCAGGCCATGAACGCGCAAGTCATGACCACCGCGCCGGGCGAGGTGTACACCGCGCTCGAGCGCGGCGTGATCGACGGCTACGGCTGGCCGATCCATGCCCTTTTCGACCTCAACTGGCAGGAGAAGACCAAGTTCCGCGTCGATCCGGGGTTCTACAACGCCGAGGTCGGGCTGGTGATGAACCTCGACAAGTACAAGGGCCTGCCGGCGAAGGCGCGCGAGTACCTCGACCGCCAGGCGCTCGGCTACGAGCGGCAGAACGACTTCTGGAAGACCTACAACCAGAACGAGGCCAAGCGCCAGGCCGAGGCCGGCATCCAGACCATTACCTTCGACGCCGCGACGAGCAAGGCGTACGTCGAGAAATCGAAGGAGATCGGCTGGGCCAACGCGATCAAGCAGAGCCCGCAATACGGCGAGCAGCTGAAGAAGGTGCTGGCGAAGTAATGCAGAGGCTGGAAGCGGCGTACGGCAGGCTGCTGGAGCTCCTGGCGCTGGTGGCCTGCGCGCTGATCTTCGGCATGACGCTGATGATCTGCGCCGACGTGCTGCTGCGGAACGTGCGCATCGTGCCCGGGCTGGCCGGCCTGGAGTGGGCGAACGAGATTTCCGAGGGCATGCTGTACCTCGTCACGCTCCTCACCGCGCCGTGGCTGATGCGCAAGGGCCAGCACATCCGCGTCGACATCCTGCTGCGCGCGGTGCCGAAGGCGCTCGGCTGGGCGTTCGAGTGGATCGTCGACGCGCTGGCGCTCGGCTGCTGCGCGGCGATTGCGTATTACGGCGCGCGTGCCGCGCTTGCCAGCTACAGCGCCGGCTCGATGTCGATCAAGACGCTCATCACCCCCGAATGGTGGCTGCTGAGCGTCTTGCCGCTCGCCTTCGTTGCCCTCACGATCGAGATGTTCTTCCGCATGCGACGCCTGTACCTGGCGCCGCGCGCGCCGCGCGATGACGCGGTGTCCACCGGGTGATGTCGTGGCAGGCCGCCGCGTGGCTGATGCTCGGGGGCTCGACGGTGCTGCTCTTCCTCGGCCTGCCGGTGGCGTTTTCGTTCCTGGTCATCAACCTGGTCGGCGCGCTGCTGTTCCTCGGCGGCGAGGCCGGCCTGGTGCAGCTCGCGCGCAACAGCGTGAGCTCGGTGGCGAGCTTCTCGCTCACGCCGATCCCGCTCTTCATCCTGATGGGCGAGGTGCTGTTCCACACCGGCCTGGCGGTGAAGGTGATCGACGGCGTGGAGCGCCTGATCCGGCAGGTGCCGGGGCGCCTCGCGGTGGTCGCGGTAGTCGCGGGCACGGTGTTCTCGGCGATCTCGGGCTCGACCATCGCCACCACCGCGATGCTCGGCAGCCTGATGCTGCCGGTGATGCTGGCGCGCGGCTATCACCCCACCATGGCCACCGGACCGCTGATGGCGATCGGCGCGGTGGACATGCTGATCCCGCCTTCCGCGCTCACCGTGCTGCTCGGCAGCCTGTCGGGCATCTCGATCTCCAAGCTGCTGATCGGCGGGGTGGTACCCGGGCTGGTGCTCAGCGTGTTCTTCGTCCTGTACATCGTCGGCCGGGTGATGCTCAACCCGTCGCTCGCGCCGGCGTCGACGTTTACCGAATACCGCGGCTGGCAGAAGCTGCGCCCGTTCGTGCAGTACGTGATTCCGCTGGTTTCGATCTTCGTCGTGGTGGTGGCGTCGATGTCGGCCGGCTGGGCGACGCCCACCGAGTCGGCGGCGATCGGCGCTTTCTTCACCATGGTGCTGGCCATGGCCTACCGGGCGCTGAGCGTCAAGAACCTGCTGGCCGCGCTGCGCGGCACGGCCGCGATCTCGGGAATGATCCTGTTCATCATCCTGGGCGCAACCACGTTCTCGCAGATCCTCTCGTTCTCGGGCGCGAGCAACGGGCTGGTCGAGCTGATCGCGGCCTCGGGGCTCTCGCCCATGCAGGTGATCGCCGCGATGATGCTGCTCTTGATCTTTCTCGGTCTGTTCGTCGAGCAGGTCAGCATGATGCTGATCACGCTGCCGATCTACATGCCGCTGGTAGTGAAGTACGGCGTCGACCCGGTCTGGTTCGGTGTGATGTTCCTGATCTGCATGCAGCTCGGCCTGCTCCTGCCGCCGCACGGCCTGCTCCTCATGACCATGAAGGGCGTGGCGCCGCCGCAGGTGCGCATGGGGCACATTTTCCAGGGCGTGCTGCCTTACATCGTCATGAGCCTCATCGTGCTGGCGCTGGTGTTCTTCGTCCCGGCGGTGGCGGTGTGGCTGCCTAAGGTGCTCGTGTAATGGAACGCTCGTTCAAGGAAGAGGTCGCGAAGCTCAAGCTCGGCGAAGGCGAGACCTTCCACGGCGAGGCGATCCTCGCGGTGACCAAGGCGCTCCTGCAATCCGGCGTGGCCTACGTCGGCGGCTACCAGGGCGCGCCGGTTTCGCATGTGATGGACGTGCTGAACGACGCGCGCGACATCCTGGACGGCCTGGGCGTGCACGTCGAGACCAACGCCAACGAAGCCGGCGCCGCGGCGATGCTGGGCGCCTCGATCAATTACCCGATGCGCGGCGCGGTCGCATTCAAGTCCACCGTCGGAACCAACGTGGCCTCCGACGCGCTCTCCAACCTCGCCTCGGCGGGCGTGAAGGGCGGCGCGCTGATCGTGCTCGGCGAGGACTACGGCGAAGGCTCCTCGATCATCCAGGAACGCAGCCACGCCTTCGCGATGAAGTCGCAGATCTGGCTCCTCGACCCGCGCCCCAACCTGCCGAAGATCGTCGAGATGGTCGAGCAGGGCTTCGAGCTCTCGGAGGCCTCGAGCACGCCGGTGATGCTCGAGCTGCGCATCCGCGCCTGCCACGTGCAGGGCAGCTTCCGCGCCAAGGCGAACCGCGCGCCCGCGGTGTCGAAGAGGAACATGCTCGAGAACCCGGACTTCGACTATGGCCGCATCTGCCTGCCGCCCGCCACCTACGCGCAGGAGAAGCAGAAGATCGAGGTGCGCTGGCCCGCCGCCGTGCGCTTCATCCGTGAGCGCAGGTTGAATGAATTTTTCTATGGAGAACGAAAAGACCTCGGCATCCTCTGCCAGGGCGGCCTCTACAACGCGGTGATCCGTGCACTGCAAACCCTCGGCCTTGCGGACGCGTTCGGCAATTCGAAGGTGCCGATCTACTGCCTCAATGTCACCTATCCGCTGGTTCCCGAGGAGATCACCGAGTTCTGCCGCACGAAAAAGGACGTTCTGATCGTCGAGGAAGGCCAGCCCGCGTACATCGAGGAAGCGGTGCTTGCCGCGCTGCGCCGCGCGGACCTGAACGGAGTGCGCGTGCGCGGCAAGGATGTGCTGCCGCTCGCCGGCGAATACACCGGCGAGGTCGTCCTGAGCGGAATCGCTCGTTTCCTTTCTCGTGAAACCGCGATCGCGCCGATCCAGGATCTGAAGAAAAAAGCCGCCGACCTGCTCAGCGGCATCCCGGCGCGCCCACCGGGATTCTGCGTGGGCTGCCCGGAGCGGCCGGTGTTCTCGGCGATGAAGGTGCTCGAGAAGGACCAGGGCAAGTTCCACCTATCGGCCGACATCGGTTGCCATCTCTTTTCCACGCTGCCGCCCTTCAACATCGGCAACACCGTGCTCGGCTACGGCCTCGGGCTCGCGTCGAACTCCGCGGTGCACCCGATGTTCGGCAAGCGCACCGTCACGGTGATGGGCGACGGCGGCTTCTGGCACAACGGCCTCACCACCGGGATCGCCAACACGGTGTTCAACCGCAACGACGGCATCCTGGTGATCATGAAGAACGGCTACAGCTCGGCGACCGGCACGCAGGAGCTGCCCTCCTCGCCGCAGCACAGCGAGGTCAAGGAAGACATCAGCATGGAGCGCGCGCTGGAAGGCATCGGCGTGGGCTGGGTGCGCAAGGTCGACAACTATCGCGTCGGCGAGGTGGCGAAGACGCTCAAGGAGGCGATGCAGACCGACTACAAGGGTCTCAAGGTGATCGTCGCCGAGGGCGAGTGCCAGCTCGAGCGGCAGCGCAAGCTCAGGCCCGTCGTCGCCAAGAATTTGGCTGAAGGAAAGAGAACCGTAAGAGTGAAGTACGGCGTGGACGAAGACACCTGCACCGGCGACCACTCGTGCATCCGCCTGTCGGGCTGCCCGACGCTGACCATCAAGGACAACCCCGATCCGCTGCGCCGCGACCCGGTGGCGACGGTGATCGACGGCTGCGTCGGTTGCGGACTGTGCGGCGAGAACGCGCACGCCGCGGTGCTCTGCCCCTCCTTCTATCGCGCCGAAGTCATTCAAAACCCCACGTGGTGGGACAAGCTCATTTCGCGTTTCCATGGAACGCCAGTTCACTAAGGAAATAGAGTCGCTCAGGCTCGGTGACGGCGAGACCTTCCATGGCGAAGGCATCCTCGCGGTGACCAAGGCGCTGCTCCAGTCCGGCGTCTCGTATGTCGGCGGCTATCAGGGCGCGCCGGTGTCGCACCTGCTCGACGTGATGGTGCAGGCCAAGGACTATCTCGACGAGCTCGGCGTGCACGTCGAGGCCTGCACGAGCGAAGCCTCTGCCGCGGCGATGCTCGGCGCCTCGATCAACTACCCCGCTCGCGGCGCGGTGACCTGGAAATCGATCGTCGGCACCAACGTGGCCGCCGATGCGCTGTCCTACCTCGCGAGTGCGGGCGTGATGGGCGGCACGCTGATCGTGCTCGGCGAGGACTACGGCGAAGGCGGCGTGGTCGCGCAGGAGCGCAGCCACGCGTTCGCGCTCAAGTCGCTCATGTGGCTGCTCGACCCGCGGCCCAACCTCGCCACCATCGCAGCGATGGTGGAGCGCGGCTTCGAGCTTTCCGAGGCCTCCAACACGCCGGTGATGATGGAGCTGCGCATTCGCGCCTGCCACGTGCGCGGTTCTTTCACCACCAGACGGAACGTCGCGCCCGCGGTCTCGACGCGGAACCGCCTGGACGGCCCGCCGAAGGAATTCATCTACGACCGCCTCGCCCATCCGCCGGCGACGTTCCGCCAGGAGAAGCTCAAGTCCGACGTGCGCCTGCCGGCCGCGCGCCGTTTCATCATGGATAACAAGCTGAACGAGGTATTCGACGGCGGGGAGCGCGAGCTCGGCATCGTCGTGCAGGGCGGCCTCTACAACGGCCTGCTGCTCGCGCTGAAGACGCTGGGGCTCGCCGATGCGTTCGGCGCAAGCCGCATCCCGATCCTCGCGCTCAACGTGGTGTACCCGCTGGTGCCCGAGGAAATCAGCGCGTTTTTCTCGAACAAGAAGGCCGTCCTGGTCCTCGAGGAAGGGCAACCGGAGTTCATCGAGCAGGAAATCGCCACCGTGCTGCGTCGTGCCGACGTGCAGGCCCGGCTGCACGGCAAGGACTGCATGCACATGGCCGGCGACTACAACGTGGAGGCGCTGGTGCGCGGCCTGACGAAGTTCCTCGCCCGCAACGCGCCGCATCTCAGCACTGCGTCGGGTTCTTCCTGGCTGAGTGCAGTCCAAAGGACCAAGGAAAGCGCGGCGCAGCTGCTCGGCGCGCTGCCGATGCGGCCGCCGACCTTCTGCACCGGATGCCCGGAGCGGCCGGTGTTCTCGGCGATGAAGCTGGTGGCGCAGGATATCGGCCGGCCGCACGTGTCGATGGATGTCGGCTGCCACTGCTTCGGCTCGTTCGAGCCGTTCTCGCAGGGAAACACGCTGCTCGGCTACGGGATGAGCCTCGCTTCCGCGGCGGGAGTCAACCCGATGTCGTCGAAGCGCGCGGTGGCGATCATGGGCGACGGGGGCTTCTGGCATAACGGGCTGCTGTCCGGCGTCGCGTCCAACCTGCTCAACAAGGGCGACGGCGTGCTGGTCATCATGAAGAACGGCTACGCCTCGGCGACCGGCACGCAGGAGCTGCTGTCGTCGCCGCCCGAGGACGCGCGCATGGTGGCGCTCGGCCAGAGCGCGGCCGGCGCCGACCGCACGATCGAGAACACGCTCACGGGGCTCGGCGTGAAGTGGCTGCGCACGGTGAACAACTACAAGGTCGGCGAGGTCGCCAAGGTCTACAAGGAGGCGATGCAGAGCGACTACAAAGGGCTGAAGGTGATCGTCGCCGAGGGCGAGTGCCAGCTCGAGCGGCAGCGCAGGCTTCGTCCCGAGGTCGCAAAGAAGCTGTCGAAAGGTGAAAGGCACGTTCGTGTGAAATACGGCGTCGACGAGGACACCTGCACCGGCGACCACTCGTGCATCCGCCTGTCCGGATGCCCGACGCTGA
The DNA here is from genome assembly GCA_036379875.1 of Burkholderiales bacterium. Taxonomy (GTDB): domain Bacteria; phylum Pseudomonadota; class Gammaproteobacteria; order Burkholderiales; family SG8-39; genus SCGC-AG-212-J23. The sequence goes on along the minus strand of DASVFV010000179.1, from coordinate 8,933 downwards.
CCGTCAAGGACAATCCCGACCCGCTGCGCCGCGACCCGGTCGCGACGGTCGTCGATGGCTGCGTCGGTTGCGGGCTGTGCGGCGAAAATGCGCACGCGGCGGTGCTTTGCCCGTCCTTCTATCGCGCCGAAGTCATTCAAAACCCGACCTGGTGGGACAAGCTTTGGAACAACGCCCGATCACCATCCTGATTGCCGCGCTCGGCGGCGAAGGCGGCGGCGTCATGGCCGACTGGCTGATGGAGGCCGCGACCGCCGGCGGCTACCCCGCGCAGGCCACATCCATCCCGGGGGTGGCGCAGCGCACCGGCGCGACGACCTACTACCTTGAGATCTTTCCTTTTCAGAGAAAGGAATTGAATGGGAGAGAGCCGGTGCTGTCCCTGACGCCGAGCCCCGGCAACGTCGACGTGATGGTGGCCTCCGAGCTGATCGAGGCCGGGCGCGCGATGCTGAACGGCTTCGTCAGCCCGGAGCGCACCACGCTAATCGCATCCACCCATCGCATCTACGCCACGGTGGAGAAGATGCAGATGGCCGACGGCCGCTTCGACTCCGAGCGCGTGCACACGGCGGCGCAGCAGCTCGCCAGGAACGCGGTGATGTTCGACATGCGCAAGCTCGCGCAGGACAGCGGCACGGTGATCAACGCGGTGCTGTTCGGCGCGATGGCGGGCAGCGGCGTGCTGCCGCTCGCGCGCGAAGCGTGCGAGCAGGCGATCCGCCGCGGCGGGCGCGGCGCCGAGGCGAGCCTGCGCGGCTTCGCCGCCGGCTTCGAGATCGCGGCGCGGCAGCGTCCCGCGCCAGCCGAGGCCGCGCCGCCGAAGCGCGCCAGCGAATTGAACGAGATCATGCAGCTCGCCGTGCAACGGCTCAAGGACTACCAGGGCGACCGCTACGCCGCCCTGTACGAGCAACGCATGAAACCTTTCCTCGGCGACGAGAAGCTCGCGGCCGCCGTGGCGCGCCACCTCGCGCTGTGGATGGCCTACGAAGACATCATCCGCGTCGCCGACCTCAAGACCCGTGCGTCACGTTTTGAAAGAGTCCGAAAGGAAGTCGGCGCGAAGCCGGGCGAGCCTGTTGTCGTCATCGATTACCTGAAGCCCGGCGTCGAAGAGTTTGCGTCCGTTCTGCCCCATTTTCTGGGAAAAAAGCTGATCGGCTGGGCCGAGAAGCGCGGCAAGCTCGACGCCTACAACGTCGGCATGCATATCCGGACCTCGGGCCTGTTCGGCTACGCCCTGGTGCGCTCGCTCGCGTGGCTGCGCCCGCTGCGCCCGATGAGCTACCGCTACCGGGAAGAGCAGCAGCTCATCGAGCGCTGGCTCGGGCACGTGGCGGAAGCGGCGAAGCGCGACCCCGGGGTCGCGCGCGAGATCGCCGAATGCGCTCGCCTGATCAAGGGCTACGGGGAGACGCACCGGCGCGGCAAGGGCAACTTCCTCGCCATCCTGGACGCGCTGGTGGAGAACCCGGCGACCGCGGATCCGCGCGAGCAGGCGGCGGCGATCCGCAAGGCACGGGAGGCGGCGCTCGCCGACCCGGAGGGCCAGGCGCTCGGCAAGACCCTCGGCAAGCCCGTTGTGTGGATGAAGCCCGTAAAATCCGGCCATGGCTAGCGTTCCCAAACCCAACATCAGCTCCGAGCGGCAAGCGCTGTACGGCCGCATGGACAAGCACAACCTCGCCCCCCTCTGGGAGGTGCTGCACAACCTGATCCCCAACGAGCCGGCCACGCCGTGCAAGCCCGCGCTGTGGAAGTACCGCGACGCGCGCCCCTACCTCATGGAGGCCGGCAAGCTGATCACGGCCCGGGAGGCGATCCGGCGCGTGCTGATCCTGGAGAACCCCGGGATGCGCGGCGAATCGTGTATCACGCAGAGCCTGTATGCCGGCCTGCAGCTTATCCTGCCCGGCGAGATCGCGCCCAGCCACCGCCATTCGCAATCGGCGCTGCGTTTTATCGTCGAGGGCTCGGGCGCCTACACCGCGGTGGACGGCGAGCGCACCACGATGAAGCCGGGCGATTTCATCATCACGCCGTCGTGGACCTGGCACGACCACGGCAACCCGGGCAACGAGCCGGTGGTGTGGATGGACGGCCTGGACATCCGCATCGTGCAGGCCTTCGCCGCGCAGTTCCACGAGGTCTACTCCGAGGAAGTCCAGCCGGTGTCGCGCACCGAAGGCGCATCGGTGGCGCGCTTCGGCCAGGGTCTCGCGCCGCTCGGCGCCGTAGCGCCGTTCGGCAAGACTTCGCCGATCTTCAACTATCCGTACGAGCGCAGCCGCGAGTCGCTCGCCATGATGTCGAAGGACGAAAAGCCCGACGCCTGCCACGGCTGGAAGATGGAGTTCATCAACCCGCTCACCGGCGGCCACGCCATCCCGACCATCGCCGCGTTCATCCAGCTGCTGCCGAAAGGCTTCAAGACGCAGCCCTACCGCTGCACCGACGGCACGGTGTTCTCGGTGGTGGAAGGCACGGGCCGCGTCACGATCGGCAAAGAGAAATTCGACTTCGAGCCGCGCGACACCTTCGTGGTGCCTTCCTGGCACCCAGCGGAAATACACGCCAACAGCGAAGCTGTGCTGTTCTCGTTCTCCGACCGCCCGGGCCAGGAGGCGATGGGGCTGTGGCGTGAAAAACGAGGATGAACGCGCTAGACGCGGCTTCCCTTAGTCGCCTGTACAACAACCGGGATCTCGTCCCGGAGCACCCGCAATACATGGCGCGCTGGGCCGAAGCCTCGGCACGTGCGCGCTCGCAGCTGCCCTGCTACCTCGACCGCACCTATGGCGAAAGCGCCGGCGAGACCATGGACATCTTCCCGGCGCGCAAGGGCGAGGGCGCCTGCCTCATGTTCATCCACGGCGGCTATTGGCGCGCGCTCGACAAGAAGGACTTCTCCTACCTCGCGCCGCCTTGGGTCGAGGCCGGGGTGTCGGTCGCAGTGGTGAACTATGAACTGTGCCCGCGCGTGAGCATGGAGGAGATCGTGCGCCAGATGCTGCGCGCGAGCCGCTGGCTGTGGCTGAACGCCAGGCACTACGGCATCGATCCCAACAAGCTCTACGTGAGCGGCCATTCGGCAGGCGGCCACCTCACCGCCATGCTGATGTGCGCGCTGTGGCCGGCGTTCGACCGCGCGCTGCCCAAGGACCTTTGGAAGGGCGGCCTCGCGATCAGCGGACTTTACGACTTGCGCCCGCTCCTCGAAGTCGACTGGCTGAACGGCGACCTGCGTCTCGACGGCGCAAGCGCGCTCAAGCTCTCGCCCGCCTTCATGCCGCCGGCGACGCGCGTGCCGCTCATGACCTGCGTCGGCGGCGACGAATCGAGCGAATTCCTGCGCCAGAACGCGCTGCTCGGCTCGCGCTGGCGCGACGTGCTCGCAGGCGACATCACCATGCCGGGCAAGCACCATTTCTCCGTCATCGACGCCCTCGCCGATCCGGCGAGCGCTCTCTTCGCCGGCGCCCGGCGCCTCGTGAAAGCATGAACGAATACCTCCAGCCCGGGCGCTACATCGACAGCGGCCACCAGGCCATTCAGGAGTTTTCTAAGCAGAATTCCTCCGGAAACACGCCACGGGAAAGGGCCGTGTCGCTGTACTACGCGGTGCGCGACAAGATCCGCTACAACCCGTTTCTCGACTTCAGCAAGGCGGAGGCGTTCCGCGCCTCGTCGGTGCTCGAGGCCGGCGAGGGCTTCTGCATCGGCAAGGCCGCGCTGCTCGCCGCCTGCGCGCGCACGGCGGGTATCGAGGCGCGCGTCGGCTTCGCCGACGTGAAAAACCACCTCACCACGCCGCGTCTCGCCGAAACCATGGGCAGCGATCTCTTCGTCTACCACGGCTATACCGAGCTGCACATCGAGGGCCGATGGGTAAAGGCGACGCCGGCCTTCAACCTCGCGCTATGCACGCGTTTCCGCGTCAAGCCGCTCGAGTTCGACGGGCGCGCGGACTCGATCTTCCATCCTTTCGACGCCGACGAGCGCCGCCACATGGAGTACCTGCGCGACCGCGGAGTGTACGCGGACGTGCCGGTCGAGGAGATCCAGCGCGCGTTCCGCGAGGCGTATCCGAAGTTCTACGCGCTCGGCGCCGACGCCGCGAAGGAAAGCTTCGGCTGAGGGAGATCCTCGAGCAGAGCTTCCGCGCCGCGGTGGCGGCCGCGGATCCGCTGAAGATCCTCGGCGCGCACCTGCCGCCGCCGCCCAAGGGCCGCACCTTCGTCGCCGCCGCCGGCAAGGCGGCCGCATCCATGGCCGTTGCCGTGGAGCAGAACTTTTCTGGAACGCTCGAAGGCATTGCCGTGACACGCTACAAGCACGGCCTGCCCACGCGGCACATCGAAGTCGTGGAGGCCGGGCACCCGGTGCCGGACGACGCCGGCGAGAACGCGGCGCGCCGCATCCTTCACGAAGCGCGAAGCCTGGGCGCCGATGACCTGCTACTGGTGCTGATTTCGGGCGGCGGCTCGAGCCTGCTCTCGCTACCGGCGCCCGGCGTGACGATGGCGCAGTTGAAGGCGCTCACCGGCGAGCTGCTGCGTAGCGGCGCCGAGATCCGTGAAATGAACACGGTGCGCAAGCACCTCTCGGCGATCGCCGGCGGGCGGCTCGCCGCCGCCTCGCGCGCGCCAGTGCTGGCGCTGATCATCTCCGACGTGGTGGGCGACGATCCGACGCATATCGCCTCGGGCCCTTGCGCCGCCGACCCGACCACCATCGACGACGCGAAGGCAGTGCTGGCCAAGTACCGCATCGGGTTCGCCGGGCCCTTCTCCGAGAGCCCCAAGACGGTGAAGGCGACCAACAAGGTCATCGCGACTGCCCTGGGGTCGCTCCAGGCAGCCGCCCAAGTTTTCGACAAGAGCGGGATCAGGCCGATCATCCTCGGCGACACGATTACGGGCGAGGCGCGCGAGGTCGGGCGAGAGATGGCTGCGCTCGCCCGGCGCACCCAGGGACCCGCGGCGCTGATCTCGGGCGGCGAATGCACCGTGACCCTCCGCGGCCAGGGCGGCCGGGGCGGGCGCTGCTCCGAGTTCCTCCTCGCGCTCGGGATCGAGCTCGGCGACGTGTGGGCCATGGCCGCCGACACCGACGGGATTGACGGCAGCGAGGACAACGCCGGCGCGGTATGGTCCCCCGAGCTTGGCAAGCGCTCCGGCGCACGCGAGGCGCTGGAGCAACATGACAGCTATGGCTTCTTCAAGGATGCCGGCACGCTGGTCGTCACCGGGCCAACGCGGACCAACGTCAACGACTATCGGGCGATCGTCGTCCCGTAGCTGTCAGTTCCCGTCAGAGGCGGTCAACTTCCGTCAGGCCGTGACGCACGTCGGGTGCGTGGATCAACCCCTGCGCCATCATTGGTCAATGGACGCCGAAACCCTGCCCCGCGCCGTTGACTTTACGCCCGCCAAAGGGCTGCTCGACAATACCCAGCTGGCCGTCGGCTACATCGCCCATGTGGCGGTGCCGTGCCGCGACCTCGAGGAAACCGCGCGCTGGTATTCGGAGGTGCTCGGCGCCCAGCCGGTGCGCATCCTGCACGATCGCGTGACGTTCAGCTTCGGCGGCGTGCTGCAGCTGGTGTGCCACCTGGAGCGGCGCGCCGGGGTCGAGAACCCGCGCGCTTACCCCCGCCACCACGGGCTCACCTTCCTGCGCATGGAAGACTTCGACCGGCTGAAGGAGCACCTGATGAAGCTGGGCGTGAAGTTCATGCAGCGCCCGGCGCTGCGCTTCGCGAACACGCCGCACGAGCATCAGACCATGATGCTGGCGGATCCCTCCGGCAACGTGGTGGAGTTCAAGTGCTACGTGCGGCCGGAGTGCAGCTACTAGCCGCTCCGTAGCTTCCCGCTTCCTTCAATCCACGCGGATGTTGGCCGCCTTGATGATCTGCGGCCACTTGGCCAGCTCCTTTTTCACCACCTGTCCGAGGTGCTCGGGGCTGGAGCCCACCGTGTCGGCGCCCTGCTCGAGGAGCTTCTGCTTCACCTCCGGGAACTGGATGGTCTGCGCGATCGACTGCTGCATCTTGGCGACGATCGCCGGCGAGGTGCTGGCCGGTGCGAACAGCGCGTACCAGGAATCCACTTCGTAGTCGGGCATCTTGAGCGCCTCGGCGACGGTCGGGACGTCCGGCGCGCCGGGGTTGCGCTTGAGCGTGGTCACCGCGAGGGCGCGCAGCTTGCCCGCGCGCACGTGCGACATCGCGGCCGGCATGGTGACGATCGCGAACGAGACCTGCCCGCCGAGCGTATCGGCGACCGCCGGGCCGCCGCCCTTGTACGGGATGTGCACCATGTCGATGCCGGTGCGCTGCTTGATCAGCTCGCCGGCGATGTGCGAGGGCGTGCCGTTGCCGACCGAGGCGAAGTTCAGCGCGCCGGGCTTGTCCTTCGCCATCTTCACCACGTCCTGCATGCTGTGGATCGGCGATCCGGGCTGGGTGGCGATCAGCTGCGGCACGCTGACGATTAGCGTGACCGGGGCGAAATCGCGCTCGGTGTCGTAGTTCAGCTTGTAGAGCAGCGGGTTGATGGTGTGCGAGGAAAGCGTGAACAGGAAGGTGTAGCCGTCGGGCGCGGCATGCGCCGCCTCGCCGGTGCCGAGCGCGCCGCCGGCGCCGCCGCGGTTCTCGATCACCACCTGCTGGCCGAGCACCTCGCCCAGGCGGCTCTGCACGATGCGCGCGATCACGTCGGTGCCGCCGCCCGGCGGGTAGGGCACGATGAAGCGAATCGGCTTGGTGGGCCAGTCCTGCGCCCAGGCCGGCAGCGCGGCGAGCAGCGCGAGTGCGCAGAGGATGGTCTTTCTCATGGTGACTCCTTTCATGCCTTGCTCGCCGCCAGCGCCTCGAATTCCGCGGTGAGGGCCGACAGCACGCAGCTGTGCTCGGTCTCGATCTTGCCCAGGATCTTACGCGCCTCGTCGATGTCCGCGCGACGGGCAGAAGTCTCAATTTCCTCGCAATAGCGGCTCAGCACTTTCGCGCCGACGTTCGCGCTGCTCGACTTGAGCGAATGCGCGACGCTCGCCATCTCGGGGCCGTCGCCGGCGCGCGCCGCCTGCTTGAGCTTCTGCACCAGCTTGGGCGACTCCTGCAGGTAGAGGTTGATGACGCGAGCGAGCAGCTCCGGCTTGCCGTTGGTGCGCACCTTGGACAGCTGGTCGAGCACCTGGCGATCGAGCACCTCCGCGGCCTTCGCGGTGGCGGCGGCGGCCAACTCGGCGGCCTGGGTCTGCTTCGCGCTCTGCGGCGGCATCCACCGGTCCAGCATCTCCTGCAGCGTGATCATGCTGAACGGCTTGCTCAGGTGATCGTCCATTCCCGCGTCCAGGCAGGCCTCGCGGTCCTGCGCCATCGCGTTTGCGGTCAGCGCGATGATCGGCAGGCGCCTGCTGCCCGCTGCTCGCTCCCGCGCGCGGATCTCGCGCGTGGCCTCGAAGCCGTCCATTTCCGGCATGTGGCAGTCCATCAGCACCACGTCGAACGAGCTGTTCTGGTGCGCATCGAGTGCCTCGCGGCCGTTGTTCACGACCGTGACGCTGTAGCCCTGGATCTGCAGGATGCCGAGCGCGACTTGCTGGTTGATGAGGTTGTCCTCGACCAGCAGGATGGTGCCGCGCATGCCGGGCGTGGCGGCTGCGAGAGGCTCGCGCACCGCAGGCGCCGCCACGGCTTCCTGCGTCTGGCCGGCCATGACGTTCACCAGGCACTCGTAGAGCACGGTCTGGCGCACCGGCTTGGTCAGGCAGGCATCGATGCCGGCTTCGCGCGCATTGCGCACATCCACCTGGCGGCGCGTCAGCATCACCAGGCGCACCTTGCCGATATCCGTGCGCCCGCGCACCGCCCGCGCGAGCTCGAGCGCATCCATGCCGGGCAGCGCGAGGTCCATGATGGCGATGTCGTAGGGCGCGCCGCGCTGCGCCGCCTCGGCGAGCAGCTCGAGCGCCTGCTCGGGCGTCGCCGCGACGCGGTTGGTCATCCCCCAGTTGCTCATCTGGGCGTGCAGGATGCCGCGATTGATCGCGGTCGATTCGATGATCAGCGCCCGTACCCCGGTGAGCATGCCCATCGGCGCGACCTCGGCCGGCGGGTGCTCCTGCTTCTCGAAGCTGGCAGTGAAGGCGAAGGTGGAGCCGGCGCCCGGCGCCGACTCGACCTCGATCGACCCGCCCATCATCTCGACCAGCTGCTTGGAGATCGCGAGCCCGAGGCCCGAGCCGCCGTGCTTGCGCGTGGTCGAGCCGTCGGCCTGCGAAAACTCGTCGAAGATGCGGGTTTGCGCGTCGCGGCTGATGCCCACGCCGGTATCGCTGACCTCGAAGCGCATGGTGGCCGTCTTCGCGTTCTCGTCCACGCTCGCCACGCGGATCACCACCGAGCCCTGCTCGGTGAACTTGATGGCGTTGCCCACCAGGTTGGTCAAGACCTGGCCGAGCCGCAGCGGATCGCCCTTCACGTGGGTCGGCAGGCTGGCCGGGATGCTGCAGGCGAGCTCGAGGCCCTTGCTGTGCGCGCGCTCGGCGAGCAGATCCACCACGTCCTCGATGGTGCGGCGCAGATCCATGTCGACGTTCTCGAGCTCGAGCTTGCCGGCCTCGATCTTGGAGAAGTCGAGCAGGTCGTTGATGATGCCGAGCAGGTTCTGGCCCGAGCGCTGGACCGTCTCGGCGTACTTGCGCTGCGTGGCGGTGAGGCCGGTCTCGAGCAACAGCTCGGTCATGCCGAGCACGCCGTTCATCGGCGTGCGGATCTCGTGGCTCATGCGCGCGAGGAACGAGCTCTTGGCGTGGCTCGCGGCCTCGGCGGCCTCGCGCGCGAGGCGCAGCGCTTCCTCGCTGCGCTTGTGCTGCGTGACGTCGCGCGCCACCGCGATGCTGCCGATGCACTGGTTGGCGTC
>DASVFV010000178.1:0-7809 GCA_036379875.1 Burkholderiales bacterium | reverse complement strand
GCGCCTGGTGCACCGCGCGCGCGCCGGCGAGATCGTGATGTCGGCCTCGGTGCTGAAGGCGCTCGGGCCGCAGGCGAAGACCCTCGGCGCGCGGGAGCTTCCGCCGCTCGAGCTGGGCGGCAAGCGGCCCGCGCTGGCGATCTGCGGCCTGCTGCTGGAAACGCGGCTGGACTTTACTTAGCCCCCGCCTTCGCGGGGGTGACTGCTTCGCGGATCGCCTGGGCGAGCGTCTCGGCGGGATACGCACCGGACACGCCGGTGCGGCGCTCGAAGATGAAGGTCGGCACCGCGGAGATGCCCATGCCGCGCACCTCTTCTTCCGTGGCCGAGACGTCCGGGGCCTGCTCCGGCCAGCCTTTCACGCCGCATTGCGCGGCGATCTCGGCCAGCACCTGCGGGTCGCCGATGTTGCGGCCCTGCTCGAAGTGCGCCTTGAAGAGCGCGTCCACCACGGCATTCTGGTTTTCAGCGACCGCGATCAATCGGTGCGCCTGGATGGTGTTCGGCTGGGTTTGCATGCGCTCGAAGGCGAAGTCGATGCCCTCGCCCTTGCCCTCTTCGCTCACGCGCGCGTCCATCTGTTTGGAGCGCTCGAGCGAGCCGAACTTCGCCTTGCGGTAATCGGCGCGAGGGATGCCTTCCGGCGGCAGGCCCGGATTGAGCTGGAAGGGCAGCCACTGCACCTGCACCTCGTACTCGTCCTTCAGGAGATCGATGGCCTTCTCGAGCCGGCGCTTGCCGATGTAGCACCACGGGCAGACCACGTCGGAGGCCACCTCGATCTGCAGCTTCTTCTTCATTATTGTTTCCTCGCCGGCACGGTCCAGAAGTACACCGTGCGGCCGTTCGACTCGAGCTTCTTCTCCGGCTTCCAGGTGCCCATGTCGAACTGGTGCGAGATGATGCGCGTGCCGGGCTTGAGCTCGTCCCACAGGCGCGGGCGCAGCTTCACGTTGAGGTCGGGCAGCAGGTAGAGCGTCACCACCGTGGCGTCGCGGAAGTCGGCCTTGAACAGGTCCTCCTGGCGGAACTGCACGAGATCGGTGACGCCGGCTTTCCTCGCGTTCTCGTTCGCCTCGCGGATGCGCTGCGGGTCGATGTCGATGCCGACCGCCCTGACGCCGTACTTCTTCGCCGCCGCGATCGCGATCCGGCCATCGCCCGAGCCGAGGTCGTAGAGCACGTCGCCTTTGTGCACGTTGGCGAGGCGCAGCATGTCGTCGACCACCTCGTGCGGGGTGGGCACGTAGATCACGTCGGGGTACTGGTCCTTGGCGAACGACGGCGCGACGGCGATCAGCGCCGCGCTCACGGCGATGAGTGCTCTCATCCGGGAAATTATGCCTTAGTGGCTGAAGCCGGTCGCGAAGCGGCTCGAAGCGGCCGCCTCCTCGACCTCGCGCTCGCCCTGCGGCAGCGGGGTGGGTTTGAGCACGGCCGCAGCCTCGGTGTCGGGCTCGGTGAACGCGGCCTCGATGTCGTCGGTTCCATGCAGCTCGACGCGCACCCAGAGGATGAGCAAGATCGCGGCCGCGATCGCCAGGATGGCGAGCACGGCGACGACCGGGTGCTCGTGGCCGTCGGGGCCGCCGGGGTAGTCGTCGTGGGTGCAGGCATGTCCCATGGTCCGTTAGATCTACTCCTAACGGTCCGGTTCGCGTTATTTACTTATGCCTGTGATTAGGTTTATTCGCCGGCAATCGTCATCCGCTCCAACAGGATGGACCCCGTGGCGCGGCCGCTGCGCACCAGCACGTCCGCGCCTATGGCCGCGATTTGGCGGAACATTTCCCTCAGGTTGCCCGCGATGGTGATTTCCTCCACCGGGTAGGCGATCTCGCCCCCCTCCACCCAATAGCCCGCCGCGCCGCGCGAATAGTCGCCGGTCACGAGGTTGACCCCCTGCCCGAGCAGCTCGGTCACCAGCAGCCCGCGCTTCATCTCGCGCAGCATGCCCCGGAAATCGAGCTCGCCCGTCTTCACCACCAGGTTGTGGTGGCCGCCCGCGCTGCCGGTCGACTTCATGCCGAGCTTGCGCGCCGCATAGCTGCCGAGGAAGTAGCCCTCCAGCACGCCGTCGCGCACGATCGCCCGCTCCTGCGTGGCCACGCCCTCCTCGTCGAACGCGCTGGAGGCCAGGCCCTGCCGCTCGAGCGGCCGCTCCTCGATGGTGACGAGCGGCGAGAACACCGGCTTGCCGAGGCTGTCGACCAGGAACGAGGTCTTGCGGTACAGGTTGCCGCCGTTTACCGCCGAGATGAAGTGGCCGAGCAGCCCGGCGGCCACCGGCGCCTCGAACAGCACCGGCGCCTGGCGCGTGGAGATCTTGCGCGCGCCCAGGCGCGCCGCGGCGCGCTGCCCGGCGTAGCGGCCGAGCGCCTTCGGCTCGGCGATCCTGCCGGGCAGGCGCGAGGCGCTGTACCAGTCGTCGCGCTGCATGAGCCCCTTCTCCTCCGCGATGACGGCGCACGACAGCCAGTGGCGCGAGCCCGGGAACCCGCCGGTGAAGCCGAGGCTGTTGGCGAACACGAACTGCGTCTGCTGCGCCGAGACCGTCGCGCCTTCCGAGTTGCGGATCTTCTTCGACACCGCGAAGGCCGCGGCCTCGCAGCGCTTCGCGAGGTCCACCGCCTCCTCGGTCGAGATGTCCCACGGGTGGTAGAGGTCGAGGTCGGGCTGCTCGCGCGCCAGGAGCTCCGCTTCCGGCAGCCCGGCGCAGTCGTCCTCGGCGGTGTGGCGCGCGATCGCCGCCGCCGCGTCGACGGTCTGCTCGAGCGCGGCGCGCGAGAAGTCGGAAGTGCTGGCGTGCCCGCGCCGCACGCGCGGGCGCTCGTTGAAATACACCGTCACGCCGATCGAGCGGTCGCGGTTGTGCTCGATGGTGTCGGGCCGGCCCTTGCGCACCGTGACCGACAGGCCGTAGCCCTCCGACACCTCGCAGTCGCAGCCGCTCGCGCCGGCGCGGCGCGCGCGCTCGAGCGCGGCGTGCGCCAGCTCGACGAGCGCCTCGCGCGCGCAGCTGAACCCGTGGCGCTTCGGCATGGGGGCGCTATGATAATCGCGTGGATCCGGAAATTGTCAGCAAGACGAAGAAGAAGCGCGAAATGCACGAGCTGCAGGCGCTCGGCGTCGCGCTGGCCGGCCTGCCGGAGTCGCAGCTGAAAGCCATGTCACTGGATGACGACCTGCGCGAAGCGCTGCTCGAATCCAAGCGCATCAAGAGCCACGAGGCCAAGCGCCGCCACATGCAGTACATCGGGCGCCTGATGCGCGACATCGACCCGGCGCCGCTGCGCGCGCAGCTCGCGCAGGTCGAGGGCCATTCGGCCCAGGCCAACGCGCGGCACCGGCGCCTGGAGTCCTGGCGCGAGCGCCTGCTCGCCGACGACGGCGCGCTCACCGCGTTCGCAGCGGAATATCCCGGCGCCGACCTGCAGGCGCTGCGCAGCCTGATCCGCAACTCGCGCAAGGAGCAGAAGGAAGGCAGGCCGCCGCGCGCCTACCGCGAGCTTTTCAGGGTGATCAAGGACATTGAATCTTCGAGCGCTGCTCAAGGCTGAAATCACGCTGGACGAGCCGCTCGAGCTCGGCGACACGCCGCTCGGGCGCCGGCGCATCATTCACATCACCGGCGGGCGCTTCTCGGGCGCGCGGCTTTCCGGGCGCGTGCTGGCCGGCGGCGCCGACTGGCAGGTGATTCGCGCCGACGGCGTCGCGGATCTCGACGCGCGCTACACGCTCGAGACGCACGACGGCGCGCTCATCTATGTACGCAACCGGGGCTACCGGCACGGCCCGGCGGAAGTGCTGAAGAGGATTTCTCTGGGGGAAGATGTCAACCCCTCCCTGTATTACATGCGCACCACGCCGAGCTTTGAAACCGGCGATCCACGCTACGCCTGGCTGAACCGCATGGTCTGCGTCGCGACCGGCGCGCGACGGCCGGCCGCGGTCGAGCTGGAGGTATTCGAAATCACATGAAGATCGGACTAGTGTCGATCAGCGACCGCGCCTCCGCGGGGGTATACAAGGACGAAGGAATCCCCGCGCTCAAGGAATGGCTCACGAGCGCCATCGCTTCTCCCGCGTGGACGGAAGAACTACGGCTGATCGCGGACGAGCGGCCGCTCATCGAGGCCACGCTCAAGGAGCTGGTCGACCAGAAGGGCTGCAGCCTGGTGCTCACCACCGGCGGCACCGGTCCGGCGCCGCGCGACGTGACGCCGGAAGCCACGCTCGCGGTGGCCGACAAGGTGATGCCCGGGTTCGGCGAGCAGATGCGCGCGGTCAGCCTCAAGTACGTGCCGACCGCCATCCTGTCGCGCCAGGTCGCCGTAGTCCGCAAGAGCGCCCTGATCATCAACCTGCCCGGCCAGCCGAAGGCGATCCGCGAGACGCTCGACGGCGTGTTCGCCGCGGTGCCGTACTGCATCGACCTGATTGGCGGCCCGTACATCGAGACCCACGAGGCGCTGGTCAAGGCGTTCCGTCCCAAGTCGGCCCTGCGCAAGAAGGACTAGCTGTCGTACGGAAAGGGACGCGGCATCGGGGCCGTAGGATGAGCGCGCCCTCACCGCCCTGCCTACATCGCCTTGAAGATCCTCGTCGCGGACACGCCTGCGGGCGATCGCCGCATCTCGGAAATCCTGCCCGGCTACGAGCTGGAGTTCGTGCGCACGCTCGGCGCCGCGCAGCGCGCCATCGACCGCGAGCGCTTCGCGCTGGTGCTGGTCGGCGTGCACTTCGACGAGTCGCGCATGTTCGACCTGCTGCGCTACCTGCAGGCGCGCAGCGCGCCGGCCGGCTGCGCGGTGATCTGCATGCGCACGCACCACTTCGCCTCCACCGCGATCACCATCGAGGGCCTCGAGATCGCCACGAAGGCGCTCGGCTGCAACCTGTTCCTCGACCTCACCTGGTACGCCGACGACGCGGCGGGCAACGCCGCGCTGCGCCAGCTCCTCGAGGCGCTCATCAATCCCTGACCAGGCGCTCGGCGGCCTCGCGCAGCGCCGCGTCGGCCTCGGCGCCCGCGCATTCGAGCAGATCGACGAACCGGTCGGCGCCCAGCGCGCGCAGCGCCGTCTCGAGCGTGCCGGTCGACACCGCGGCGAAGCCCGGCCGGCCGCGCACGCAGAGGATCGGCAGCTCGGCGGTGCGCGCCGCGCCGCGCAGCGCGCGCACCAGGTCGAACATCTGCGAGTCGTCGAAGTAGACGCCGATCGCGACCAGGTCATAGCGCGCGCCGGCCAGCGCCTGGCGCGCCGCGCCGAGCGTGCGCGCGAACTCGATCTCCCAGCCTCGGAGCGCGGCGGTATAGCGGGCGTCCATCTGCGGCACGTCCGCGACCAGAATTTTCTTCATCCCACCCTGCGCCGGCCATTCTAGACTTCGCTCCATGGACGCGGTGGAAATCGAGACCGGGCCGGACCCCCAAGCGGCGGTGATCTGGCTGCACGGCCTGGGCGCCGACGGGCACGACTTCGAGCCGATCGTGCCCGAGCTCGAGCTTGCGAATCCGGTGCGCTTCGTGTTCCCGCACGCGCCGATGCGGCCGGTGACGATCAATAACGGGATGCGCATGCGCGCCTGGTACGACATCTTCCAGTTCGGCGGCGGGGCGGAGGACGACGCGGGCATCCGCGCCTCGCAGAAGCTGGTCGAAGGGCTCATGGCCCGGGAAAAGGGAAAGAAGATCGTGCTCGCCGGGTTCTCGCAGGGCGGCGCGATCGCGCTGCAGACCGCCTTGCGCCACCCTGACGCGCTGGCCGGCGTGCTCGCCTTGTCGACTTATCTGCCGCTTTCCACCACGCTGGCGGCCGAGCGCCATGCCGCGAACCAGAAGACGCCGATCTTCATGGCGCACGGGCGCTTCGACGACATCATCCCGATCGATCGCGCTCGTCAATCGAGGGCGGTGCTGGAGAAGCTGGGTTACGCCGTGGCCTGGAAGGAGTATCCGATGCCGCACTCGGTGTGCGCCGAGGAAATCCAGGACCTTTCGCGCTTCCTCGCGACTATTCTCTGATCCTCTCCACGTCCCGTACGATCGGGCCGCGGTGAAATGGCAAAATAGGCCGATGGCCGCAGAGCAACCCGTCCCCGGTTACAACGTCGTGCACATCATCGGCCAGGGCGGCCAGGCGCAGGTGTACCTCGCGGAGCGCGAGCACGACGGGCTGCGCGTCGCGCTGAAAGTGCTGAACAAGGCGCTGCGCAACGACCGCGTGTTCCTCGAGCGCTTCGTGCGCGAGTACAAGCTGGTCGCGAGCCTGAACAGCGCGTACGTCGCGCGCATCTACGACCAGGGCTTCAGCGGCGACTACCCGTACATCGCGATGGAGTTCCTGCCCTCGGGCACGCTCGCCTCGCGCATCCGCGAGGGCCTGACCACGCGCGCGGCGCTGCGCATCGCCGCCCAGATCGCCCAGGCGCTCGACGCCATCCACTCGCGCGGCATCGTGCATCGCGATCTGAAGCCCGCCAACATCCTGTTCCGCGCCGACGGCCGCCCGGTGCTGGTCGACTTCGGCCTGGCGCGCGACATGACCGTCAACTCCACGCTGACGGTGGCCGGGCAGTTCCTCGCGACCCCGAGATACATGAGTCCCGAGCAGTGCCTCGGCCGCCCGGTCGACTTGCGCTCCGACTTGTACAGCCTGGGCGCGGTGCTCTATGAGATGATCACCGGCAGGAAGATCTACGACGGCGCGAACTCCGCCGAGGTCATCGCCATGCACGTCAACGCCCCACCGCCGCAGCTCGCGGAACTCCTCTCCGTGCACCAGCCGCTGCTCGACAAGCTGCTCGCGAAAAAGCCCGAAGACCGCTTCCAGAGCGCCGCGGAAGTGATCGCCGAGATCGGGGTATGAACCGCGGGGAGCAGCAGTACCTCGACCTGCTCGCCGAAGTGCTGGAGAGCGGCGCGCGCAAGGCCGACCGCACCGGCACCGGTACGCTCTCGGTATTCGGCCGCCAGCTCCGCTTCGGCCTCGCCGACAGCTTCCCGCTCCTCACCACCAAGAAGCTGCACACCAAGTCGATCCTCTACGAGCTGCTCTGGTTCCTGCGCGGCGACACCAACGTCAAGTGGCTGCAGGAGCGCGGCGTGACGATCTGGGACGAATGGGCCGACGAGCGCGGCAACCTCGGCCCGGTGTACGGCTACCAGTGGCGCCATTGGCGGACGCCCGATGGCCGCGAGATCGACCAGATTAAAGAGCTCATCAAGAACCTAAGAGCAAAACCGGATTCGCGCCGCCACATCGTCTCGGCCTGGAACCCGGCCGACGTCGACAAGATGGTGCTGCCGCCGTGCCACGCGCTGTTCCAGTTCTACGTCGCGAACGGCCGCTTGTCATGCCAGATGTACCAGCGCAGCGCCGACCTCTTCCTCGGCGTGCCGTTCAACATCGCCTCCTACGCCGCGCTCACTCTGATGGTCGCGCAGGTCACCGACCTCAAGCCCGGCGAGTTCGTGCTCACGCTCGGCGACGCGCACATCTACCTCAACCATCTCGAGCAGGTGCGCGAGCAGCTCACCCGCTCCCCGCGTGCTTTCCCGCGCATGAAGCTCAACCCCGCGGTGAAAGAGCTGCTCGACTTCCAGTACGAAGACTTCACGCTCGAGAATTACGATCCGCATCCCGCCATCAAGGCGCCGATCGCGGTCTAGTTTCGGTCATGCTTCTTGCGGACGCGCTTCGCTACAAGGCCTGGGCCGACCGCCGCACGCTCGACGCCGTAGCGGCGATTGATCGCCGGCAGTTTCCCTCGGCGATGGCCTTCGCGCGGCAGCAGCTCAATCAC
>DASVFV010000177.1:0-9711 GCA_036379875.1 Burkholderiales bacterium | reverse complement strand
GCCAAGTCCGAGAAAAGGTAGGCGGCTAGAACCCGCCGCAAAGGCAGCTGAGTTACCTGCAACTCACCGGGGTCCGCAAGGACTTCGGCAGCTTCACCGCCCTGCGCGACATCAACCTGGAGGTCGCGCAGGGCGAGTTCGTCTGCTTCCTCGGCCCCTCGGGCTGCGGCAAGACCACGCTGCTGCGCATCATCGCCGGCCTGGAAGTCCAGAGCGCCGGCACGGTGCGCCAGGGCGGGCGCGACATCTCGCGCCTGCCGCCGGCGCAGCGCGACTACGGCATCGTGTTCCAGTCCTATGCGCTGTTTCCGAACCTGAGCGTATTCGACAACGTGGCGTACGGGCTGGTGAACCGCAAGCAGTCGCGCAGCGTCATCGTTTCGAGGGTCAATGAGCTGCTGAAGCTGGTCGGGCTGCCCGAGAGCGGCGCGAAGTTCCCGAGCCAGCTCTCCGGCGGCCAGCAGCAGCGCATCGCGCTCGCGCGCGCGCTCGCTACCTCCCCTGGTCTGCTTCTGCTGGACGAACCGCTGTCCGCCCTGGATGCGCTCGAGCGCGTGCGCCTGCGCCAGGAGATCCGCGCGCTGCAGCAGCGCCTCGGCGTGACCACCATCATGGTGACGCACGACCAGGAGGAGGCGCTGTCGATGGCCGACCGCATCGTGGTGATGAACCAGGGCGCGATCGAGCAGGTCGGCAGCGCGCTCGAGATCTACCGCGAGCCGGCCTCGCCGTTCGTGGCCGACTTCGTCGGCAAGGTGAACGTGCTCGCCGGCACGGGCGAAGCCGGCGGGGTCCGGGTCGGCTCCATTCTGTTGAGATCTTCCGAAAAACCCGCAGGAACGAAAGTGCGAGCGTATCTGCGCCCGGAGGACATCGTGGCGCGTCCGATCGAGCCGGGCGACTCGAACGTGTTCGACGCGCGCATCGAGAAGATCGAGTTCCTCGGCTCCTACTGCCTGGTGCGCGTCGCGACCGACGGCCTCGGCCAGCCGCTCACGGTCTATCTGTCGCTCAACTTCCTCTCCGAGCAGGGCCTCGAGCAGGGCTCGAGCCTGCGCCTGCGCATCCTGCCCGAGCGGCTGCGGCTCTTCGATGGCTGAGCTCGCGCTCGCCGCGCGCCAGCGCGTTGATCCGGTCGACCGCATCGCGCACGGCGCGCTGCTTCTCATCGCCGCGGTCCTCGCGCTGTTCCTCGCCGCGCCGCTCGCCGCGCTGCTCGCGCAGAGCGTCGAGGATGCGCAGGGCCGCTTCGTCGGCCTCGCCAACTTCGCCGACTACCTGCACACGCCGGCGCTGGCGCAGTCGCTGTGGAACAGCATCTGGGTCGCGCTGCTGGTGACCCTGGTGGCGGTGCCCGCCGCGTTCGTGTTCGCCTATGCCCTCACGCGCAGCTGCATGCCGCTCAAGGGCATGTTCCGCACCGTCGCGCTGACCCCGCTGCTCGCGCCGTCGCTGCTGGCCGCGATCTCGTTCATCTACTGGTTCGGCAACCAGGGGGTGCTGAAGGGGATCATGTGGACCTCCATCTACGGCGCGCCGGGCATCATCCTGTCGGAGATCTTCGCCGTGTTCCCGCACGCGCTGATGATCCTGATCACCGCGCTGTCGCTCGCCGACGCGCGCCTGTACGAGGCCGCCGACGCGCTCGGCACGAGCCGCGCGCGCAAGTTCTTCACCATCACGCTGCCGGGCGCGAAGTACGGCCTGATCAGCGCGGCGCTCGTCACCTTCACGCTGGTGATCACCGACTTCGGCATTCCGAAGGTGATCGGCGGCGACTTCAACGTGCTCGCCACCGACATCTTCAAGCTGGTGATCGGCCAGCAGGACTTCCAGCGCGGCGCGGTGGTGGCGGTTTTCCTGCTCGCCCCGGCGCTGGTCACCTTCGCCGTCGACCGCTTCGTGCAGCGCAAGCAGACCTCGATGCTCACCGCCCGCGCCGTGCCGTACGCGCCGCGCCCGTCGGCCGGCTTCGACGCCCTGATGACGCTCTATTGCGCGCTGGTCGCGCTGCTGATGCTGGCGGTGCTCGGCATGGCGATCTTCGCCTCGCTGGTCAAGTTCTGGCCCTACGACCTGTCGTTCAGCCTGAAGAGCTACGCCTACGGCCTGGTCGATGCCGAAGTCAGCAGCGCGTTCGTGAACAGCCTGAAGCTCGCGTTCGGTACGGCGCTGGGCGGAACGGCCTTGGTCTTTATCGGCGGTTATCTGATCGAGAAGACGCGCGGCGTGGAGTGGCTGCGGCCCGGCGTGCAGCTGCTCGCGCTGCTGCCGATGGCGGTGCCCGGCCTGGTGCTCGGCCTGGGCTACATCTTCTTCTTCAACGCGCCGAATAACCCGCTCAACGTGCTCTACCACACGATGACGCTGCTGGTGCTCTGCACCATCGTGCACTTCTACACCACCGGCCACCTCACCGCGCTCACCGCGCTGAAGGCGCTCGACGCCGAGTTCGAGGCGGTCTCGGCGTCGCTCAAGGTGCCGTTCTACCGCACCTTCTGGCGCGTCACGCTGCCGATCTGCACCCCGGCGCTGATCGACATCAGCCGCTACTTCTTCATCAACGCCATGACGACGATCTCGGCGGTCGTGTTCCTCTACTCGCCGGACACCAAGGTGGCGTCGATCGCGATCCTCAACCTCGACGAGGCCGGCGAGCCCGGCCCGGCGGCGGCGATGGCGGTGCTGATCGCGGCCACCTCGCTCGCGGCCTGCATTCTTTATCTGGGCCTGGGATGGCTCGTGGAGCGCAACACGCAGAAATGGAGAACCCTCAAGTGAAAGAACCGATCCTGCTCACGCCCGGCCCGCTCACCACCACGACCGCGACCAAGCTCGCCATGGTGCGCGACTGGGGCTCGCGCGACAGCGGCTTCATCGCGCTCAACCGGCGCGTACGCGAGATGCTGCTCGACGTGGTCGGGAAAAGAGAAACCCATGCGTGCGTCCCGTTGCAGGGCAGCGGCACGTTTGCGGTCGAAGCGATGCTCGGCACCCTGGTGCCGAAGAGCGGCCACGTGCTGGTGCCGCTGAACGGCGCGTACTGCAAGCGCATCCAGCGCATCTGCTCGATCCTCGGGCGGCGCAGCACGGTCCTGGAGTTTGCCGAGAATCAGCCTGCAAGCCCCGGCGAGGTCGACGCCGCGCTGAAGAAGGACCCGTCGATCACGCACGTGGCGCTGGTGCACTGCGAGACCAGCACCGGCGTGCTGAATCCGCTCGAGGAAATCGCGGAGGTGGTGAAGAAGCACGGCAAGAGCCTGCTCGTCGATGCGATGAGCTCGTTCGCCGCGGTGGAGATCCGCGGCGAGTTCGACGCGCTGGTCGCGGCGTCGGGCAAATGCCTCGAAGGCCCGCCCGGGATGGGCTTTGCTTTAATCAAGAAGACAGCATTGGAACGAAGCGCGGGCAACGCCCATTCGCTGGTGCTCGACCTGCACGACCAGTGGGTCAACATGGAGAAGACCGCGCAGTGGCGCTTCACGCCGCCGACGGTGATCGTCGCCGCGCTGCACGCCGCGCTCGAGCAGTTCGTCGCCGAGGGCGGGCGCGCCGCTCGCGGCGCGCGCTACCGGCGCAATTGCGAGGTGCTGATCGAGGGCATGACCCGGCTCGGCTTCAAGCTGTTCCTGGACGCGAAGCACCAGGCGCCGGTCATCGTGACCTTCCACGCGCCGAGCGACCCGAGCTACGACTTCCAGAAGTTCTACGACCGCGTGCGCGAGAAGGGCTTCGTGCTCTATCCCGGCAAGCTGACCACCGTCGACACGCTACGCGTGGGCTGCATCGGCGCGATCGACGAGCACGCGATCCGCGCCGCGGTGCACGCGATCGCCGACACCGTCGCCGAGCAGGGCATCCGCCTCGCGCCGCAGCCCGCGGCGCGCGCGCTGCGCTGACGCCTCAGCCCGCCTTGATCACGCCGCAGGCGATGCGCGCGCCGGCGTTGCCGGTGGGCTGGGTCTTGTAGTCGTCCGGGTCGGCGTGGATGATCAGGCCGCGGCCGACGATGTCGCCCGGCCCCTGCCCGATCGAGATGCCCTCCACGGTGACGTCGAGCCTGGCGCGGCCGTTCTTCGCCACCTTGAGCGCCGGCAGGTCGCCGGCGTGCCGCTCGCTGGACTGCGGGTTGCCGTGCGGCTTGCCGAAGGGGTTGAAGTGCCCCTTGGCGCTCATGCCGTCGCCCGAGCTGCAGTCGCCCGCCTCGTGGATATGGAATCCGACCTCGCGCTCCGGCGGCAGGTTCTGCGCGAACAGCACGACGCGCACCTTGTCGCCGACCTGCTCGAACGTGGCCTCGCCGAACGCCTTGTTGCCCTTGGTTGGCTGCAGTGCAGCAGTGGCGCGCGGCGCCACATCCGGGGTGGACTGACACGCCGACAACGCGGCCGCGACGGCCGCCAATACGAAAATTTTTCTCATGATCCTCCTCGCCGCTAGAATCTATCCGATTCCTTGGAGGAGGATCAATGAAATCCAAACATACGTTGTGCTTCGCGTTCGCATGCCTCGTCGGCGCGGCAGCGCCGCTCGCCGTGCAAGCCCAGGCGAAGCCGGTCGTTCTGCGCTTCGCGGCGGATTTCTCTCCGCCCCCGCATCCCGCGGGCCTGTCGATGAAGCACTTCCAGGACCGTTTGCCGCAGGTCATCCCGGGCAGCGAGGCGCGCATCTACTACGCCGGCGCGCTCTACACCATTCCCGAGGCGTTCGAGGCGATGCGCGCCGGCAACCTGGAGATGGCCTGGATGCAGATGGGCAAGGCGGCGCCGGTCGATCCCTGGATGATGACGGTGGTCGGGCCGGGCATCCTCACCACGCCCGGCGCCGTCGACGCCTTCGAGAAGACCAAGACCTACCAGATGCTGGTCGACCGGCTGCAGAAGAACCAGCTGATCAAGGTGTTCGGCGCGGCGCACATGAGCTTCGGCATGGGGGTGGGCGGCAAGAAGCGGTATCTCAAGCCGGAGGACTTCACCGGGCGCAAGGTGCGCAGCATGGGACCGGCCGAGAACCCGGTGCTCGAGGCGTGGAAGGCGAGCCCGGTGGTGATGGCGTTCGGCGAGGTGCCGACCGCGCTCGAGTCGGGCGTGATCGACGGGCTGATGACCAGCATCGGCGGCTGGCTCGCGGTCAAGCAGCAATCGCCTTACTACACGACCGGCGGCGCCGGCGTAGTGACCGGCGACTACTACATGGTGGCGGCGAGCCGGCGCTGGTGGGACCGGCTGCCCAAGCCGACCCAGGAGGCGCTGGAGAAGCTGGTCGCGGAGACCATCCAGCTCGAGAAGGAGCTGAACTGGTGCGTCGACAAGCTGACCTACGAGAAGTACGGCACCAAGGATCCCTCCAAGCCGGGCGTGTACTGGATGACGCCGCAAGAGTCCGCGCAGCTCACCGCCGCGCTGGGCGAGGGCCCGATGCGCTGGGTGAAGAGCAAGGTGCCGCAGCCGGCGCAGCAGTGGGTCGAGACCTTCCGCAAGGAGGGCGCGGAGCTTTCGCGCGCTCACCCGGTCGGCTCGTCCTGGATCGAGAAGGTCGACTGCTCGAAGCACGCCTCGAAGATCGTCATCCGCTAGGTGGAGCGGGCTTACGCGGCGTGGCGGGCCTTCCAGGACCGCTTCCTGGGGCCCGCGGCGGCGCTTCTCTTCGTCGGCTCGACGCTGCTTGCGCTGGTCGAGGTGGGGCGCCGCTACCTGCTTGGCCGCTCGTTCGAATGGCAGCAGGACGCGGTCACCTACTTCATCCTGTCCGGGGTCTTTCTCTATTTCGGCATCTCGCAGCGGCGTGACGCGCACCTGGCGGTGACGCTGGTGCCGGAGCTGCTCAGCCACTTCGGCCTGCGCAGGGCCGAGGTGGCGATCCGCCTGTTCGCGCGCATGTTCTCCCTCTTGTTCCTGTGCGCGGTGGTGTGGTGGGGAATCCCGGAGATCGAGGACGCGATCCGCTACGAATCGCGCAGCGAAAGCCTGTCGTTCCCGATGTGGCCGTTCCTCGCCGTGCTGATCGTCTCGTTCGCCTTCATGGCGATCACCATGGCGTTCCAGGTCTACCGGGCGATACAGGCGCTGCGCGGCATCACGGTCCTCCAGGAGCCCGACCAGGCCGGGGACGCGACGCACTGATGGCGATCGTCGCGGTCGTCCTGTTCGCGCTTTTGCTGCTCGCGGTGCCGATCGGCATCGCGCTCAGCTCGGCGGCAGCGGCCTACATCCTGGTCGACCCGCTGCTCGAGTCGACCGTGATCTTCCGCCAGTTCTTCAGCTTCATCACGCGCTACTCGCTCACCGCGATTCCGCTGTTCATCTTCGCCGGCTTCCTGATGGAGAAGACCGGACTGATCGCGCAGCTGTTTCGCTTCGCCGATTCGCTGGTGGGCTGGATGCCGGGCGGCTTCGGCGTCGCCACCGTGATCGCCTGCGTGCTGTTCGGCGCGATCTCGGGCTCGAGCGTGGCGATGGCCGCGGCGATGAGCGTGATCGCCATCCCGGAGATGCGCAAGCGCGGCTACCCCGACTGGTTGGCGGGCGGCATCGTCGCCACCGCGGGCGGCATCGCGATCCTCATTCCGCCCAGCATCCCGCTGCTCATCTACGGCATCGTCACCGAGACCTCGGTGGTCGGGCTGTTCTTCGCCGGCGTGGTGCCGGGCCTGCTGCTCGCCGGCGGCTACATCTTCAGCATCATCGTGATCGCGCTCTGGGTGAAGCTGCCGCGCAGCGGCACGCGCTTCGAGGGCGCGCGCGTGTGGCGCGACTCGAAGGGCGCGCTGCCCGCGTTCGGCATGCCGGTGCTGATCCTCGGCGGCCTGTACGGCGGGCTGTTCACGCCCACCGAGGCGGCCGCGGCGGCCTGCGGTTACGCGATGGTCTACGGCTTGCTGGTGGGCAGAGGCGAATTCATCCGCGCGCTGCTGCCGACGGCCATGCGCGCCATGAGCCTCACCGGCGTGATCATGTTCCTGATCGGCAGCGTGGGCGTGTTCCAGTTCCTCGCCGCCAACATGTACTGGCCGCAGAAGATCACCGACGCGATCGTCGCCATGGGGCTCACCCCCACCGGCTTCATCTTCGCCTACATGCTCGTGCTGTTGATCCTCGGCTGCTTCGTCGACGGCGTGGCGATGATCCTGCTCACCGTGCCGGTGATCTTCCCGGTCGCGCTCGCCCTCAAGGTGGACCCGATCCACCTCGGCATCCTGCTCACGCTCAACATCGAGATGGGCGTGGTCACGCCGCCGGTGGGCCTCAACCTGTTCGCGGTGTGCAGCACCTCCAAGATCCCGCTGCCGCAGGTGGTCAAGGGCACCATCCCGTTCTTCGCCGCCGACCTGGTGGTGCTGCTCATCATCATCTTCGTTCCCGAGCTCGCCACCTGGCTGCCGGACAAGGTGGTGACGGACGCGTTCAAGCAGTAGCGGTTATTCCTCGGGCAGCACCGGGCGCACGCGGTGCCCCATCGCCCACATGACGTAGCCGGACAGGCCGTAGGCCATGAAGAAGCCGAACAGCACGAGCGACGGGCTGGAGGCCACCACCGAGAAGCCCACCACCAGCACCAGGATCACCCAGAGCGGCACGCGCTTCTTCCAGTTCACTTCCTTGAAGCTCCAGAACGGCACGTTCGACACCATGGTGACGCCGGCGAACACCGCCACGACCCAGGTGAGCGGCCCGAGCCAGGCGTAGTCGCGCGGCGCGACGTTGAAGAAATCGACCAGGACCCAGATGAAGCCGGCGAGCACCGCCGCGCCCGACGGGCTGGGCAGCCCCTGGAAGTAGCGCTTGTCGACCACCGCGATGTTGGCGTTGAAGCGCGCCAGGCGAATGCCGGCGCCCGCGCAGTAGATGAACGCGCCGATCCAGCCCGCGGTGCCCATGTCCTTCAGTACCCAGGTGTAGCCGATCAGCGCCGGCGCGGCGCCGAACGCCACCATGTCGGCGATCGAGTCGTACTGCGCGCCGAACTCGCTCTGCGTGTTGGTCCAGCGCGCCACGCGCCCGTCCATGCCGTCGAGCACCATGGCGACGAAGATCGCGATGCAGCCCACGTCGAAGCGCCCGTTCATCGCCTGCACGATGGCGAAGAACCCGCAGAACAGCACGCCGGTGGTGAAAAGGTTGGGGAGGAGGTAGATGCCGCGGCGGCGCAGCCCGCCGGCCGGCGCCTGCTCTAGGACTTCTGGCTCGTAGTCGGGGACTTCAGCCATGCGAGCACGGTCTCCGCAGCCTTGACCTTGTCGCCGAGCGCCGCCTTGACCTCGGCGTCGAGCGGCAGGTAATGATCGACGCGCGAGCCGAAGCGGATGAAGCCGAAGCGCTGGCCGCGCTCGAGCTCGGCGCCGGCGCCAACATAGCACAGGATGCGGCGCGCGATCAGGCCGGCCACCTGCACACAGGTCACGTCGTGGCCCTCGCGCGTGCGCAGCCACAGCGCGTTGCGCTCGTTCTCGAGCGACGCCTTGTCGAGCGCCGCGTTGACGAACGCGCCCGGGAAATACCAGCGCTCCTTCACCACGCCGTCGACCGGCGAGCGGTTCGAGTGCACGTTGAACACGTTCATGAACACGCTGACTTTCAGCGCCTCGCGCTTCACGTACGGGTCCTGCGCGCGGCTCACCTCGACCACGCGCCCGTCGGCGGCCGACAGCACCGCCCCGGGGTCGGCCGGCACCTCGCGCGGCGGGTCGCGGAAGAACTGCAGGATGAAGATGGCGAGCAGCCAGACCGGCACCGACCACCACCAGCCGACCAGCAACCCCACCAGCAGCGCGATCGCGAGGCTAAGCCCGACGAAGAACCAGCCCTCGCGGGCGATCAGCGGATGAGGATAGCGGCTTGCCACTACGGAACTTCCGGGGCCGTCGCCCCCGCGGAGGCGGGGGCCCCGTTTTGCTTTTCAGGAAATGGGGTCCCCGCCTGCGCGGGGACGACAGTTGGCTGCTTTTTCACCTAGTTCTTGGAAGTGTCCACCAGGCGGTTCTTCTTGATCCACGGCATCATCTCGCGCAGCCGCGCGCCGACCTTCTCGATCGGCAGCTCGGCGGTCATGCGCCGCTGGCTGAGCAGCCCGGGCGCGCCGGCGCGGTTCTCGAGCACGAAGTCCTTGGCGTACTCGCCGTTCTGGATGCGGTGCAGCGCTTCCTTCATGCGCTTGCGCACGCTCTCGTCGATGATCTTTGGCCCGGTCACGTACTCGCCGTACTCCGCGTTGTTGGAGATCGAGTAGTTCATGGTGCCGATGCCACCTTCGTACATCAGGTCGACGATCAGCTTCAGCTCGTGCAGGCACTCGAAGTACGCCATCTCGGGCGCGTAGCCCGCCTCGACCAGCGTGTCGAAGCCGGCCTTCACCAGCTCGACGCAGCCGCCGCACAGCACGGTCTGCTCGCCGAACAGGTCGGTCTCGGTCTCCTCCTTGAAGTTGGTCTCGATGATGCCGGCCTTGCCGCCGCCGATCGCCGCGGCGTAAGAGAGCGCCACGTCGCGCGCCTTCTTCGACGGGTTGCGGTGCACCGCGATCAGCATCGGCACGCCGCCGCCGCCCGCGTAGGTGGAGCGCACGGTGTGGCCGGGCGCCTTGGGCGCGACCATCCACACGTCGAGGTCGGCGCGCGGCTGGATCAGGCCGTAGTGGATGTTGAAGCCGTGCGCGAACGCGAGCGAGGCGCCCTTCTTGATGTTCGGCTCGATGAACTCCTTGTACACCGCGGCG
>DASVFV010000176.1:0-3576 GCA_036379875.1 Burkholderiales bacterium | reverse complement strand
AAGGCGAGGTCGAGCGCTGGACCCGCGTGGTGCAGAAAGGCAACATCAAGCCGGAATGATCTTTCAGAAACAACCGCTGACCCGGGCGATCGAGGCCATCGCCCTCGCCGGCGGCAGCGGGCCGGAAGAAGCGAAGCTCGTCGCGGAAAACCTCGTCACCGCCAACCTCGTCGGCCACGACTCGCACGGCATCGGCATGATGTCGCGCTACGTGGAAGCGCTGCTGGAGGGCGGGCTGCATCCGAACCGCAAGGTCGAGGTGAAGCTCGACGGCGGCAGCCTGCTGGCGCTCGACGGCGGCGCGGGCTACGGCCAGTCGATCGGCCTGCAGGCCACGCGCCTCGCGATCGAGCGAGCGCAGAAGCACGGCGTGGCGATCGTCGCGCTCGGCAACTCCCACCACCTCGGCCGTATCGGCCACTGGGCTGAGATGGCGGTGGCGCAGGGCCTGGTGTCGATCCATTTCGTCAACGTGCAGTCGTTCGCGCGCGTCGCGCCGTTCGCCGGCGCCGACCGGCGCTTCGGCACCAATCCGGTGTGCATCGCCATCCCGCTGCCGGGCGAGCCGCCGTTCGTGCTCGACATGGCCACCAGCGCGGTCGCGCAGGGCAAGCTGCGCGTCGCGCACAACAAGCGCGCCAGGATCCCGCACGGCTGGCTGATCGACGATCAGGGCAACCCGACCGACGACCCGCGCTGGGGCGTGATCGCGCCGCTCGGCGCGATGTCGTGCTTCGGCGAGCACAAGGGCTACGGACTCGCGGTGGCCTGCGAGCTGCTCGGCGGCGCGCTCACCGGCGGCGGCGTGACCGACCACGACAACAAGACCAAGCGCCGGGTGCTGAACGGCATGATCTCGATCGTGCTCGACCCCGCGAGACTCGGCACGCAGGACGCTTTCAAGAAGGATGCGAAGAGCTTCCTGCGCTGGCTGCGCGAATCGCGCACCGCGCCGGGCCACGACCGGGTGCGCATCGCCGGCGAGCCCGAGCGCGAATACAAGGAACAACGCCTGCGCGACGGCATCCCGGTGGACGACGAAACCTGGAACGAGATCCGCGCCGCGGCGGTGAAGGTGAAGCTCTCGGCGGAGAAGATCGACGCGCTGGCGCGCGGCTAGGCAACACCCACGCTCGCGAGCTCGCGCGCGCACTGCCGGGCGTCTTCGAACTTGATGGTCCGAATCCCGAGCGCCGCGGCGGCGTCGAGGTTTTTCTGCACGTCGTCGATGAACAGCGTGTCGCGCGCCTCGAGGCCGAAGGCGCGCAGCAGGTGCTCGTAGATCGCCGCCTCGGGCTTGCAGAGATTGAGGCGGCACGAGATCACGCGCCCCTGGAAGACATCCCAGAAGGTTTCGTTCTGCTCCAGATGCTCGATCGACGCAAAGTGCATGTTGGACAGGCAGTAGAGCGGATAGCCCTTCGCCTTCAGCCGCCGCAGCAGCTCCACCGTTTCCGGGAACACCGTAAGCGACGGCGGCACGGCGTGCATCAGCCGCTTCATGTCGGGGACCGGAATACCGCTGCGCTGCGCGGCGCGCGCGATCGCCGCGTCGCGGCCGAGCGTGCCGCGGTCGAGCTCGAGCCAGTCCGGGTGCTCGAAGAGCGCGCTTTTGACTTTTCTGCGCGTCTCGCGATCGGAAAAAACGCCGGCGATGATCGCGTCGGGATCCCAGCGCACCACCACGCCGCCCAGATCGAACACCAGGTTCAAAGCCGCGCGACCCCGAGCTCGGCGGCGAGCTTGTTCAGCTCCTCGAGCGTAGTGCCCAGCTCGATGCCCTCGCGACGGCGCCGCTCGGCGCTGCGCCGCTCCGGATCGCCCGGCGCGAGCGCGCCTTCAGCGCGCATCTCTTCCATGAAGGCGCGGACCTGGGCGAGGAAAATCTTCCGCTCGGAAAAGCGTCCCGGATCGAGGGCCAGCATGAAGTGGCCGAGGTTGCGCGGCTTTTCCAGCTCGCCGTACATCTTGGTCACGTGCCGGCCGAACGGCACGCCGGCGAGCTGCGCGCACAGGATCTCCACCATCGCGGCGAGCGCATAGCCCTTGTGACCGCCGGTCGGCGCGAGGCCTACGGCGGCGTTCGCATCGGTGGTCGGCTTGCCGTCCGTGTCCACGCCCCAGTCGGGCGGGATCGGCTTGCCTTCCTGCCGCGCGACCAGGATCTTTCCCCACGCCACGTGCGTGGTCGACAGGTCGACGATGAACGGCTCGCGCTCGCCCGGCGCGCCGAACGCGATCGGATTCGAGCCGAGGAAAATGCGCTTCATGCCCGGCGGCACCATGATCGAGTCGGTGTGCGTGAGCGCCACGCCGATCATGCCTTCCTTCACCGCCATCTCGACGAACCACGCGCACGCGCCGCAGTGCGAGCTGTTGCGCGCCGCGACGGCGCCGCTGCCGCTTTCCCTGGCGAGCGAGATCGCTTCGCTCATCGCGCGAACGGCGACCAGCTGTCCCATGCCCGCATCGCCCTCGACCACCGCTGCCGAAGGGCCGGTCTTGCGCGCGCTGATGCTCGGCCGCGCCTTCACCGTGCCGTTCCGCAGGCGCGTCGCGTAGTGTGGGAGCCGTACCACGCCGTGGCTGTCGACGCCGCGCAGGTTGGCGGCGACCAGCGTCTCGGCGACGAGCCGCGCATCGGCGGCGAGCAAGCCGAGCTTTTCCAGACACGCTGCGGTGAATGAAACGAGTCGCTCGGCGGGCACCAGCATGGAAACGATTCTAGTTAGAATCGTCGCGCGAGGAGGCAGGATGGCGAAAGGCAAGAAGTCCCCCGGTCCGGACGAGATCGATCCGCACCACCGCTGGGATCGTCCGCTGCAGGCGCCCGGCCGCACGCAGGTCGACTTCGAGGAGCGCGTCGATTTCCGCCGCCTGCATGCCTACCGGCTGGCCCGCACGCGCGCCGCGCTCGCGCATTCGGGCCTCGGCGCGCTGCTCTCGTTCGACCAGCACAACATCCGCTACACCACGAGCACCGTGATCGGCGAGTGGGCGCGCGACAAGCTGACGCGCTATTCGCTCATCACCGGCAACGGCGAGCCGTACATCTGGGACTTCGGCAGCGCGGCGCGCCACCACAAGCTCTACGCGCCCTGGTTGAAGGACGACCACTGCCGCGCGGGCCTGCTCGGGATGCGCGGCGCGGTCGGTTCCGACGTGTTCCTGTTCGAACAGGCCGCCAAGGAGATCAAGGCCATCCTCCAGGAAGAGGGCGTCGCCGACCTGCCGCTCGGCGTCGATGTGGTCGAGCCGCCTATGCTCTTCGCCTTACAAAAAGAAAAAATTGAAGTCCGCGATGGCCAGCAAACCATGCTGCAGGCGCGCGAGGTGAAGAACGTCGACGAGCTCACGCTGCTCAACATGGCGGCGGCGATGGTCGACGGGGTCTACCAGGACATCGCCGAGGCGCTCAAGCCCGGCGTGCAGGAATCGCAGATCGTCGCGCTCGCCACCAAGCGCCTCTACGAGATGGGCTCGGACTGCGTCGAGGCGATCAACGCGATCTCGGGCGAGCGCTGCTCGCCGCACCCGCACAATTTCACCGATCGCCTCATCCGTCCGGGCGACCAG
>DASVFV010000175.1:0-50150 GCA_036379875.1 Burkholderiales bacterium | reverse complement strand
TCAGGTCGCGCCCGGAGATCGCGCCGCCCAGCGCGCTGAACAGCGGCTCGGTCAGCCCGATCATCCAAGACAGCAGGAACAGCAGCCCGATGCGCATGAGCAGCGCGGCGGCGAGACCGATGCGCCGCGCGCGCTCGCGCTGCGCGCGCGGCAGCCGGTCGACCAGGATCGAGATGAAGATGATGTTGTCGATGCCGAGCACCAGCTCGAGCGCGGTAAGCGTGGCGAACGCAATCCAGACCTGCGGGTCCTGCAGCAGCTCGAGCACGGCGCGATCATACAATGGCGCGCTCGACATGAACCCGCGCACCGAGCGGCTGCTCGCCGCGCCGATCCTGCCCACGGTGCTGCGGCTCTCGGCGCCGGGCGTGCTGCTGGTGCTGTTCCAGTCGATGGTCTCGGTCGGCGACACCTACTTCGTCGGCCGCCTCGGCACCGAGCCGCTCGCCGGGCTCGCGCTCGTGTTCCCGCTCCTGATGCTCCTGCAGATGACCTCGGCCGGCGCGATGGGCGGCGGCGTGTCTTCCGCCATCGCGCGCGCGCTCGGCTCGGGCGACGCGGCGCGGGCGCGGCGGCTGGTGGTGCACGCGCTCGCGATTGCGGCGGCCATGGGCACGCTGTTCACTGCGCTCATTCTCGTGTTCGGAAAGCCGATCTACGGGCTGCTGGGCGGTCGCGGCGATACCCTGGACAACGCGCTGCGCTACTCCAACATCGTGTTCGGCGGCGCGGCTGCGGTGTGGCTGGCCAACACGCTGTCGAGCGTGGTGCGCGGCACCGGCAACATGCTGGCCCCGGCGGTCACGCTGATCGCGGCCGCGTGCATCCACCTGCCGCTCTCGGGCACGCTGGTGGCGCGCATCGGCATCTCCGGCGCGGGCGTCGCCTACGTCACGACCTTCAGCATCGCCGCGCTGGCGATGGCCGCGCTGGTGTGGCGCTCGAGCCTGCGCCCGCGGCGCGGCGACTGGACGCTCGAGCGGCGCCTGTTCGGCGAGATCCTGCGCGTCGGCGCGATCTCGATGCTGTCCGCGCTGCAGACCGTGATCACCGCGGTGATCATTACCGGCTTCGTGGCGCGCTACGGCACCGCGGCGCTCGCCGGCTACGGCGTCGGCCTGCGCCTCGAGCTGCTGCAGATCCCGCTCGTGTTCGCGGTCGGCCAGACGCTGGTCGTGCTGGTCGGCACGCACATCGGCGCCGGCCGCGCCGATCGCGCGCGCCGGATCGCCTGGGCCGGCGCCGCGCTCGCCGCCTCGGTCACGCTCGCGATCGGCATCGCGGCGGCGCTCTTCCCGATGGCCTGGGTGGGTCTGTTCAGCAGCGACCCTGCGGTCCTGGAAAGCGGCTCGCACTATCTGCGCACCGTAGCGCCGTTCTATCCGCTCCTCGCCGTGGGCATCGCGCTCTACTTCGCATCGCAAGGCGCGGGCCGCGTGCTGCGCCCGGTGCTCGCCGGCACGGTGCGCCTCGCCCTGGTGATCGCGGGCGGAGCGCTGGCCGTTTCGCTGCAGGGCGTGTTCATCGTCATCGCGGCTGCGATGATCACGTTCGGCGTCCTTACCATGTGGTTCGTGCACTCGACGAAATGGCCATGACCTCGATCTCGGAAAAACTTGCCGATGCCGCGGCGAAGGCGGGCCCGCCGCCGCGCGCCGTCATCGAGAACCTGCTCATCGACGTGGCCGGGCTGTGCGTCGCGGCGCGCAACACCGACTATGTGCGGGCCGCGCTGAACAGCTGGGAGGCGGCGGGCAACTGCACCGCGATCGGCCACGCGCGCGGCCTCGACTCCGCGGGCGCGGCGTTCGTCAACGGCACC
This sequence comes from Burkholderiales bacterium, assembly GCA_036379875.1. Taxonomy (GTDB): domain Bacteria; phylum Pseudomonadota; class Gammaproteobacteria; order Burkholderiales; family SG8-39; genus SCGC-AG-212-J23. The sequence goes on along the minus strand of DASVFV010000175.1, from coordinate 48,328 downwards.
GCCGCGCACGGCGAGGACTTCGACGACACCTTCGAGGGCGGGCCGGTGCACGCCGGCGCGGTGATCGTGCCGGCCATCTTGGCCCTCGGGGAGAGAGAGCGCCTCCCCGGGTCGCAGGTTCTGAAAGGCATAGCCATCGGCGTCGAGCTCACCTGCCGCGCGAGCATGGTGGCGCCGAAGATGATCCACAAGGCGGGCTTCCACCCCACCGCGGTGCTCGGCGCGATGGGCGCCGCGGCAGCCAGTGCCGTTGCAATGAATCTTTCCAAAGCGAACTTCGTCAACGCGCTCGGCATCGCCGGCTCGATGGCCTCGGGAATCATCGAGTACCTCGCCGAGGGCACCTGGACCAAGCGCATGCATCCCGGCTGGGCGGCGCAGTCCGGGATCCGCGCCGCGGATCTCGCGCGCAACGGCTTCATCGGGCCGCGCACCGTGTTCGAGGGCGAGCACGGCTTCCTGCACGGCTTCGCCAACACCACCGAGGGCGCCTGGGACCGGCTGGTCGACGGGTTCGGCAAGACCTGGGTCACCGAGACGGTGGCGTTCAAGCTCTACCCGTGCGGCACGATGACGCATCCCTATATCGACTGCGCTCGCCGTCTTTCCAAAAAAATCGATTTAACAGACATCGAAGAGATCGTGTGCGAGGCGGCCGAGGGCACGCTGCACCGGCTCTGGGAGCCGCTCGCGGCGAAGCAGCGCCCGCCCAACGCCTACGCGGGCAAGTTCAGCACGCCCTACTGCATCGCGGCCGGGTTCGTGCTCGGCAACGCGGGGCTCGACGCGTTCACCGACGAGCGCGTGGCCGACCCGCGCCTGCGCGCCCTCGCCGGCAAGGTGCGCTACGAGGTCGACCCCGCCAACCCGTATCCGGACGAGTACACCGGGCACATCCGGGTGCGGCTCAAGGACGGCTCGACGCTGGAGGAAAGGCAGGCGCACATCCGCGGCGGCAAGCACGAGCCGCTGTCGCGCGCCGACGTCGAGGAGAAGTTCCGCGGCAACTGCGCCTACGGCGGCTGGAGCGCCGCGCAGGCCGATGCGTTCCTTGCATGGGCGAAGCGCGCCTTCGACAGCCGCGCGCTCGACCTCCTCTCGGGATTCAGGAAAGAAAGTCGATCAGCGCGTCGAGCGTCGCGTCCGGCGCCTCGGCCATCAAGGCGTGGCCGGAAGGCCCGATCTCGACGGTCCGCGCGCCGCTGATTCTCTCCTGGAGCTGCTTCGCGGCGCGCGGCGGCGTCATCACGTCGCGGCGGCCCACCACGAACAGCACCGGGCAGCGCACCTTGGCGGCGCTGTCCGTTCCCGAGCCGTAGTCGTTGCAGGCCTTGAGGTCGTTATACAGCACGCCCGGCGCGAGGCGCGCGAGCCGCGCCTGGTTCTCGCCGTACATCCACATGCCGGGGTTCGGGTCGCTGCGCAGCGGCGCGTGCGCGGCGTGGCCCCAGATGGTGTGCATGTCGATCGCCGCGTAGTCGTTGTTGCGCGCCGCCTCGAGGAACGGCTCGGCCACCTTCATGGGATAGCCGACCGCGATGAGCGCGATGCGCTCGACCTGCTGCGGGTAGCGCGCCGCGAGGTCGAGGGCGACCAGCGAGCCCATCGAATGGCCCACGATGCCGGCTTTTTGAATCCTTGATTTCTCCAAAACTCGAAACACCCAGTCGGCCATCCCTGGCACGGTGGGAATGGGCGGCCCTTCGCTCCTGCCGTGACCCGGGAAGTCGAGCGCCAGCACGTTGCGCCCGTGGTAGCCGAAGTAGCGGCTCTGCAGCGCGAACGACGAATGGTCGAGGCCGGCGCCGTGCAGGAACACCACGCTCGGCCCGGCCGGGTCCAGCTCATGGGCAGCGGTGTAGGCGAAGACCTGCTTGCCCTCCACCTGCAGTTTCACTTTTGTGAAACCTTCAGGGCGCGGTCGAGGTCGTCGATCAGGTCCTGCGCATCTTCCAGGCCGATCGACAGCCGCACCGTGCCGGCGCTGATGCCGGCCTTCTTCAGGTCCTCGTCGCTCATGCGGTAATGCGTGGTGGTGGCGGGGTGGATGACGAGCGACTTCGCGTCGCCGACGTTCGCGAGGTGCGAGAACACGCGCAGCGACTCGATGAAGCGCTTGCCGGCCGGCCTGCCGCCCTTGATCTCGAACGAGAACACCGCGCCGCAGCCGTTGGGCAGCAGCTTCTTCGCGAGCTCGTGGTCGGGATGGTCGGGCAGCTCCGGGTAGATGACCTTGTCCACGAAATGATTTCGCGAAAGAAACGCGACCACCTTGCGCGTGTTCTCCACGTGCCGCGGCACGCGCAGGTGCAGCGTCTCGATGCCCTGCAGGATCTGGAACGCGGTCATCGGCGCCATGCAGGCGCCGAAGTCGCGCAGCCCTTCGCGGCGCGCGCGCAGCAGGAACGCGCGCGTGCTCGATTCCTCGTCGAAGTCCATGTTGTGGAACCCGGCGTACGGCGCGGTCAGGGTCTCGAACTTGCCGGACGCCTCCCAGTCGAAGCGGCCGGAATCCACCAGCACGCCGGCGATCGCCACGCCGTGGCCGCCGAGGAACTTGGTCGCCGAGTGGTACAGCAGGTCCGCGCCGAGCTCGAAGGGCTTCATCAGCACCGGCGTGGTGAAGGTCGAGTCGACGAGCAGCGGGACCCTGGCGGCGTGCGCGATCTCCGCGACGGCGGGGATGTCCAGCACGTCGAGGCCCGGGTTGCCGAGCGTCTCGCCAAACAGCAGCCGGGTGTTTTCCCTGATCGCCTTTTTCCACCCGCCGAGATCGCGCGGGGTAACGAACGTGGTGTCGATCCCGAAACGCCTGAGCGTATAGGCGAGGAGATTGTGCGAGCCGCCGTATAACGCGGTGGACGCGACGATGTGTCCGCCCGCGCCCATCAGCGTCGCGATGGCGAGGTGCAGCGCGGCCTGCCCGGAGGCGGTGGCGATCGCCCCTACGCCGCCCTCGAGCGCCGCGACCCGCTCCTCGAGCACCGCGACGGTGGGATTGGAGATGCGCGAGTACACGTGGCCGGCGCGCTCCATGTTGAAGAGCGAGGCCGCGTGCTCGGTGTCGCGAAAGACGTACGAGGTGGTCTGGTAGATCGGCACCGCGCGGCTGCCGGTCGCCGGGTCGGGCGACTGGCCGGCGTGCAGCGCCAGCGTGTCGAGAGAAGGGTACTTAGGCTTGCTCATGAAAAAGGGGGCTGACCCCTTTTTCGCCTAATGGAGATTCTTCCTGGACGGCCGGGTGTAGCTCTCGAACGCGCGCTCGGGCTTCTTCTGCTGCGAGGCCTTTTCTTTCCAGTCGCGGTCGAACAGCTCGTTCACCAGCGCGGCGACCTGCGCCACGTCTTCCTTGCCGAACTGGCGCGCCAGCACCGCGGCGACGTCCTCCACCATGCAGCGGCGCTGCGCCTCGTGGATGGCGTGCGGCGTGGGGCCGACGAACAGCAGCCTCGCTTCCTGCTCGCCGTTCTCGTGATATTGCGTGAGCTCGACTTCCACCGCTTCGTAGCAGAACGGCCCGAGGCTCTCGAGCGCCGCTTCGAGCGCGCCGTGGAAGCTGCGGCCGATCTCGCCGGTCCAGCACACGGTGAGGATCAGCTCTTTGTCGTCGTACTTGAAGCCCGGCTCGTCGGGCTCGATGCTCTTGACATCCGCCAGCCCGTCGGCGTCGAGGTACTCGAGCAGCGGCGCGAGCGCCTGCTCGAGCTGGCGCCGCGAGACGCCTTCGAGAACGGGGATGTCGGCGTGGAGGTGAACTTCGTGCCGCATGCGCGAATTGTACGCCTAAAATCCGCCCATGAAACCCGACTATTCGGGTGGCGGCCTGGTGAACCTGATGTCGTCGATCGTCGCCGCGCGCGGCGGCAGCGCGCTTCACGCACCGTTGAACAATTTTCCGCTCGCGGATCTGCGCGAAGCGCGCAACCTCGTGCTGCTCATCGTCGACGGGCTGGGCGACAACTATCTCGCGCGGCGCGGCGCGGGCGGCGAGCTGGCGCGCCGGCGGCGCGCCGCGCTCACCTCGGTGTTTCCCTCGACCACCGCGTCGGCGATCACCACTTCGTATACCGGGCGCACGCCGCTCGAGCACGGCCTCACCGGCTGGTATACGTATTTCGGCGCGGCGGGCTGCGTGAGCGCCGCGCTGCCGTTCCGCAGCCGCGGCGATCACCTGCCGCTCTCGCGCCGCGGCGTCACGCCCGAGCAGATCTACGTGCCGGGCTCGATCTTCGAGCGCCTGGCGCAGAACTGCTTCGTCGTCACGTACAAGGACATCATCGACTCGGAATACAACCAGTGCCACTGCCGCGGCGCGCAGCGCCTCGCGTACGAGACGCTCGAGGAGCTCGTCGCGCAGATCGAGGCCGCGGTGAAGTCGGGGCCCGAGCCTAAGTTCGTCTATGCGTACTGGCCGCTGTACGACATGGTGTCGCACCGCCACGGCGCGGAAAGCGCCGAAGCGCTCGCCGAGCTCGCCAGGATCGACGGCGCGTTCGGCGCGCTGCTCGGGCGCCTCGCCGGCACGGAGAGCGTGGTGCTCGCCACCGCGGACCACGGCTTCGTCGACGTGGCGCCCGACGAATCGCTCGAGCTGCCCGCCTCGCTCGCCGCCATGCTGCGCTTCCCGCTGTGCGGCGAGCGCCGCGTAGCGTACTGCCACGTGCAAGATTCTGCGGTTTTCATGGACCAAGCCAGAACCTGGCTGCAGGATCGCGCCGACGTGATGCCGAGCGCACGGCTCGTGCACGACGGCTGGTTCGGTCCGGGCACGCCGCACCCGCGGCTCGACGAGCGCATCGGCGACGTGGCGCTGGTGATGCACGGGCGCTACACGGTGAAGGACTGGACGCCCGGGGAGTCGCGCCACCTGCACATCGGCAACCACGGCGGCACGAGCGAGGACGAAATGCTGATCCCATTGATCGTGGAGAAGACATGAAAGCGAAAGTGAACGGCATCGAGATCCATTACGAGATCCAGGGCAGGGAAGGCGCGCCGTGGCTGGTGCTCAGCCACTCGCTCGCGTGCAGCGGCCGCATGTGGGATCCGCAGCTCGAGGCGTTCAAGGAGCGCTACCGCATCCTCAACTACGACATGCGCGGCCACGGCCAGAGCGAGGCGCCGAAGGGCGCCTACACGCTCGAGCTCCTCGCCGACGACGTTCTTGCGCTGATGGAGTCCCTGAAGATCAGGAAGGCGATCTACTGCGGCCTGTCGATCGGCGGCATGATCGGCCAGACCCTCGCGCTGCGGCCCAACCCGCCGTTCGAGCGCATGGTGCTCGCCGATACCACGCACGCGCAGCCGCCCGAGGCGCTCAAGCAGTGGGAGGAGCGCATCCGCATCGCGGAGTCGAAGGGCATGGCCGCGCTGGTCGATTCCACGATGGAGCGCTGGTTCACGCCGGCATTCCGCGCCAGCGCCCCGGCGCAGCGCATCGCCGAGCTGATCCGCGCCACCCCGGTGCCGGGCTACGTCGGCTGCGGGCGCGCCATCATGGGCCTCAACACCACCGCGCGCCTGAAGGACATCCGGCTGCCCGTGCTCGCGATCACCGGCGAATCCGATGGGGCGGCACCGGGCACGCGCTACATCGGCGAGAAAGTGCCCGGCGCGAAGTTCGTCTCGATCGCCAACGCCTCGCACATCGCGAACATCGAGCAGCCCGAGGCGTTCAATCGCGCGCTTCGGGACTTCCTTTCATCCCCTGCCAGCGGCTGAGCCTGGCGGAGTGCACGCCGAACAGATCCAGCACGCGCGCCACGGTGTGCGCGACCAGGTCCTCGAGGGTCTTCGGCAGCGCGTAGAACGCCGGCACCGGCGGAAAGACGATGCCGCCCATCTCGGTGACCTGCGCCATGTTGCGCAGGTGCGCGAGGTTGAGCGGCGTCTCGCGCGGCACGAGCACGAGGCGGCGCCGCTCCTTCAACACCACGTCGGCGGCGCGCGAAAGCAGGTCGTCCGCGTGCGCGTGCGCTACGGCCGCGAGCGTCTTCATCGAGCACGGCGCGACCACCATGCCCTCGGTGAGGTAGGAGCCGCTCGAGATCGTGGCGGCGATGTCCTTCGGGTGGTAGGCGACGTCGGCGAGCTTCTCGACGTCCTTGCGCTTCATCTTGAGCTCGTGCCACACGTTGAGCGCGCCCGCGTCGGACAGCACGAGGTGGCTCTCCCAGCCTTCGACGCCCTTCAGCATCCTGAGGATCTCAACGCCGTACACGGCCCCGGTGGCGCCGGTGATGCCGACGATCAGCCGCTTCTTCATGGCGGGTAGCCTAACCGCGAACGCAATGCTTGTGGTGTTCCTGCCGTTCGCGACGGGCTACTACCTTTCGTACTTCTACCGCTATGTGAACGCAGTGATCGCGAAGGACCTGGTGCGCGACTTCAACCTCGCGCCGTCCGACCTCGGCCTTCTCACCAGCGCCTACTTCCTCGCCTTCGCCGCCGCGCAGCTGCCGCTCGGCGTGGCGCTCGACCGCTTCGGCCCGCGGCGCTGCACCGCCGCGCTGTTTTGCGTGGCCGGGGCCGGCGCGCTGGTGTTCGGAGTGGCGCGCGACCTCGCGATGCTGTCGATCGGGAGGGCATTGATCGGCCTCGGCGTGTCGGCCGGGCTGATGGGGTCGATCAAGGCCTTCACGCTGTGGTTCCCGCGCGAGCGCCTCACCGCGCTGAGCGGCTGGATGGTCGGCATCGGCAGCGTCGGCACGCTTTCCGCGACCGCGCCGGTCGAAGCGCTGCTCGGGCCGCTCGGCTGGCGGGCGCTGTTCCTGGGGCTCGGCGCGCTCAGCGTGGCTGCGGCGGCGCTCATCTTCTTCGCGGTGCCGGAGCGCGCGCTGCCCGGGCGCAGCGACCCGTGGCGCGAGCAGCTCGCGGTGATCGGGCGCATCTTCGCGCGCCTGGAGTTCTGGCGCCTCGCGTTGCCGCTCGTGCTTTCGCAGGCCAGCTTCCAGGCCTTGCAGGGGCTGTGGTTCGCGCCGTGGCTCGCCGACGTGCACGGGCTCGGGCGCGCGGCGGCTGCCGACTATCTGTTCTGGTCGGCGGCGGCGTACATGGTGGCGTCTTTCGCGCTCGGACCGTTTACGGACCTGGTCGGCAGGCCGCTACGCGTCTACCAGATCGGCATGCTGACGTGCGCTGCCGCCTTCGCTCCGCTCGCCTGGGGCGTGCGCGAGGGCGTGCTGGCGTGCCTCGTGCTGTTCGCCGCCGCGAGCATCGCGGCGATCGTCGCCTACACCCTGCTCACGCAGCTCGTGCCGGCGGCGCAGACCGGGCGCGTCACCACCGCGTCCAACCTGGTGCTGTTCGGCACCTCGTTCTTCTTCCAATGGGGCGTGGGCGCGGTGCTCGGGCTGTGGCCAAGCGAGCAGGGACGCTACGACCCCGAGGGCTACCGGATGGCTTTTGGAGTGCTGCTCGCAGCGCAGGCCGCGGCGGCGGCCTGGCTGCTCACTGCAAAGGAAGCGCGGACTTAGCCGCCGCGCTTGTAGACGATCTTCTTCGTGCCGCCGTCGCAGGTGCCGACTACCTTGCCTTCGGCCTGCTTGTCGGCCTCCACCACGTCGAGCGAGAACTTTTCCACGCCGTTCTTCTTGATCTTGGCCTCGATCTCGCCCTTCAGCTCGCCGCAGTCCTTGCGCTGCGCTAGCGCCGGACCCGAAACAGCCATGCCCACCACCACTGCCGCAGCAATCAGCTTCATCACGGTCGTTCCCCCTTTTCTAGACTGCTATGCCCACTTTACAGCATCCAGAAAAGCGCGGCGGAGCCGCCGAACAGGGTTGCCAACAATGCCACGCGCCCGTAGCGCCGGAAGCGCCCGTCGTGGCGGAAATAGAGGCTGCGCACCAGGTCGTTGCGCCCGCCGCCCCACATCCAGTCCGGGCCGGCCTTGTTCACTACGTACGGATTGAAGATGCCCAACAGAAACGAGCAAAACGTCCCCACCACCATGCCCAGCACCACCGCAATCCTCCCGTAGCGTCTTTCGTTATCGCGGTCGATTATAGTTGGCTGTAGCGATTTCGTCGCTGTCACTGGAGCCCGACAAATGTTCGAGACCACCATCGCGGGCAGCCTGCCGAAGCCGGGCTGGCTCGCCGAAACCGGAAAGCTGTGGCCGGCCTGGCGCGCACAAGGCGCCGAGCTCGAGCGCGCCAAGCGCGACGCCACGCTGCTGTGGCTGAAGGAGCAGGAGGACGCCGGGCTCGACATCGTCAGCGACGGCGAGCAGTCGCGCCAGCATTTCGTGCACGGCTTCCTCGAGTACGTGGAAGGCATCGACTTCGAGCACAAGGTGAAGATGGGCATCCGCGACAACCGCTACGACGCGATGGTCCCGCAGGTCGTGGCGCCGCTGCGCTTGAAGGGGCGCGTGCACCAGCAGGAGGCCCGGCTGCTGAGGGCGCATACCAGCCGCAAGATCAAGATCACCATGCCCGGGCCGATGACCATCGTCGATACGGTGGCCGACCGCCACTATGGCGACAAGCCGAAGCTCGCGATGGCGTTCGCGGAGCTGCTCAACCAGGAAGCGCGCGCGCTGGAAAAGGACGGCGTGGACGTGATCCAGATCGACGAGCCGGCCTTCAACGTCTACATGGAGGACGTGAAGCGCTGGGGCATCGACGCGCTGCATCGCACGATCCAGGGGCTGAGATGCACGACCTGCGTGCACATCTGCTACGGCTACGGCATCCAGGCCAACCTGGACTGGAAGAAGACGCTCGGCGAATCGTGGCGCCAGTACGAGCAGATCTTCCCGGCGCTCGCGAAAAGCAAGGTCGACCAGGTGTCGCTCGAGTGCATCCACTCCAAGGTGCCGGTCGAGCTGCTCAGGCTGCTCAAGGGCAAGGACGTGCTGCTCGGCGTGATCGACGTTGCGAGCGACAAGGTCGAGACGGCGCAGGAGGTTTCCGCCGTCATCAAGAATGCCTTGGAGTACGTACCCGCCAGGCACCTCTTGCCCTGCACCAACTGCGGCATGGCGCCGATGGACCGCGACGTCGCGCTCGCGAAGCTCAAGGCACTGGTCGCCGGCGCGGCGCTGGCGAGAAAGAAGCGCAAGTAACCACGCATCCGACATTCGCGTCGCGCGGCATGGTGACGTGCCCGCACGCGCTCGCCTCGGCGGCGGGCGCCGAGGCGCTGCGCAGCGGCGGCTCCGCCGTCGACGCGGCGCTCGCCGCCGCCTCGTCGCTCGCCGTGCTCTATCCGCACATGTGCGGTATCGGCGGGGACGCGTTCTGGCTGATCTACGACGCCAAGGCGAGGAAGGTTTCCTACCTCGACGGCGGCGGCCGCGCGGCCGCTTCGGCCACGCTCGATCGCTTCGCCGGGCAGGCCGAGATCCCGTTCCGCGGCCTCGCGCCCGCCACGCTCACCACGCCGGGCGCGGTGGCGAGCTTCTGCGAGGCGCACGCGCGCCACGGCCGGCTGCCGTTCGAGCGCTGCCTCCAGCACGCCATCCGGCTCGCCGCCGAGGGCTTCCCGGTCACGCCACGCGTGGCGCGCTGGATCGAGGAGACCGCGCCCGAGATGGACGCGGCGACCGCGGCGATTTTCCGCCGCGGCGAGCGGGTGCTGAAAAACCCGAAGCTCGCCGAGACGCTGGGCGCCATCGCGGTGCACGGGCGCGCCGGCTTCTACGAGGGCGCGGTGGCGCGCAACCTCGCCAAGCTGGGCGGCTTCTTCACCGAGCGCGACCTGGCCGCGCAGGGCGCGCACTGGGGCGAGCCGATCTCGGGCACCTACCGCGGCGTGACGATCTACGAGACCCCGGCGCCCACGCAGGGCTTCACGGTGCTCGAGATGCTGAACCTCATCGAGCCGCTCGAGCTCGGCGAGTTCCTCGGCCCCGACCACGTGCATCTCCTCGTGCAGGCGAAGCAGATCGCCTATCACGACCGCGATCGCTGGCTCGCCGATCCGCGTTTCGCCGCAGTACCTTTGAAAAAATTGGTCTCGAAGAAGTACGCCGATGAGCGACGCAAGCTCATGGATCCCAGGCGCGCCGTGCCTTGGGACAAGATTCCCTCTTACGGCAGCCTGGCGGGCGACACGGTGTACGTCGCCGCCATCGACGCGGAGGGCAACGCAGCCTCGCTGATCTTCAGCCTGTACGGCGTGTTCGGCTCGTGCGTGACCTCGGCCGAGACCGGCGTGGTGCTGCAGAACCGCGCGGCGTACTTCTCGCTCGATCCGCAGCACCCGAATCGCCTCGAGCCGGGCAAGGTGCCGCTCCACACGCTCATCGCCTCGCTGGCGTTCCGGAATGACAAGCTGTGGGCGGCGCTCGGCTGCATGGGCGCCGACGGCCAGCCGCAGATCCACCTGCAGACCTACGTGGCGATGATCGACTTCGGCCAGGACATCCAGCAGGCGCTGGCCGGCCCGCGCTGGCTGTCCGGGCGCTTTGCGCTCGGCGAGGCGCGCGACACGCTGCACATCGAGGCGCGCTTCCCGGCCGCGACCATCGACGAGCTCGAGCGGCGCGGCCACCCGATGGACCGCTGGGGCGACTGGAACGAGCTCGCCGGCCATGCGCACGGCATCACGGTGGACCCGCAAACCGGCCTGCTGGCCGGCGGCTTCGACCCGCGCAGCGACGGCGCCGCGGTGGGATACTGAACAAATGCTCGACCTGATCGCAGAACGGAAAATCGCCGAGGCGATTTCGCGCGGCGAGCTGGACGACCTTCCGGGCCAGGGCCGGCCGCTCGACCTCGACGACGACGCGCTGGTCCCGGAAGACCTGCGCCTCGCCTACCGCATCCTGAAGAACGCCGGCTTCGTCCCGCCGGAAGTGCAGGCGCTGAACGAGATCGCCGAGCTGGAGCGGCTCGCCGGCCTCGATTCGAAGGCGGCGCGCAAGCTCGCCCTGCTGAGGACGAAAATCGAAGCCGGGTATTACGAGAAAGTTCTGAAAAAGCTCGCTTGACCCGTCGTCCCCGCGAAGGCGGGGACCCCGTTTACGAAACCAGAAATGGGATCCCCGCCTCCGCGGGGATGACCCTTTGCCGCCGTTCCGATATTGCTAGCGCTTCGCTTCGTACTCCGCGATGGCCTTCTTCAGGTCGGTGAACTCCGAGCAGCTGAAGAAGCACAGCTTGTCGAGCTGCGCGAGGTGCTCCTTCGCCTTGGCCACGTTGCCGACCTGCAGATACGCCTCGCCGATGTACTCGTGCGCGCCCTTGAGCTTCGGGTCGAGGCGCAGCGCTTCGTTGTAGTGCTTGAACACGACGTTCATGTCCGGGTTGGCGCCCTTGCGCACCGAGTAGGCGTACAGGTTATGGTAGTTGGCGTTCCCCGGGTCCGCGGCCAGCGCGTCGCGCAGCATGGCCTGGGCGCTCGCCCAGTCCTGCTTCTTGGTGGCGGCCGTGACTTTTTCCAGCACCGGGTCCGCCGGGGCGGTGACCGGGTCGCTTGCCGCCAGGGCGAAACCCGGCAGGGCTAAGATGAGCGGAAGAAGGAAGGCTTTCATGATGTTCTCCTTTCGTGGCTTCTTATACGGCGCCCTGACCGCCTTGGATGCAAGGCTTGCCATGGTACTCCTCGGCCTCGTGCTAACAGCGGCGGCGCCGCAGGCATTCCCCGAGCCGCCGCGCTCGCGCGCCGAGGCGCTCGCGGCGCTGCGCAGCGCGGAGGTCACGGCGCGCGCCGAGGGCGTGGTCTGGTTCGCCAACCGCGGCGCGATGGCCGACGCGCCCCTCCTGCACGAGCGCCTGCGCGACGAGAGCGGCTTCGTGCGCGGCTACGCCGAGCAGGCGCTGTGGCTCCTCTGGAGCCGCTCGGGCGACGCGCAGGTGGATGCGCTGATGGCCAAGGGTGTCGAAGCCATGCAGGGTGGGCGGTATGACGAAGCCGTTCAGGTCTTTTCCTCGGTCATCAAGACGAAACCCGAGTTCGCGGAAGGCTGGAACAAGCGCGCCACGGTCTATTACCTCGCCGGAGAATTCGATAAGTCGATCGCCGACTGCCACGAGGTGCTGAAGCGCAATCCCGGCCATTTCGGCGCGCTCTCGGGCATGGGCCAGATCTACTTCCAGCTCGAGGACTACGGCAAAGCCCTGCTCTGGTATCGCAAGGCGTTCGAGGTGAACCCGAACATGCTCGGCGTCGAGATGCAGATCAGGCTGCTCGAGGAGCGCGAGCGAGATCGTCCAGCGCCCGGGCGATCGACGTAGCCGCTTCGCGCGGGTGCTCGAAGGGGAAGAGGTGCCCGCCCGGCACCTTGTGGAACGCGAACTTCGGCCGCATGCCGGCGAGGCGGATGCGCCGCACCACGTCGGAATCCGCGCCGCCGATGAAGGCGGCGGGCACGCGCAGCCTGGACAGGTGGCGCATCATGTCGTGCGGGATGGTGCGGTAGATCTGGTACTCGATGGCCGGGTCGATCTTCAGGTGGAGCTCGCCGTTGCGCACCAGCCCGTGCGTCACGTAGTCGTCCAGGCATTGGTCGGTGAAGTGGCGGAACAGCTTGCGCGAGCGGAAATGCGCCTTCGCCTCCTCGCGTGACGCCCAATGGCTGCGCCGGTCGCGCGTCGCGCCCGCCGGCGTGACGCGGTCCACGATGCCGAGGCGCTTGGTGGCGCCGAGCATGCTGCCGCGGAACGGACCGATGATCGGCGCGTCGAGCAGCACGATGGCCTTGAACAGCTCGGGCCGGCGCACCGCCGCGAGGTAGTTCAGGTATCCGCCCAGGGAGTGTCCGACTCCGTACACGGGTGCCTCGATGGAATCGATCCATTGCTCGACCAGATGCGGCCAGCCCTCGCTGGGCGGGTAGCGCGGATCCATGCCGATGGCGTCGACCCAGGAAATGGAAAATTCCGACAGATGCGAAAGCATCGTCGCGTACGACGAAGCGGGAAACCCGTTGGCGTGCGCGAAATGAAGCCGGGGCTTAGACGTATTGCCTTGCCGCACTGTCGGCGTCGGCCGGCTTGCCGACCAGGTAGCCCTGGATGAAGTCGCAGCCGCACGAGGCGAGGAACTCGCGCTGCGCCTCGGTCTCGACGCCCTCGGCGACCACCTTGATCTGCAGCGCGTGCGCGAGCGCGACGATCGCCGCGACGATCGCGCCCTGGTCGCGGTTCTCCGGCACCTCGCCGACGAAGCTGCGGTCGATCTTCACTTTGTCGACCGGGAAGCGGCGCAGGTAGGACAGGCTCGAGTAGCCGGTGCCGAAGTCGTCGATCGCGATCGACACGCCGAGCGCCTTCAGGCGCTTCAGCGTCCGCAGCGTGACGTCGGTCTGCTGCATCGCGGTCGACTCGGTGATCTCGAGCTCGAGCAGGCGCGGCGGCAGCCCGGTTTCCTTGAGCGCGCGCGCCACCACCTTGGGCAGCTGCGGGTCGTTGAACTGGCGCGCCGACAGGTTGACGGCGATCTGCAGGTTGCCGCCGTTCTGGCTGGGGGCGCCGATGAACGTGTTCCAGCGGCACGCCTCGGCCAGCACCCACTCGCCGATCTTCAGGATGATGCCGGTCTCCTCGGCGAGCTGGATGAACTCGGAGGGATGCACCAGGCCGCGCTTGGGGTGCTGCCAGCGCGCCAGCGCCTCGTGCGCGGCGACGCGCCCGCTCGCGGTGTCGACGATCGGCTGGAAGTGCACGCGCAGCTCGCCCCTGCCAACCGCGCGGCGCAGGTCGCTCTCGAGCTGCAGGCGGCGCGACGCCGCGGCGTTCATCTGCTCGGTGAAGAACTGGTAGTTGGCGCGCCCGAGCTCCTTGGCGTGGTACATCGCGGCGTCCGCGTTGCGGATCAGGCTCTCGGCGTCGCGCCCGTCGTCGGGGTAGACCGCGATGCCGATCGAGCAGGTGACGATCAGCTCGCGCTCCTCGACCACCACCGGCTGCGAGAGCTGCTCAAGCACCTTCTGCGCCACGTGCGCCACGTCGGAGGAGCGCTTCACCTCGGGCAGCACCACCACGAACTCGTCGCCGCCGATGCGGCAGATCGTGTCGCCCTCGCGCAGCTGGCCGATCAGGCGGTTGGCGATCTCCTTCAGCAGCGCGTCGCCCACCGCGTGGCCGAGCGAGTCGTTGACGGTCTTGAAGCGGTCGAGGTCGACGAACATCACCGCGCTGCCCTTGCGGTTGCGGTGGCTGAGCGCCAGGGCCTGGGTGAGGCGGTCTTCCAGCAGGCGCCGGTTCGGCAGCCCGGTGAGCGCGTCGTGGTCGGCGAGGTGCTGGGCGCGCGCCTTGGCCTCCTCGAGCTCGGCGGTGCGCTCGGCGACCGCGCGCTCGAGCTCGCCGAGGGCCTGCTGCACGCGCAGGTCGGCCTCGCGCTCCGTAGTCACGTCCTCGAAGCTCCAGATCCATTCCTGCTCCGGGTCGCCCACGTCGATGCGCCGGCCGCGCGTGCGGCACACGAAGGTCGAGCCGTCGCGGCGCCGGAAGCGCTGCTCCGATTCGTGCGTGCCGCCCGGCGCGGTGACGCTGTACGCGATGCGCCCCGCCTCCTCCCAGCCCTCGCGGGTCGCGAACAGCACCGCCGAGCTCTGGCCGATCAGGTCGCCGGGCCCGGCGCCCACCATGTCCTCGAGGAAGCGGTTGCAGCGCTGGATCGCGCGGTTGCGCACGAACGCGATGCCGACCGAGGCGTTGTCCAGAATGAGCTCCTGCTCGGCGAGCGCGCGCTGCACGCGTTCCTCGGACTCGTGCTCCTGGGTGATGTCGTCGAACAGCCAGACCGAGCCTTGCGCCGGGTCGCCCGGCTGCACCGCGCGGCCGGAGATCGAGCACCAGAGCAGCGTGCCGTCCTTGCGCACGTGGCGGCGCTCCACGTACACGGTCTCGCCGCGCCACACCGGCTCGTACAGCGCCTCGCCGCCCGCCTCGTATTCCTCGGTGCTCGGGAACAGGAAGCGCGTCGACTGGTTGAGCAGCTCGCCCGCGCCGTAGCCGAAGATCTCCTCGAAGCGCCGGTTGCAGCGCACGATGCGCCGGTCCTTGACGAAGATGATGCCGGTCACGGCGTTCTGCAGCACCGCGTCCTGCTCGCGCACCAGGCGCTCGAGCGCCTCGTCGGAGCGGCGCCGCTCGCTCACGTCCTCGAGCAGCCACACGTAGCCCTTCTGCGGCTCGCCCGCGGCCACCGCGCGTCCCGACACGCGGCACCAGAAGCCCGAGCCGTCCTGGCGGCGCAGCCACTGCTCGCGCGTGTGCGTGCGCCCCTGGTCCATCTCGACGTAGGTCTGCGCGCGCGCGGTGAATTCCTCGTCGGTGAAGTAGACCTCGCGCCACGAGGCGTTGATCGCGCCGCCCGGGCCGAAGCCGAGCATCTCCTCGAAGCGCCGGTTGCAGCGCACGATGCGCCGCTCGCGGCTGATCGCGATGCCGACCACCACGTTGTCGAGCAGCGCCTGCTGCTCGGCGAGCACGCGCTGCAGCTCGTCCTCGGCGCGGCGCTGCTCGGTGACGTCCTCGACCGTCCACACCGAGCCCTTGTGCGGGCTCTGCGGGTCGACCGCGCGCCCGTCGAGCCGGCACCAGAAGGTGCTGCCGTCCTTGCGCCGGCGCAGCTCGATGCGGCGCAGCGTGATGCCGCGCGCCAGGGCGCCGTAGAGGTCCTCGCCGGCCTTGGCGAAGTCCTCGGGATGCGCGTAGATGACGAGCGAGGACTGGCCCTCGAGCTCGCCCGGCGCGTAGCCGTACATCTCCTCGTAGCGGCGGTTGACGCGCACGAAGCGCCGGTCCTTCACGAACGCGATGCCGACCGACGCGGTGCCGAGCAGCGCGTCCTGCTCGCGCAGCAGGCGCGCGATCTCGTCGGCATGGCGACGCCGGTCGGTGATGTCCTCGACGATCCACACCGTGCCCTGCTGCGTGTTGGCCGGGTCGATGGCCTTGGCGACCAGGCGGCACAGGAAGCTCGAGCCGTCCTTGCGCCGCACCTCCCATTCGAGGTCGAGCTGCCGCCCGGCGGCGAGGATCGGCGTGGCGATCTGGCCGAGCGCGAGATAGTTCTCGCGGCTCGGGTACACCACCTCGCCCGGCATGCCGATCAGCTCGCCCGGCGCGTAGCCGAACATCTCGGCGAACTTCGGATTGCACAGGAAGAAGCGCCGCTCGCGCGTGAACGCGATGCCGATCGACACGTTGGCGAGCAGTGCCTCGTACTCGAGCTGGGTGTAGCGCGTGCGCCCGGCGTACGCGGTGCTGTCGCCTGCCGGGGGCGGCGGCGCGAACGGGCGCAGGGGCTTCGGGTCGTTCACCGCTCGGCGAGCGCGGCGAAGTCGCGCGCGTAGCGCTGCAGCTGGCCGAGCACGCGCTTGCGCTGCTCGGCGCTCAGGCTGCGGTCGAGGTCGAGCAGCAGGTCGAAGTACTGCTCGCGCCAGGCGTCGAGCGCCTTCGCGTACTCCGGCTCGCGGCCCTGCTCCCAGTGCGCAAGGCGCGCCGGCAGGCGCGTCTTCGCCTGGCGCGCGCGCAGGATGGCGAGCACGTCCGTCTGCAGTCGCTTGCGGTCGCGGTCGCGCAGCTCGTCAGCCATGGGCGCGCGCTCGGCATACTCGCGTACCCGCCGCACCTGCGCCGGCGTCAGCTTCCCCACCCAATCCTCCAGCCGGTTGACCACGTTCTTCGCGCGCCGCTCGCGCCGCTGCCGCTCGCTGCCGCGCAGGTTGTCGCGGTAGAACAGGCGGTTCTCCTCGGCGATGCGGCGCTCGATGTGCGACACCTGCTCCGGCGCGACCCGGTCGAGCAGCGGAGCGATCAGCTCGCCCGCTTTCTGCAGGCTCTCCCGCGCCTGCACCCTGAGGGCATCGTAACCCCAAACGAGGTCGGCGCGCGACAGCCCGTCCGCGAAACGCTGGGATGCCTGCTCGACGAGCGTGACATATTTCGGCAGCGCGGTCGCGCGGTGCCAGGCGTGGAACTCGTCGATGCGCTCGTCGAGCTCGTCGGCGTCTTCGCCTTCCAGTTCCAGGTACTTGCCGGCCTGCCAGCGAACGTAGGAATCCGCGTTGTCGTACGCAAAGCGAACGGTGCTGCAGCCGCACGCGAGCGCGCAGAGCAGGACGAGCAGCCAATTCCTTGCCGCAATTACCAAAAGCTCTCCACCGTGATGTGGCCCGGCGCGCGGCGCCGATGCTTGCGCAGCCCGCGCTCGGCGAGCGCGGCCTGCGCATCCTTCAGCATGTCCGGATTTCCGCACAGCATGACATGTGCGCGCTCGTCCAGGCTCGCGCCGGCGGCCGCTTCCAGCCGCCCGTCGCGCATCGCGGCGGGAATGCGGCCCTGCAGCGCTCCGGGCGCGCTTTCGCGGCTTACGAACGTCACGTAGCGAAACGAATCAGGATTTTCCCGATGGACTTTTCCGACCAGATCGGTGTAGACGAGCTCGCGCGCGTGCCGCACCGCGTGCACCAGCACCACCTTGCCGAAGCGCCGCCACGGCGCTTCGGTGCGCAGGATGGAAAGAAACGGCGCGATGCCGGTGCCGGTCGAGACCAGCCACAGCGTGTCGGCGTCCGGCACTTCCGAGAGCACGAGGAAGCCGGCCGGATTGGACGCCACGAGCAGCCGCTCGCCCGCGCGCACGCGCGCAAGGCGCGGCGAGAGCGGGCCCTCGGGGACCACGATGCCGTAGAACTCGAGCACCGGGTCGGCGGGCGGATTCACGAACGAGAACGGCCGCGCCAGGTTTTCCTCGAGCGCGATGCGCACGAACTGCCCGGCCTGGAAGCTGAGCGCCACGCCCTCGACGCGCAGCGAGAACAGCGCCTCGGTCCAGTGCCGGTTCTCCACGACCCGGCCTTCGAGCCACTTGCTCATTGCATAGGATACGGCTCGAGCTGCAGGTCCTGCAGCTCGCCGCCCAGCATCACGATCGCGCCGTGGCGGCGGTTGTTCCCCGTGTCGGAGAACTCGAAGGTGTAGGTGCGCTTGATCTTGAGATTCCCGTCCTCGCCGCGCGCGAGCCGCAGGCGAGTGAAGGACACCGTCTCGTCGAGAAACTGCAGGTCATAGCGCTTGCACGCCGCGCGCCCGGCCTGCACCGCGCGCTCGCGCGCGCGCAGGCTGTCGAGCCACAGAAAAACCCCTGCTAGTACGAGGATGATCGCGCCGCTTTCCCACATGCGACGCGATTATAGGAACCTAAAGCCAGCCGAAGCCTTTGGCCATCAAACCGGTGATGCCGACGGCGAGCGCGATCATGCCCGCCCATGTGATGCGAAAGTCGTTGTCCATGCGCTCGCGCAGGGACCGTACCTCTGCTTTGAGGTCGCCGATGTTGCTTTCCACATGCTCCATGCGGATTTCCAGCCGCGCTACGCGCGAGTCCAATGGCGGGAAATTACCACCGCCCGGCGGCGTAACGCCACTTGTATTCAGAGTATGCGCCATGGTTTCCCGCTAGAAACGAGCTGCGGTCATGCGGGTTGACTCTTTATGTCCGAATCATGTCAGCGGCTTTTTCAGCCACCGCAATTACTGCGGCATTGATGTTTCCCGACGGTACTGCCGGCATTACCGAGGCATCGACGACTCTGAGGTTGTTGACGCCCTTTACCCGTAGCTCTTCGTCGACTACGGTCCCCATGCTGCAGGTCGAGGTGGGATGGAACACGGTCTCGCCCATCTCGCGGCAGTAGGCGAGCCAGTCCTCGTCCGTCTTCACTTTGTCGCCGGGCAGGAATTCGTCGGTCACGTAGTCGCGCATCGGTGGCGTGGCGCAGATGCGGCGCACGAACTTGAGGCCCTCGACCATCACGCGGCGGTCGTTCTCGGTGTCGAGGTAGTTGTAGCGGATCGCGGGCGGCGCTTTCGGGTCGGCGGAGCGGATGTGCACCGAGCCGCGCGACTCGACCTGGAGCTGCGACACCGAGCAGGTGAATCCCGAGTGCGCATGCAGCACGCCGCCGCGCCGCGCGGTGGAGAAGTTGATGAAGTAGATCTGCGCGTCCGGGCGCTGCAGCTCGGGGCGCGTGCGGATGAACGCCGCGGCGTGGCCGGCGGCGACGGTGAGCGGGCCTCCTTTGAACAGCAGGTACTTGAGGCCGATGCGCGCCTGGCGCCACAGGCTCGCCATGTCGTCGTTCAGGGTGAGCGGCTTGCAGCAGCGCCAGAAGGTGCGCGCGTAGAAGTGGTCCTGCAGCCGCTCGCCGACTTGCGGCGCGTCGTGCAAGACCGGGATGCCGAGCTCCTGCAGCCTTTTTCCCGATCCGATTCCGGAAAGCTCGAGCAATTGCGGCGAATTGAATGCGCCGCCGGCCACGATGATCTCGTTGCCGCGCGCCTGCTTCTTGCCGTTCTGCTGGTACTCGACGCCGACCGCGCGCTTGCCGTCGAAGAGGATCCTGGAAACCAGCGCGTTGGTCTCGACGCGCAGGCTCGGCCGGTTCCACGCGGGGCGAAGGTAGGCGGCGGCGGTGCTGCGCCGCCGCCCGCGATGGGTCGTGGCGCGGTAGTAGCCGGTGCCTTCCTGCGAGGGCCCGTTGAAGTCGGCGTTGCGCGGGATGCCGAGCGCCGCGGCCGCGTCGATGAACGCGTCGCAGATCTCGTGGCGCTCGAGGTCCGAAATCTTGAGCTGCGCCTCGGCCTTTTCGAAGTAGGGGCGCAGCGCGGCGAAGTCCCAGCCCGCAATGCACCAGGCGTCGTAGTCCTGCGGCTGGCCGCGGATGTACACGAGGCCGTTGATCGACGAGGAGCCGCCCAGCACCTTGCCGCGCGGCGTGAAGATGCGCCGGCCGTTCAGCGCCGGCTCGGGCTCCGACTCGTAGGCCCAGTTGACGTCGGTGCGCGAGAAGAGCTTGCCGTAGCCGAGCGGCACGTGGATCCACAGGTTGCTGTCCTTCGGCCCGGCCTCGAGGAGCAGCACGCTGCCCTTCTCCGACAACCGGTTCGCCAGCACGCAGCCCGCCGACCCGGCGCCGACGATGACGTAGTCGTAAATCAACGCGGCGAGGCGATGTGCATGCCGCCGTCCACGTACAGGATCTCGCCCGTCACGCGCCGCGCGCCCTCGATCAGCCATGCCACCGCTTCGGCGACGTCCTGCGGCTCGGCGGCGGCCTTGAGCGGCGCGCGCTCGGCAAACTTGCGCTCGAGCTCGGTCGCGCCTTCGGCGCCGTGCGCGGCCACCTGCCACGGCGTGCGCACGTAGCCCGGCGCTACGACGTTCACCCGCACCTCGGGTCCGAGCGCGCGCGCGAGCGAAAAGCTCATGGTGTCGAGCGCGGCCTTCGACGCGGCGTAGGCGATCGACGAGCCGGTGCCGAGGATCGAGGCCACCGACGAGATGTTGACGATGCAGCCGCGGCTCGCCTTCAGCGCGCTCGCGCACGCGCGGATCATCTGGAACGGCCCGATCAGGTTGACGCGGAAGATCGCTTCGAAGTCCTTCGCATCCAGCCCCTCCAGGTCGGCGTGGCCGACGAACTTGGTGGTGCCGGCGCTGTTCACCAGCGCGTCGATGCGGCCCCACTTGTCGAGCACCGCCTTGGCCACGCGCCGGCAGTCGGCATCGATCGCCACGTCGCCCCGGAAAGCAGATTTCCTGGACATCGAAGCAACATGCCAGCCGCGCTTCTCCAGCTCCCTGACGGTCGCCTCGCCCATGCCCGAGGAGCCGCCCGTGACGATCGCCACCTTGCTCATACGGTGGCGATCGGCGTGGCGGGCGAGCCGACCGCGCCCGGCAGGCGCAGCGGCGGCGCGGTGAAGAGGAAGCGGCTCCTCTTGTGCGCGCGCAGCCAGCGCGCCAGCTCGCTGAAGTAGAACATCTCGCCGAGGTGTATGCCGTTCTTGAACAGGCAGTGCTCGTGCAGCGGCAGCCACGGCCCCTTGCGCGGCAGCGGATCGGTGAGCCCGCCCTGGATCAGCTCGACCGCGTAGTTGTCCGCCAGGATGCACGCGAGGCCCGAGTCGCTGATCCACTGCAGCAGCTTCTGGTCGCGCCCGTCCAGGCCGCTGCAGGTCTCGTTGACGAGCTTCGGATCGGGCTTCTTCTTCATCTCGAACAGCACGTCGGCGAAGCCGGTGTAGAGGCACACCATGTCGCCTTTCTCGACCTCGACCTTGTCCTTCTCGAGGACGTTCATCAGGTCCGAGAAGCCGATCGCGCGTCGTGCGCGGCGGAAGTGGTGATGCAGGTCGATCAGCACCCCGCGTCCCTGCGCGCCGTGCTCGGCGAGGAGCTGGATGCCGAGCGCCTTGGCCTGCGTGCCCTCGAAGCGCTCCCAGCCGTCGGATTTCTTATCGGCGGCGGGAACCACGTCCTCGCCGGCGCGAAAGCCGTTATAGAAGACCAGCTCCGCGCTTCCGTCGCCGTCGGCGTCGAAGCGCCCGCCCACGTGCGCGAACGAGTCCCACTGCGTCGAGTACTGCAGCGACATGAGCACCTGGTCGTCGCAGATCACGTCGGTCATGCTCGGGTTGAACTCGTCGAGCGGCCGGCAGAAGAACTGCCTGCCGTCGCGCGAGGTGGCGGCGAGGCGCGGCGGCGCACGGCGCGGGTTGAGCACCTGGCCGCCCGGATAGTCGAGCGGCAGCGAGCAGCAGAACGTGATGCCTTCCTTCACCTCCGCGATGCCCTGCAGCACCTTCTCGCGCGTGACCAGGTTCATGCGCCCGCGCTGGTCGTCGGGGCCGAACTCGCCCCAGTTGGATCCGGGGGGACGATTTTTCCATCGCATCAGTAGTAATGCCTCCCTAGCCATTCCGCCACGAGCACGGGTTTGTCCGCGCCTTCGCGCTCGAGGAGCGTGCTCCAGGTGACCTGGATGCCGCCGTCGGCGAGGCGCTCGAATTTCTGCAGCGTGAAGCGCGCGCGCACGCGCGAGCCGCTCGGCACCGGCGCGGTGAAGCGCAGGCGGTTCAGGCCGTAGTTCACGCCCATCCTGCGCTCGGTGAAGCTGAAGGTGCGCTCGAGCAGGTGCGAGAGCAGCGAGAGGGTGAGGAAGCCGTGCGCGATGGTGCCGCCGAACGGCGAGTCCTTGGCGCGCTCCCGGTCGACGTGGATCCACTGGTAGTCGTCGATCGCCCTGGCAAAGGTGTCGATGCGCTCCTGCGTGATCTCGATCCAGGGCGAGACGCCCACCTCCTCGCCGACGCGCTTCTCCAGCTCGACGATCGAGTTCACGGCGCGCGCCGCCCGGCGAGCGCCGCGAGGATCGGCGGCTGCTGCGCGCGCCGGCGCGACGCGCCGGGCGGATCGAGGCGATCGAGCTCGGCCGAGATCGCCAGGTAAAGCTGCACCTGCTCGCGCACGCCCGGGCTGGCGAGATCGGTGGTCGGCGGCAGCGCGTAGAAAAACTTCAGCAGGTCGGTGCGCCGGGCTTCCAGCTCGACGCTCTGGCGGCCGGCCGGCGACGCGGGCCCGGCCGCCGGCTTGCCCGCCGCCGGGTAGCGCAGCACCTCGACCGCCGGCGCGCCGCGCTCGCGCTCCGGGTCCCCGTACCACGGCGGCGGCGTGCTCGAGTACTTCACCGAGCCGGACTCGCGCTCCACCCAGCGGTACAGATCCGCGCGCGCGGCGAACGAAGCGAAAAAAAGCACCAGGAAAAAAATCTTCACTACGAGAAGCGCGAGAAATCGGGCTTGCGCTTCTCGAGGAACGCGCTCATCGCTTCCTTCGCCTCGGGCGAGGACAGGCGCTCGGTGAAGATGCGCGTCTCCTCGTCGATCGCGGCGGCGAGCGCTTCGCCGTAGCGCTGCTTCATCAGCCGCTTGGTGAGGCGGATCGACTCCGGCGGCAGCTCGGCGAGGGCGGTGGCGGCCTGCAAAGCATGATCCAGCAGCCTCTCCGCCGGGACCACTTCGCTCACGATCCCCGCTTCCTGCGCTTCCTGCGCGGTGAACGGCCGGCCGAGCAGCAGCAGCTTGGCGGCGCGCTGGTAGCCGGCGATGAGCGGCAGCAGGAAGGTCGAGCCGAACTCCGGCACGATGCCGAGCGGGACGAACGGCAGCTGGAAGCGCGCATTCGGCGCGGCGTACACGAGGTCGCAGTGCAGCAGCATGGTGCTGCCGATGCCGACCGCTGGACCGCCCACCGCGGCGACCACCGGTTTTTTCATGTGCGGCAGCACGTCGAACAGCGCGCGCGCCGGCGAGCTGCCCGTCCCCGCCTGCGCGGGGACGACGGCCCTTTTCAGAAAGTCCGCCACGTCGTTGCCGGCGGTGAAGCAGTCCGCCGTGCCGTGCAGCAGGACGGCGCGCACCTTCGGGTCCGCCTCGGCGGCGGCGAGCGCGGCGCCGAGCTGCTGGTACATCTCCGCGGTGATCGCGTTCTTCTTGTCGATGCGGTCGAACCGCACGCGCGCCACCCTGCCGGCGGTCTCACTTTTGATCAAGGCGGAAATCCTTGAATTGCTGCCGCAGGGTCAGCTTGGAGAGCTTGCCGGTCGCGGTGTGCGGCAGCTCGGTCACGAACACCACGTCGTCGGGCATCCACCACTTGGCGATCTTGCCCTCGTAGAACTTGAGGACCTCCTCCTTCGACACGTCCTGCCCCGGCTTCTTCACCGCCACCACGATCGGGCGCTCGTCCCATTTCGGATGGCGCACACCGATCACCGCGGCCTCGGCGATCGCCGGGTGCGCGACCGCGATGTTCTCCAGGTCGATCGAGCTGATCCACTCGCCGCCGGACTTGATCACGTCCTTCGAGCGGTCGGTGATCTGGATGTAGCCCTCCGGGTCGATGGTGCACACGTCGCCGGTGGGAAACCAGCCGTCTTTCAGCGGATCGCCGCCCTCGCCCTTGAAGTAGCCCTTGATCACCCACGGGCCGCGCACCTGCAGGTCGCCGAACGCCTTGCCGTCCCACGGCAGCTCCTTGCCGTTCTCGTCCACGATGCGCAGGTCCACGCCGAAGATGGCCCTGCCCTGCTTGCTCTGGATGGCTTCGCGCTGCGCCTTGGGCAGAGCGGCTTGCTTGGCCTTCAACGTGCCCGCCGTGCCGAGCGGGCTCATCTCGGTCATTCCCCAGGCGTGCAGCACCTGCACGCCGTACACGTCCTGGAACTCGCGGATCATGGCGGGCGGGCATGCCGAGCCGCCGATCACCGTGCTCTTCAGCGTCGAGAAGCGCAGGTTGTTCTTGCGCAGGTAGTCGAGCAGCCCGAGCCACACGGTCGGCACGCCGGCGCTCATCGTCACGCCCTCGGACTCGAACAGCTCGTACAGGCTCTTGCCGTCGAGGTGCGGGCCGGGGAACACCATCTTCGCGCCGACCATGGTGCAGGAGTACGGCAGGCTCCAGGCGTTGACGTGGAACATCGGCACCACCGGCAGCACCACCTCGCGCGCCGAGAGATTGAGCGTGTCGGGCAGCGCCGCCGCATACGCGTGGATCATGGTCGAGCGGTGCGAGTACAGCGCGCCCTTCGGATTGCCGGTGGTTCCCGAGGTGTAGCAAAGGCAGGCGGCGGTCCTCTCGTCGAATTCCGGCCAGTCGAACGCGTCGCTTTCGGACTCGACCAGCTTCTCGTATTCCTCGTCGAGCGGAACGAACCTCGCCTTCACCTGCGGCTTGAGCTTTTCCACCAGCGCGGCGAACGTGGTGTCGTAGAACACGATCCTGTCTTCGGCGTGGTTCGCGATGTAGGCGATCTGGTCCGGGAACAGGCGCGGGTTGATGGTGTGGATCACCGCGCCCGAGCCGGCCACCGCGTAGTAGATCTCGTAGTGCCGGTAGCCGTTCCAGGCCAGCGTCGCCACGCGCTCGTGCCTGCGCACGCCGAGCCGCTGCAGCGCGTTGGCGAGCCTGCGCGCGCGCCGCGCCGCCTCGGCATAGGCGTACCGGTGCAACTTCCCCTCGACCGTTTTCGAGACGATCTCGGTGGCGCCGTGATGACGCTCGGCATGGCGGATCAGGCCGCTGATGAGCAGCGGCTGATCCATCATGAGGCCTTGCATAGCTCCTCCGTGTTCAGGACGGGTTAGTTTAACGCCCGCCCATCACCTCGCCGAAGCGCACCCACTCCTTGCCGTCGAAGCGCTGCAGCTGCACCGACTCGATCGGGGCGAAGTCGTCGGCCGCGGTGCTGACCAGCACGCCCGGCAGCAGCGTGTCGACGCGATATTTCTGCAGGTTCGCCGCCTGGCGCATCACGTTCTCGCGCGTCAGGTTGTCGCCGCACTGGCGCAGCACCTGCGCGATGGTCTGCGCCACCGAGTAGCCGTACACGTTCAGGTTGTCGATCTGGCTGCCGTCCGGGTAGTACTTCTTCATGAACTCGCGCCATTGCGTCATCGCCGGGTCGTTGGCGAACTGCTTGTCGTTCGGCTCCTTGAGGTAGGCCACGGTGAGCAGGCCGACCGACTTGTCGAGCCCCGCCGGGGTGAGCACCGAGCCGATGCCGATCGAGACGTTGTTCAGGTACTGCACCGGCTTCCAGCCGATGTCGTAGGCCTTGCGGATCGCCTGCGCGGCGAACTTCGGCGTGGTGATGTTGAGGAACACGTCGGCGCCGGAGGCGGCGAGCTGCACGATCTGCGAGTCGACCGTCGGGTCGCTCACCTCGTACGACACCTCCTTCACGATCATGCTCTTCTTCGCGCCCAGGCCGTCGTGCAGGCCCTTCAGGTAGTCCTTGCCGTAGTCGTCGTTCTGGTAGAGCACCGCGATCTTCGCGTTCGGCTTGGTCTTGAGGATGTGCTGCGCGTAGATCTGCGCCTCGCCCTGGTAGTTCGGCTGCCAGCCCATGGTCCAGGGATTGCCCTTCGGGTCGTTCCACTTGGTGGCGCCGGTGGCGACCATCATCTGCGGCACCTTCTTCATGTTCATGTACTTGTGGATCGCGGTATTGGAGGGCGTGCCGAGGGTCTGGAACATGAACAGCACCTGGTCCTGCTCGACCAGCTTGCGCGCCATCTCCACGGTGCGCGGCGGGCTGTAGCCGTCGTCGTAGGAGATGAAGTTGATCTTGCGGCCGTTGATGCCGCCCTGCTCGTTCAGCATCTTGAAGTAGGCCGCGATCGACTTGCCGATCGTGCCGTAGGCCGAAGCCGGCCCGCTGTACGGATTGGTGTTGCCGATCTTGATCTCGGTGTCGGACGCGCCCGGGTCGTACTTCTTCTGCGCGGCAGCCGGGAATGCGAGAGCCAGGGCAACGGTGAACAACGCCATGCGTTTCATGGGCCACTCCTCCTCTTTGCCAAAAGCAGGCGTACGGCGCCTGCCACGCCGGTCGGCATGAGATACACGAAGCCGATCATGATAATTCCGAAGATCGCCCACGGGGCGGCCTTCGAGATCTCGTCCGCGATGTTGGGCACGAACTGGATGAACAGCGCGCCGTAGAGCGCGCCGGCGATCGACGCCAGGCCGCCGACCACGATGCCGACCAGGAACACGATCGACAGGAAGATGTTGAAGCTGTCGGGCGCGACGAACTGCACCGCGATCGCGCCGAGCGCCCCGGCCACGCCGGTATAGAGCGCCGAGACGCCGAACGCGAGCGACTTGTAGAGCGCGTTGTTCACGCCCATCGCCTCGGCCGCCACCGGGTGGTCGCGGATCGCGACCAGCGCGCGCCCCACGCGCCCGCGCAGCAGGTTCCAGCCGAGGAAGAACATGACGAGCGTGACCAGCAGGGTGAAAAAGTACAGCCACTGGTCCGCATTCAAGGGCAGGCCGAGCGGCGCCTCGGGCTTGGGGATGACGATGCCCTGCACGCCGCCGGTCCATTTTTCCAGGTGGTGGTACTTGAGGAGCTGCGGCATCGCCACGCCGAGCGCGAAGGTGGCGAGCGCGAGATAGAGCCCTTCCAGCCGGAGCGCCGGCAGGCCGAACAGGAAGCCGGCGACGAAGCACGCGGCGCCGGCCGCGGGGATCGTCGCCCAGTAAGGCACGCCGGCCTTGTCCATCAGGATCGCCGCGCAGTACGCGCCGAGCGCGTAGAACGCGCCGTGCCCGAGCGAGATCTGGCCGTTGTAGCCGGTGAGGATGTTGAGTCCGAGCAGCGCGATGGCGTAGACCAGCACCAGCGTGAGCTGGAAGGTGCGGTAGTTGCCGACCACGAACGGCAGCAGGCAGGCAACGAGAAGGAGAATCCCGAGCAGGAGAAGGTTTCGCTTCATACGCGGCTCACGTGCAGGCTGCCGAACAGGCCCTGCGGCCGCACCAGCAGCACGCCGATGATGAGCACCAGCGCGACCGAGAGCTTGAGCTCGTTGCCGATCACGAAGGCGCCGAGCACGTTCTCCAGCACGCCGACCAGGAAGCCGCCGAGCACCGCGCCGCCGGGGCTGTCGATGCCGCCGAGCAGCGCCGCGGCGAAGGCGTAGAGCAGGATGCCGCCCATCATGTTCGGGTCGAGGTAGACGATCGGCGCGACCATCATCCCGGCGACCGCGCCGACCGCGGCGGCGAGGCCCCAGCCGAGCGCGAGCATCCAGCCCACGCGGATGCCGACCAGCCGGGCGGAGTCCGGGTTCTGCGCGGCGGCGCGCATCGCGAGCCCGAGCGGCGTGAAGCGGAAGAACACGTAGAGCGCCGCCAGCACGAGAAAGGTGATGCCGATCGCGCCGAGCTCGTGCGGCGACATGAAGCGGCCGAGCGCCATCTCCTGGGGGAACGGGCTGGGGAACGACTTGATGGTGTAGGTGTAGATCCAGCCGGTCAGGCTGTTCAGAATCACCAGCAACGCGATGAACACCACGACCACGGCGAGCACCGGCGCGCGCTCCACCGGGCGGATGATGATTCTCTCGATCAGGATGCCGAGGATGAACGCGATCGCCACCGTGGCGAGGAACGCGAGCCAGTACGGCACGCCGGCGTCGATCAGGCTCCACGCCACGTAGGTGCTGGCCATCGCCATCTCGCCCTGCGCGAAGTTCACCAGGTGCGTGGCCTGGTAGATCATCACCAGCGCGAGCGCGAGGCTTGCGTAGATGCCGCCGGTGGCGAGGCCGGCGAGGATCTGGTGGGCGAGCGCTTCCATCAGTAGCCGAGGTAGGACTTGCGTACCGAATCGTCGGTCTTCAGCTCGCTCGCCTTGCCGCCCAGCACCACGCGGCCGGTCTCGATCAGGTAGGCGTGGTCGGCGAGCTCGAGCGCCATCGAGGCGTTCTGCTCGACCAGCAGCATGCTGACGCGCTCGGCCGCGTTGATGCGGCGCAGGATCTGGAACAGCTCGCGCACCACGAGCGGCGCGAGCCCGAACGAAGGCTCGTCGAGCAGCATGAGCCTGGGCGCGAGCATCAGCGCGCGCGACACCGCGAGCATCTGCTGCTCGCCGCCCGACAGCGTGCCGGCCTGCTGGCTGCGCCGCTCGCGCAGGCGCGGGAAGTAGCCGAACACGCGCTCGAGGTCGGCCTCGACCTTGCGCCGGTCGCGCCGCACGTAGGCGCCGAGGCGCAGGTTCTCCTCGGTGGTGAGGTGGAGGAAGGTGCCGCGGCCGTCGGGAACGTGCGCGATGCCCAGGCGCGCGATGTCCTCGGTGGCGCGCCGCGCGATGCCCTGGCCGCAGAAGCGCACCTCGCCCTCGGTCCTGACCATGCCGCACAGCGCGCGCAGCGTGGTGGTTTTCCCGGCGCCGTTCGCGCCGAGCAGCGCGGTGATCGAGCCCTCCTGCATGCTGAAGTCGAGCCCGTGCAGCACGCGGGTCTGGCCGTACGCCGCGCGCAGGCGGCTCACCTCAAGCAGTGCCAAGGTAGGCCCTCACCAGTTCCGGATGCTCGCGCACCTCGGCGGGCGCGCCCTGCGCGATGCGCCTGCCGAAGTTGAGCGCCACCACCCAGTCGGAGATGCTCATCACCAGGTTCATGTGGTGCTCGACCAGCAGCACGGTGAGCCGCAGGCGCTCGCGCACCTCGCGGATCAGCGCGCCGAGCCTGCCGACCTCCTCGTGGTTCAGCCCGCTCGCCGGCTCGTCGAGCAGCAGGAGCTTCGGCTCCGCTGCGAGCGCGCGCGCCAGCTCGACGCGCTTCTGCGTGCCGAACGGCAGCTCGGAGACGCGCGCGTGCGCGAGCGGCCCGAGCTCGAGCAGCTCGAGCAGCGCGCGCGCGCGCGCCTCGGCGTCGCGGTCGGCCGCGACCGCGAACGGCAGGCGCAGCGCGTTGGCGAAGAACCCGCCGCGCGAGCGGCAATGGCGCCCGACCATCACGTTGTCGAGCACGCTCATGGTGCGGAACAGCGCCAGGTTCTGGAAGGTGCGGCCGATGCCGAGCGCGGCGACGCGGTGGCGCGGCTGCGCCAGCAGCGGCTGGCCGTCGAAATCGATCGCGCCGCGCTGGCAGTCGTAGAGCCGCGAGACGCAATTGAACAGCGTGGTCTTGCCCGCGCCGTTCGGGCCGATCAGCCCGACGATCCGGCCCGGCGCGACGTCGAAGGAAACACCGTCGAGCGCGACGATGCCGCCGAAGCGCACGGCGACGTCGTGCACGCGCAGCAAGGGCTGCGAAGCGGTTGCTTCGGCCAAACCTCCTCCTGGGGTGGATTGTATAGTCACACCAGTTAGAATTTGGCCATCCCCCTTGACCGGTCCCCCCTGCATGAGCGACGTCGCTCAATACGCTGTCCGCGACGGCATTGCCGTCATCACCATGAACAATCCCCCGGTCAACGGCCTGGGCAACGCGCTGCGCGCCGGGCTGATGGACGGGCTGCAGAAGGCCGACGCCGACCCGGCGGTGAAAGGCGTGGTGATCATCGGCTCGCCGAAGGCGTTCTCGGGCGGCGCCGACATCCGCGAGTTCAACAAGCCGCGCGAGAAGCCCGACCTCTTCGAGGTCAACGACCAGCAGGACGCGATGCGCAAGCCGCTGGTCGCGGCGATCGGCGGCTTCGCGCTGGGCGGCGGCCTCGAGCTCGCGCTCGGCTGCCATTACCGCGTCGCCGCGCCGCGCGCGCAGCTCGGCCTGCCGGAGGTGAAGCTCGGCATCCTGCCCGGCTCCGGCGGCACGCAGCGCCTGCCGCGCGTGATCCCGATGGCCGAAGCGCTGCGCATGATGACCACCGGCAATCCGATCCCGGCCGAGAAGGCGAAGGAGCTCGGGCTGGTGGACGAAATCGTCGCCGGTGATCTGCTCGACGGAGCAATCAAGTTCCTGCAACAACCGAGGCAAATTCGCCGTATCCGGGACATGAAGGCGAAAATCGACGGCGACGTGCAGGCCTTCTTCGCCAAGGCGCGCGAGCAGGTGGCGAAGGAATCGCGCGGCTACCCGGCGCCGCTCGAGATCGTGGCGTGCGCCGAAGCGGCGGCGACGCGGCCGTTCGACGAAGGGCGCAAGGTCGAGCGCGAGCGCTTCGCGGGCCTGGTCAACTCCGCGGAGTCGAAGGCGCTGCGCCACATGTTCTTCGCCGAGCGCCAGACCTCGAAGATTCCCGGCGTGCCGGAAGACACGCCGGTGCGGCCGATCCGCAAGGCGGCGGTGATCGGCGCCGGCACCATGGGCGGCGGCATCGCGATGTGCTTCGCGAACGCAGGAATTCCTGTTGTGCTCGTGGATTCAACGCAAGAGGCGCTGGATCGAGGCGTGCAACGGATCAAAGGCAACTACGCGGCCACGGTCGAAAAAGGCCGCCTGCTGCAGTCCGACATGGACAAGCGCATGGGCCTCATCCATCCGAGCGTGAACCTCGCCAAGGCCGCCGACGCGGACATCGTGGTCGAGGCGGTGTTCGAGCGCATGGACGTGAAGGAGGACATGTTCCGCAAGCTGGACGCCATCGTGCAGCAGGGCGCGATCCTCGCCA
Source organism: Burkholderiales bacterium (assembly GCA_036379875.1). GTDB lineage: Bacteria > Pseudomonadota > Gammaproteobacteria > Burkholderiales > SG8-39 > SCGC-AG-212-J23. The sequence continues at coordinate 17,674 of DASVFV010000175.1, read as the reverse complement.
CCAACACCTCGACGCTGGACGTGGACCGCATCGCCGCCGCCACCACGCGGCCGCAGGACGTGATCGGCACGCACTTCTTCTCGCCGGCCAACGTGATGCGCCTGCTCGAGGTGGTGCGCGGCAAGAAGACCGCGCCCGACGTGCTCGCCACCACCATGAAGCTCGGCAAGACGCTCAAGAAAGTCCCGGTGGTCTCCGGCGTGTGCGACGGCTTCATCGGCAACCGCATGCTCGAGAAGTACGGGCAGCAGAGCCTGTTCCTGATCGAGGAAGGCGCCACGCCCGCGCAGGTCGACGCGGCGCTCGTGCGCTGGGGCATGGCGATGGGCCCGTTCACCATGTACGACATGGCCGGCAACGACATCGGCTGGGAGATCCGCAAGCGCCGCGCCAAGGAGCGCCCCGACATGGTGTATTCGAAGTTCGCCGACCGCATCTGCGAGAAGGGCTGGTTCGGCCAGAAGAGCGGGCGCGGCTGGTACCGCTACGAGAAGGGCAGCCGCAAGCCGATTCCCGATCCCGAAGTCGAGGCGATGCTGTCGCAGTACCGGCAGGAACTCAAAATCTCCCCCAGGAAAATAACGGATGACGAAATCGTCGAGCGCTGCATCTACGCGCTCGTCAACGAGGGCGCGCGCATCCTCGAGGAAGGCATCGCGCTGCGCGCCTCCGACATCGACATGGTGTATCTCACCGGCTACGGCTTTCCGCCCTACCGCGGCGGGCCGATGTTTTACGCCGATACGATAGGCCTTCCAAAAGTACTTTCGGCAATTGAAAGCTTTCAGAAAGGCTATCAAGGCAGCCAGTGGCAGCCCGCCCCGCTGCTCGTGCAGCTCGCCAGGGAGGGCAAACGCTTCAACTCCTGAGATACGCGCTGCTTCTCCTGCCCTGCCTCGCGCTCGCGCAGGGGATGCGCGGCAGCGAGACCGTGATCCTGCGCGTGGACGACGAGTCGATCTACGGGCACCTTTTCAAGCCGGCGGCCGCGCCGCGCGGCCCGGCCATGGTGCTGGTGCACGGCTTCGACGGCGTGAGCGAGGCGCGCGAAGGCTTCTGGGCGCGCGAGCTCGGCCGGCTCGGCGTGGCGACGCTGGTGATCGAGAGCTTCAGCGCGCGCAAGGCCGGCACGAGCATCGCCAACCAGTCGGCGGTGAGCACCGCGCAGGGCGTGCGCGATGCGTATGCCGCGCTCTCCTATCTCGCCGAGCAGCCGTTCGTCGACCCGGCACGCATCGGCGTGATGGGCATGTCGCGCGGCGGCTCGGTGGCGCTGCGCGCGATCGACCGGCGCAAGCAGGAAGGCGAGGCCAGGTTCGCCGCCGCGGTGGCGCTCTATCCGGGCTGCGTCGCGCAGTACCGCAGCCCGCAGCCGGCGGCGCCGATCCTGGTGCTGGTCGGCGAGGACGACGACTACGCCACGCCGAAAAGCTGCGCCGGGTACCTGGAGCGCGTCCGCGCAGCGGGCGGCAGCGCGCAGCTCGTCACCTACAAGGGCGCGCGCCACGGCTTCGACGGCGACACGCGCAACGAGCGGCCGTTCTTCTACCCGCAGGCGCAGAACCTGAGCGACTGCCTGCTCTACATCGAGGACGACGGCAGCACCACCTACGCGAAGACCGGCGAGCGGCTGGACAACGCCGCCAAGGCCGCCGAGGTGATGCGGCGCGACTGCATGAAGAGCGGCGCGACCATCGCCGCCAGCGCGCGCGCCAAGGCGCGCGCGCTCGAGGACGTGAAGGCATTCCTGAAAGGAAAGCTGCTATGACCGACGCAGTGATCGTCTCCACCGCGCGCACCCCGCTCTGCAAGAGCTGGCGCGGCGCACTCAACCTCACGCACGGCGCGAAGATGGGCGGCCACGTGGTGCACGCCGCGCTCGAGCGCGCGAAAGTGGACGCGGACGAAGTCGAGGACGTGATCATCGGCTGCGCCAATCCCGAGGGCGCGACCGGCTGGAACATCGCGCGCCAGATCGCGATCCGCGCCGGCTGCCCGGTCACGGTGCCGGGCATGACGGTGAACCGCTTCTGCTCCTCGGGGCTGCAAACGATTGCCTTGGCCAGTCAAAGAATAATGACTGGCGAGGGAAGCATTTTCGTGGCCGGCGGCGTGGAGTCGATCTCGCTGGTGCAGAACGAGATGAACAAGCACCACTTCCAGGACGAGTGGCTGCACCGCCACCATCCCGAGACCTACTGGCCGATGCTGCAGACCGCCGAATACGTGGCGCGCCGCTACGAGATCCCGCGCGAGAAGCAGGACGAGTTCGGCGTGCAGAGCCAGAACCGCGCCGCGCAGGCGCGCGCCGCGGGCAAGTTCAAGGACGAGATCGCGCCGATCACCACCAAGATGAAGGTGGTGGACAAGAACACCGGCCAGGAGACCCTGCGCGAGGTCACCGCGTCCGAAGACGAAGGCATCCGCCCCGACACCACCTACGAGGGCGTGTCGCAGATCAAGCCGGCGATCGAGGGCGGCTGCATCGCGGCCGGCAACGCGAGCCAGTTCTCCGACGGCGCAGCGGCCTGCGTAGTGATGAGCGCGAAAGAAGCTTCCCGGAGGAACTTGAATCCTCTGGGCGTGTTCCGCGGCTTCGCGGCGGCGGGCTGCGACCCGCGCGAGATGGGCATCGGGCCGGTGTTCGCGGTGCCGAAGCTCCTCCAGCAGGCCGGCAAGAGCGTCTCCAGCATCGACCTGTGGGAGCTGAACGAGGCGTTCGCGGTGCAGGTGATCTACTGCCGCGACCGCATCGGCATCCCGAACGAGAAGCTGAACGTGAACGGCGGCGCGATCGCGCTCGGGCACCCGTACGGCATGTCGGGCGCGCGCCTCGTCGGGCACGCGCTCATCGAGGGCAAGCGCCGCGGCGCGAAGCTGGTGGTGGTGACGATGTGCATCGGCGGCGGCATGGGCGCCGCCGGCTTGTTCGAAGTGGCGTAAAGGGAGCGAACCGAGATGGCGAGATACGCGAATATCCTGGAGACGGTCGGCAACACGCCGGTGGTGAAGATCGGCAAGCTCGGGCCCAAGGGCGTCGACCTGTACGTGAAGATCGAGGCGTTCAACCCGCTCGGCTCGGTGAAGGACCGCCTCGCGCTCGGCGTGATCGAGGACGCCGAGAAGACCGGCAAGCTCAAGCCCGGGCAGACCGTGATCGAGGCGACCAGCGGCAACACCGGCATCGGCCTCGCCATGGTGTGCGCGCAGAAGGGCTACCCGCTGGTGGTCACCATGGCGGAGAGCTTCAGCGTCGAGCGGCGCAAGCTCATGCGCTTCCTCGGCGCCAAGGTGGTGATCACCCCGGCTCCGGAGCGCGGCACCGGCATGGTGAAGAAGGCCAACGAGCTCGCCGAGAAGAACGGCTGGTTCCTCACGCGCCAGTTCGAGAACGAGGCGAACGCCGACTACCACTCGCGCACCACGGCGCGCGAGATCCTGCGCGACTTCGAGGGCCAGCGCCTCGACTACTGGGTGACCGGCTTCGGCACCGGCGGCACGCTGAAGGGCGTGGCGCGCGTGCTCGCGAAGGAGCGGCCCGAGACCCGGGTCGTGGTGGCCGAGCCGGCCGACGCGCCGATGCTCACGAGCGGCACCGCGCAGGAGCGCAAGCCCGACGGCTCGGCGGTGAAGTCGCATCCGTCGTGGAAGCCGCACCCGATGCAGGGCTGGAGCCCCGACTTCGTGCCGAAGCTGACCGGCGACGCGGTCGACATGAAGGTGATCCACAAGGTGATCACCATCGCCGGCGCGGAAGCGATGAAGTGCAGCAAGGACCTCGCGCAGAAGGAAGGCATCTTCGTCGGCATCACGGCGGGCGGCACCTTCGCCGCCGCGCTCAAGGTCGCGCACGAGGCGCCCAGGGGCGCGGCGATCCTTTGCATGCTGCCCGATACCGGCGAGCGCTACCTCTCCACGCCGCTGTTCGCCGACATCCCGGCCGACATGACCGAGGAGGAGCTCGCCATCATGCGCTCGACGCCGAGCTGCCAGCTGCCGCCAAAGGCGCCCTAGCCAGCGAAACCAGCCTCCTGACGGCGCATCGCGCCTACGCCGGGCTGTAATGAAGCGGCGTCGAGAATGACCCGCATCCGAACAAGGAGGCGGTCATGACCCTCGACGACGTTTACGGCGCCGATCTGGACCGGTTCCCGCTCGAGCAGGAAGCCGAAGCCGAAGCTTCCGTTGAAGCGGAGGATTGGGACGAGGAAGCGCTGGGCCTGGACTGGGACGAAGCCGAAGAGCAGGAAATAAGCCGGGAAATTACTTCGCGCCGCCACTGAGCGGCAGCGTGAAGCGGAAGTTCGAGCCCTTGCCGGGCTCGCTTTGCAGGGCGATCGAGCCGCCGTGCAGCTCGACGAAGCGCTTGGTGAGCGCGAGCCCGAGGCCGGTGCCCTCCGCCTTGCGCGCGCCGTCGCGCCCGACCTGGCGGAACTCCTCGAAGACGAGCGCCTGGTCCTGCGGCGCGATGCCGATGCCGGTGTCGCGCACCTCGACCTCGAGGTGGCCGTCGGACTTCTTCGCGCACACCGCCACGCGCCCGCCGTCCGGGGTGAACTTCACCGCGTTCGAGAGCAGGTTGAGCATGATCTGCTTGAACTTTCTTTCGTCGCCCACGAAGTTGCCCAGCTGCTCGTCGACTTCCACCGCGAGCGCGATGCCGTGGCGCTGCGCGCGCTCGCGGATCAGCGTTACCGCGTTGCCGAGCGCGCCGGGCACGCTGAAGGTGGAGAGCTCGAGCTCCATGCGTCCGGCCTCGATCTTGGAGAGGTCGAGGATGTCGTTGATGAGCGAGAGCAGGTGCTTGCCCGACTCGTGGATGTCCTTCAGGTAGTCGAGCTGCTTCTCGTTCACCTCGCCGAACATCCGCTCCGAGAGCACCTCGGAGAAGCCGATGATCGCGTTGAGCGGCGTGCGCAGCTCGTGCGACATGTTGGCGAGGAACTCCGACTTGTGCTGGTTGGCGACCTCGAGCTGCGCGCTCTTCTCGCGGATCTCCTTGAACAGGCGCGCGTTCTGGATGGCGATGACGGCCTGCTCGGCGAAGGTCTGCAGCAGCTCGATCTGCCGCTCGGCAAACGCGCCGGCCGCCGAGCCGGTGACGGTAATCGCGCCGATGGGCTTGCCTTCCAGCAGCATCGGCACCGAAAGCACGCTCAGGTAGGCCGCAGCGCCTGCGAGGTCGCGCAGCGCGTATTCGGCGTCGTCGCGGATGTTCGGGATGTGGACCACCCCCGACGTGAGGATTGCGCGCGCCGTCGCAGCACCGCGGCCTGGCCGCATCGGGTAGTCCTGGCGCAGGACCTCGAGCGCTTCGGGCCGCAAGCCATGCGCTGAAGCGATGTGGATCAGCTCGCCGTCGAACCGGTAGACCCAGCCCGTCGTTGCGCGGCACAGCGCGAGCGCATTGGCCGCGATGGCGTCGAACACCGGCTGCACGTCCGTATCGAAGCGGCTGATCACCTTCAGGATGTCCGCGGTGGCGGTCTGCTGCTCGAGCGCCTCCTTGGTCTCGTTGAACAGGCGCACGTTCTCGATCGCGATCGCGGCCTGGTCGGCGAAGGTCTGCAGCAGCGCGATCTGCTTGTCGGTGAACGGCCGCACCTCCTTGCGGCGCAGCACCACCGCGCCGACCGCGCGGCGCTCGCGGATCAGCGGCACCGAAAGCGCAGTGCGCCACCCCGCGCGCGCGGAGAGCTCGCGCGATAGCGAGTATTCGTCGGCGCTCGGGCTCTGGATGTCGTGGATATGCACCGGCAGCCGGTCGAGCACCGCGCGCCCGCTCGCCGAGGCGCGGTTGAGCGCAAACACCTCGGTCCTGATCGGCACGTCGCCGAAGCCCGCCACGTGCCGCATGGACTTGCCCTCGACCAGGAAGATGCGCGCGTCGCCGGCCTCGCAGATGCGCGCCGCGCGCGCCGCCACCGCCTCGAGCACCGGCTTGACGTCGGTGGGCGAGCTGGAAATCACCCGCAGCACCTCGCTGATCGCGGTCTGCTGCTCGAGCGACTCCTTGGTCTCGTTGAACAGGCGCACGTTCTCGATCGCGATCGCGGCCTGGTCGGCGAAGGTCTGCAGCAGCTCGACCTGGCGCTCGGGCGTCTCGCCCGGCTCGCGCCAGGTCACCACCAGCACGCCGAGCGGCCGGCCCTCGCGCAGCAGCGGCACCGCGAGCATGCGCCGCCAGTGCCCGGTGATCACCGAGTTCGGGTCGTAGTTCGGGTCGGCCGCCGAGTCCGCGATCTTGACGATGCTCTTCGTGAGGATGGTGCGCCCGCTGATCAAACTCATGCTGGGCGGCGCGGGGTAGACCTTCGAAAAGTACTCGATCGCCTCCGGCGACCAGTTGTACGTGGCCACCATGCGCACCAGCTCGCCGTCGTACGAGAACATCGCCGCGATCTCCGCGCCGCACAGCGTCGCCGCGCTCTTCAGGATCGCGTCGAACACCGGCGCCACGTCGGTCGGCGAGCCGCTGATCACCTTCAGCACCTCCGCCGTCGCGGTCTGGCGCTCGAGCGCCTCCTTGGTCTCGTTGAACAGCCGTGCGTTCTCGATCGCGATGACGGCCTGATCGGCGAACGTCGAGAGCAGCCGGATCTGCGATTCGTCGAACGGCCGCACCTCTTTGCGGTAGATGACCACGCTCCCGATCACTTCACCGTCCTTGAGCAGCGGCACCGCGAGAAACGTCCGCGCGCCCAGCTTCTCGATGGTCGACAGGCGCACCGGGTCGCGCTGTGCCGTGTCCGCGTCGGCAAGCAGATCGGCGATATGTACGGGGCGCCGGTCGCGACGCATGCGGCCGAGGCCGGTGTTCGGTCCGGGACGGATCTCGCGGTGCGCTTCCTGGGCCGCGAGGCTCGCGCCGCGATGGCTCACCATGCGCCATACGTCTCCCTCCGCAAGGAACAGGATGCCGAGCTGCGCGTCGCACAGATCCGTAGCCTTGTCGAGAATCGCCTCGAACACCGGCTGCACGCTCGCTGGCGAGCTCGAGATTACGCGCAGGATGTCGGCCGTTGCGGTCTGCCGCTCGAGCGCCTCCCGGGTCTCGTTGAACAGGCGCACGTTCTCGATCGCGATCGCGGCCTGGTCGGCGAACGTCTTGAGCAGCGCGATCTGCTTGTCGTCGAACGGCCGCACCTCGGGCCGGCGCAGCGAGATCGTGCCGAGAGCGCGCTGCTCGCGCATCAGCGGCACGGCGAGCACGGTGCGCCACCCGAACTGCGCGCCGTACTTCGATGCGGTCGGAAATTCCTCCGGCACGGCGCGGACGTCCTCCACCTGCACCGGCCTGCCCTCGATGACCGCCCGGCCGATCGCCAGCCCCGGCTCGAGCGCGTGCAGGCTGCCGATCTCGGGCGCGGGCACATCTCCGAAACCGGCGACCAGCCGCAGGCTGGCACCGTCGACCAGGTGGATCCTCGCGTCGCGTGCCTCGCAGATCCTGGCTGCGCGCTCCGCGATCGCCTGGAACACCGGCTGCGTGCTGGTCGGCGAGCTGCTGATTACCTTCAGAATCTCAGCCGTTGCGGTCTGCCGCTCCAGCGCTTCCTTGGTCTCGTTGAACAGCCGCGCGTTCTCGATCGCGATCACCGCCTGGTCGGCAAAGATCCGCACCAGGTTGATCTGTTTTTGCGTGAACGGGCGCACCTCGGTGCGACGCAGCGTGATCCCGCCCACCACATGGTCGTCCTTCAGCATGGGGACGGCGAGATAGGTTCGCGTGCCGCCCACGTCGACGGTGGCGATCGAGCGAGGATCGCCCTGCTTGTAGTCGGGCAGCTCGCGATAGTCGGGGACGTGGAAGGGCTGCCGGTCGGCGATCATGCGCCCGATGGTGTAGGTCGGCTTCGGCTTGAACGGCCCGGCGAAAAGGAATTTCTCGTACTCGGGGCTGCCGCCGCGCTGCGCGACGTGCTGGTAACGCTTGCCGTCGTAAAGCCCCACCGTCGCCAGGTGCGCGTCGCACAGGTGCATCGCGTTCTCGAGGATCGAGTCGAACACCGGCTGCAGATTGCTCGGCGAGCCGCCGATGACGCGAAGAATCTCGGCGCTCGCGGTCTGCTGCTCGAGCGCCTCCTTGGTCTCGTTGAACAGGCGCGTGTTCTCGATCGCGATCACCGCCTGGTCCGCGAACGTACGCAGCACGCCGATCTGGTGCTCCGAGAACGTGCCGGGCTCGACCCGGCTGACGTGGATCAGCCCGACCACCGCTCCGTCGCGCAACATGGGGATGTGCACAAGGCTGCGATAGCCGCGCTGCTTCGAGGATTCGCGCGCCGCAGTGCCGACCCTGGGATCGGTGAGCATGTCGACGATCTGCGTCGGCGAGCGCGTGCGCACCGCTTCGGCGATCGGGCCGGCGCTGTCGATCGCCATGGGGAACAGCGCCCTCATCGCCCGGTCGCTGTCCGGGTTGATGGAATCGTGGGCCTCGAGGTGAATGCGCTTCCCGTCGAAGCGCGTCACGGCGGCCGAGAAGCCGCCGATCAGCCGCCGGGCGCTCGCCACGATCGCGTCCAGGACCGGCCGCACGTCTGCGGGCGAGGTGGCGATGACCCTCAGGATCTCGGCGGTCGCGGTCTGCCGCTCGAGCGCCTCCTTCGTCTCGTTGAACAGGCGCGTGTTCTCGATCGCGATCACGGCCTGGTCGGCGAACGAGCGCAGCAGCTCGATGTGCTTGCCGCTGAACGGGCGGACTTCCATGCGCCGGGTGAAGATGGCGCCGAGCGCGACACCGTCGCGCATCAGCGGCACGGCGAGCGCGGTGCGGTGCCCGATGACCCTCTGTGCCACCTTCGCCTGCTGCCACTCCTCGTCCGGTTCGGCGGCCAGGTCGTGGATATGGATGGTGCGCTTCTCGAGGATCGCGCGGCCGGCGAGCGAACCGCGCGTAAGGGCGAATTTGTCGCCCACGTCTCGCGCATGGCGCGCGGTGCCGGAGTAGCCGACCATGCGCAGCTCGTTTCCCTCGACGCGAAAAACCCCGAGGTTGTCGGCCTCGCATAGCCGCGCCGCGTTGGACGCGATGGCGTCGAAAACCGGCTTGGTGTCCGTCGGCGAGCTGCTGATGACCTTGAGGATCTCGCCGGTCGCTGTCTGCTGCTCGAGCGCCTCCTTGGTCTCGTTGAACAGCCGCGCGTTCTCGATCGCGATCACCGCCTGGTCGGCAAACGAGCGCAGCAGCTGGACTTCCTTGTCGTTGAAGGCGCCCATCTTCTCGCGCGCGACCGCGAGGGCACCGATGCCCTCTTCCTTGCGCAGCAGTGGCACGATTAGCGCGGAACGGATGCCGTAGGACTCGCCGACTGCCTTCTCGAACGCCGGCACGTCATCGGCCTGAAAATCGCTCACGTTCACCACCGCGCCCTCCACGATGGATCGCGAGGGAAAGTTCTGCGCCGGATCGAGCGGGCCGGTGCGCACGTTATCGGGAAGCTCGTTCATCGCCATCGGCGCGATACCGGCCAGGGAGAACTTGTCGCCCGCGCGCAGAAGCAGGACGGCGTTCTTGCCGCTGAACAGCCGGTGCGCGGCGGTGACGATGGCGTCGAACACCGGCTGCGAGTCGGTCGGCGTGCCCGACATCACGCGCAGGATGTCGCCGGTCGCTGTCTGCCGCTCGAGCGCCTCCTTGGTCTCGTTGAACAGGCGCGCGTTCTCGACGGCGATCGCGGCCTGCTCGGCGAAGGTCTGCAGCAGCTCGATCTGATGCGCGCTGAATTTTCCAGGCTCGCGGCGCGAAACGGTGATGGCGCCGATGGCAGCGTCGTCGCGCATCATCGGCACTGCCAGCAGGCTGCGGAAGCCGCGCTCGCGCGCCCCTTTGCGGAATTCCTCGGAGTAGGCCGGGTCGGTCTCGACGTCCTCAATCAGCGCGGGCTTGCCGGTCAGCACTGCCTTGCCCAGCGCGCCCTGCCCGGTGATGCGCGCCGGGAAGAACCGGCGCAGCGAAGCGTCCCCGCGCTTGCCGGTCATCGTGTGCGCCGCCAGGTGCAGCTCGTCGCCCACGCGCCGCGCGACGACCGCGTAGCGCGCGCCGAACAGTTTCTTCGCGGCTTTGGCTATGGCGTCGAACACCGGCTGCGAATCGCCGGGCGAGGCGGCGATCACGCGCAGGATCTCGGCGGTCGCGGTCTGGCGCTCGAGCGCCTCGCGCGTCTCGTTGAACAGCCGCGCGTTCTCGATCGCGATCACCGCCTGGTGCGCGAAGGTCTCCAGCAGCGCGATGTCCTGCGCGCTGAACGGCCTCACCTCGGTGCGCCCGCAGGAGATCGCGCCGAGCACCTTGTCCTTGCCGAGCAGCGGGACCGCGATCAGCGAGCGGCGCGCCACGGCGCGCGTGGTGTTGGGGAATCGCGCGTCGCGCCGGATGTCGGGGGTATGGAGGAGCTTCGCGCCGAGCACCGCTCGTCCCACCATCTTCCGGCGATCGGGCTTTTGCGGATAGGTGCGGGCGAGCGCCTGCATCGCCTTGCGGTCGACGCCGCGGCTGCCGCCGATGCTGAGCAGCTCCCCGTCGTAGCGGTACAGGACCGTGTAGGTGGCGGCGCACAGGCGGTGCGCGTTGTCGACGATGGCGCGGAACACCGGTTGCGCATCGCCGGGCGACTCGGAGATCGCGCGCAGGATCTTCGCGGTTGCCGCCTCGCGCTCCGACTCCTTTTTCGGCAGCCGTCGCACGTTCAGGACTTGAGCAGGAAGGCCGGCACGGGCTGCGAGAAGCCCTTCAGCGTGAACGGCCCGACCGGCTCGCTCGGGAACGCGCCGTCGAGCGCGGCCATGCTCTTGCGATCGAGCAGCACCTGGCCGGCCTTCGCCTCGCCGCACAGGCGCGCGGCGAGGTTGGTGACGTTGCCGATCGCGGCGTAGTCGCGCCGGCCCTCGAAGCCGATCGCGCCGAGCGTGGCGTAGCCCTGCGCGATGCCGACGCCCAGGCCGAGCTCGAAGCCGCGCTTCTCCCAGTGCTTCGCGATCGGGATGAACGCCTCGTGCATCGCTATCGCGGTGCGCACCGCGTGCTCGGCCGGCTTCTCGATCGGCACCGGATCGTTGAAGAACACCATCACCGCGTCGCCGGCGAAGCGCTCGAGCGTGCCCTGGTGCTCGAGCACCAGCTTGCCGAGCGCGCCGTGGAAGGCGCGCAGCAGCTCCATCACCTCCTCGGGCTCGGCGGTGTCGGTGAAATGGGTGAAGCCGCGCAGGTCGAAGAACTGCACGGTGATCTCGCGTCGGTGGGTCTTCAGCAGCTCCTCGCCCTTGCCGGCGGCGATCATCTCGGCGAGCTGCGGCGAGAAGAAGCTCTTCAGCCGCGCGAGGCGCTCGTCCTGCAGACCCTTGATGCGCAACAGCGACTTGACGCGCGCGAAGAGCTCCGGCTGGTTGACCGGCTTGGAGAGGAAATCGTCCGCGCCCGCCTCGATGCCCTTCACGCGCTCCTGCGCCGGGTCGAGCGAGGTGCACATCACCACCGGCAGCAGCGCGGTCTCGGGGTTGGCGCGGATGCGCTTGCAGACTTCGTAGCCCGAGATGCCGGGCATCATCACGTCGAGCAGCACGAGGTCGGGCTTCTCGGCCGCCACCTTGGCGAGCGCCTCCTCGCCGTTCGCCGCGGTCGATACGCTGTAACCCTTGACGGACAGCAGGTCGCCCAGCAGCTTGAGGTTCTGCGGCGTGTCGTCCACGACCAGGATCTTGGCCGGCGTCATGCCTTCATTTCCCCTTCGTCTCGATCAGGCGTTTCACGGTGTCGAGGAACTCCTTGAGGTTGATCGGCTTGCTGAGGAAGGCGTCGAAGCCGGCGGCGTTGATCGCGCTGCGGTCGGTCGGCGTCACCGACGCGGTCAGCGCCACGACCGGGATCGACTTCGTCGCGGCATTGCCGCGGATCTGCCGGAACGCCTCGATGCCGTTGATCCCGGGGAGCTGGATGTCCATCAGCACGAGGTCGGGCTTCTTGTCCCGGGCGAGCTTCACGCCCTCCTCGCCGCTCACGGCCTCGAGGGTCTGGTAGCCCTTCGCCTGCAGCACGTCGCGGGCGAGCTTCATGTTCTTGTCGTTGTCTTCGACGATCAGGACGGTGCTCATTGGCGTATCGGTAAGCTCACGGTGAAAGTGGATCCCTTGCCGGGCGTGCTCTCGAGGCGGATCGAGCCGCCGTGCAGCTCGACGAAGCGCTTGGCGAGCGCGAGCCCGAGGCCGGTGCCTTCGGCCTTCTTGGTGTAGTCGCGGCCCACCTGCTTGAACTCCTCGAACACCGCGGCCTGGTCCTCGGGCGCGATGCCGATGCCGGTATCCCGGACCGCGATCTCGACGCAGGTCGTGTCCTGCTTCGCCGAGACCGCCACGCGGCCGCCGTCGGGCGTGAACTTCACCGCGTTCGAGAGCAGGTTCAGCATGATCTGCTTGAACTTGCGCTCGTCGGCCTGGAAGGCGCCGAGGCGCTGGTCGACCTCGACCGAGAGCTCGATGCCGTGGCGCTGCGCGCGCTCGCGCACCAGCGTCACCGCGTTCGACAGCGCGCTCGGCAGGTGGAAGCGCGACAGCTCCAGGTCCATGCGCCCGGCCTCGATCTTCGACAGGTCCAGGATGTCGTTGATGAGCGAGAGCAGGTGCTTGCCCGACTCGTGGATGTCCTTCAGGTAGTCGGCCTGCTTCTCGTTCACCTCGCCGAACATGCGCTCGGACAGCACCTCCGAGAAGCCGATGATGGCGTTCAACGGCGTCCTCAGCTCGTGCGACATGTTGGCGAGGAACTCCGACTTGTGCTTGTTCGCCACCTCGAGCTGCGCGCTCTTCTCCTCGATCTCGCGGAACAGGCGCACGTTCTCCATCGCGATCACCGCCTGGTCGGCGAAGGTGCGGATCAGCTCGACCTCGCGCTCGCTGAAGCCGCCCGGCGCGCGCCGGCCGACCGCGAGCGCGCCGGTGGTGGCGCCCATGCTGTGCATCGGCGCGATCAGCACCGAGCGCACGCCCTGGCGCCGCGTGATGGCGCGCGAATGCTCGGCCAGCCCCGGCTCGGTGTCGACGTCGCGGATATGCACCAGCTCGTCGCGCAGGATGGCGCGGCCGGACAGGCTGCCTTCGTCGAGCGGAATCGGGTAGAGCGCCTGCGAGGCGTCGTCCGCGCTCTTGTCCGAAAGCGCGTACGCCACGCGGTCGATGCGCTCGCCGACCCGCACCACGAGCGACACGCTGCGCGCGCCGTACAGCTTGAGCACGCTGCGCGAGATCGCGTCGAACACCGGGCGCGCGTCGGTGATCGAGCCGCTGATCACGCGCAGCACCTCGGCGGTGGCGGTCTGGCGCTCGAGCGCTTCCCGGGTCTCGTTGAACAGCCGCACGTTCTCGATCGCGATCGCGGCCTGGTCGGCAAAGGTGCGCAGCAGCGCGATGTGCTTGTCCTCGAACGGCCGAACCTCGGTGCGGCGCAGCAGGATCGTGCCGAGCGCCTTGTTCTCGCGCACCAGCGGCACCGCGAGGGTGGTGCGGTGGCCGAACCTGAGCGCAAGCTCCCGGCCGAGCGGGAACTCGTCGCCGGCGGCGTCGATGTCGGGAACGTGCACCACGATGCGCTCGAGGATCGAGCGGCCCATCGCGGTGGTGCGGGTGAGCGGCACGGTCTCGCCGCTCTGCGGCCGGCCGAGGTCGCCGGTCGCCGCCGCCACGCCGAGCCCCCCGTCCTGGACCACGATGATGTCGCAGAACTTCGCGTCGCAGATGCGCGCCGAGCGCTCCGCGACCGCCTGCAGCACCGGGCGCACGTCGCCCGGCGAGCTCGAGATGACGCGCAGCACTTCGGAGATCGCGGTCTGCTGCTCGAGGCCCTCCTTGGTCTCGTTGAACAGGCGCACGTTCTCGATCGCGATCACCGCCTGGTCGGCGAACGTGCGCAGCGTGGCGAGCTGCTTCTCCGAGAGCGGGCCGGGATTCAGGCGCACCACGGTGACGGTGCCGATCGCGGTGTCGCCGCGGATCATCGGCATGATGGTGATGGCGCGATAACCGGTGGCGAGAAAGTTGCGCACGCCAGGCGCCAGATCGTCCTCCGGGTGGGCGGCGCCGTCGGGGACATCCACCAGCTTGCGGTCGAGGATCGCGACGCCGTGCAGGTACTCGCGCGTGAGCGGCACCGGCCAGCGCCGCCGCCAGTCCTCGCGGCGCTGCGGATCGAGATTGGCGATCGCCGCGAGGCGGGCCTGGGCGCCGTCGGGCAGCACCACGGCGACCGCCGCGTCCGGAAACAGGTTCAGGCCGCTCTCGACGATGGCTTCGAACACCGGCTGCACATCGGTGGTCGAGCTGCTGATGACCTTGAGGATTTCCGAGGTCGCGGTCTGCTGCTCGAGCGACTGCTGCAGCTCGCCGGTGCGTTCCTCGACCTTGCGCTCCAGGCCCGCATAGGACTCGCGCAGCTGCTCGGTCATGCGGTTGAACTGCCCGGCCAGGGCTTCCAGCTCGTCGCCGGTGCGCACCTCGATCTTCTGCTCGAGGTCGCCCGCGCCGATGCGCTGCGCGCCCTCCTGCAGCACGCCGATCGGCCGCGCCATGCTGCGCGCGAGCCACATCGCGGCGAGCGCGGAGAACACCAGGCCGGCGAGGATCAGCGCCACGGTGCGGTAGATGATCGCGTCGAGCGCGGCGTAGACCTCGCTCACCGGCTGCTCGACGAACACCTTCCAGCCGAGCGGGCTGGGCGCGCGGCCCTGCGCGGCCCGTTCGCGCGCCGGCTCGATCGGCGCGAAGGCGGTCAGCACGCTCTGGCCGGCCGGGTCCTTCGCGACCAGCGCAGCGGAGTCCTCGGCGCCCGGCGCGAGCGCGGCCTTCACCTGCTCGAGCGCGGACAGATCGGTCTTGCGCAGCACCAGGCCGATGTCGGGGTCGGCGATCAGGTAGCCCGCACCGTCCACCACGTAGGCCTTGCCCTTGCGGCCGACGCGGATGCGCGTGATCACGTCCCACATGAACTTGAGGTTCACCTCGGCCACCGTGACCGGGCCGGCCTCGCCGCCGCCGCGCACCGCGATCGACATGTAAGGCTCGGTCTCCTTGCGGAAGTACACCGGCCCGAACCAGGTCTGGCCGGCGCGCGCGTTCCTGAACGCGGGCTCCTGCGAGCGATCGTCGTTGCTGCCGATGGTGTCGGGCTTGAGGCGCGACACCGAAAGCTGCTCGCGGCCCTTCGCGTCGATGAGCGAGATGTCGGTCACGCGGTCGACCATGCGCAACAGCTTGAGAAACTCGAGGCGGCGCTGCTCGAGCCCTTCGGTGCCGAGCTGCGGCAGCGCCGCGGCGGCGACCTGCTGCTCGATCTCGCGCACGAACTGCTCGATGCGCGCCGCCGCGCCCGCCGCCTTCTCGCTCTGCAGGTCGGCGAGCGCTTCCTTGTTCTCCTGGTAGGAGAAGTACAACCCGATGCCGCCCGAGATGATGAGCGCGCCGCACACCGGCGCGAGGATGAGCAGGAAGTACTTGCGGAACAGCCGGCCTCGATACGAGCGCGCCGCCGGCTGCGTCCGCGCGACGGGCTTCATGAGATGACCTCGTCCGCCGCCACCAGCAGCGCCTGCGGAATCGTCAGCCCGATCGATCTCGCGCTCCTCGCGTTGACCACGAGCTGGAACTTTACCGGCTGCTCGACCGGCAGGTCGCCGGGGTTTGCGCCCCTGAGGATGCGATCGACGTAGATCGCGGTGCGCCGGTAGTGATCGATGCGGTCGGGACCGAGCGACATCAGGCCGCCCTCGTCCACGAACTCGCGGTAGCCGTAGATGACCGGCAACCTCGATTGCTGCGCGAGCGCCACGAAGCGCTTGCGGTGGCTCCACAGCACGGGGTCGTCGAACACGATCGCGCCGCCCGCGCTCGCCGCGCGCGCCTCAGCAAAGGCGCGCTCGATGTCCGCCGGGCCACCCGCGTCGCTCGTCGCGAGGCGCACCCCGAGCGCCTGCGCGGCGGCACGCGTCTCCTCGAGAAAGGTCTCGTGCACCCGGTTGGCCGGGTTCTTGATCGCCATCACCGGATGCGCGGTGCCGACGCAGTCGACGAGCAGCTTGAGCCGCCGGCCGCTCAGCTCCGAAGTGAGCAGCGACAGCCCGGTGATGTTGCCGCCCGGGTGCGCCATGCTCTTCACCAGGCCGACGGCGACCGGCTCGCCCACTGCGACGAACACGATCGGCGTGCTCTTCGTGGCGGCCATGGCGGCGCGGCTCGGCGGCGTCGCCGCCGTCACCAGCACCGCGGGCTTCAGCGCGAGCAGCTCCTGCAAGAGCGCCGGCAGGCGGGCGTAGTCGCCATCGGCCCAGCGCGGCTCGAGCCGGATATTTCGCCCTTCGACGTAGCCAAGCTCCGCCAGCCCGGCGCGGCACGCCTGCCACAGATGCTCGCCCTCGGCGCGCGGGAACGAGAAGAGATAACCCACGCGCGGCATGCGGCTCGACTGCCCGAGCGCGCCAAGCGGCAAAGCCGCCGCACCGAGGGCGAGGAACGCGCGCCGCCTCATTCGATCACCCGGTCGGCGCGAAACAGCACCGAGCCGGGCACCGTGATGCCTAGCTTGCGCGCCACGCCGAGATCGACCACCAGGTCGTACTTGTCCGGCTGCTCAATCGGGATATCCGCAGGCTTGGCACCCTTGAAGATGCGCGCAACGTAGGCCGCGGCGCGGCGCGGCATGTTGTCGAGGTTGGGGCCGAAATGCAGCAGCGCATTGGGCGCATCCCGGCCGACATACGAATAGAGCGTCGGAATGCGCTCGCGCATGGCAAGCGCAAGGACTTCGACGCGCTTCGGCACGGTGAGCTGGCCGCTCGGCAGGATGACGAGCGCCTCGGTGCGCTCTTTTCGCATGCGCACGACGGCGCGCTCGACGTCATCCATGGAGCGCACCGGCGCCGAAACGAGCGTGAGGCCGCGCTGGGCGGCGGCTTTCTCGTAATACTTCGCGTACACCGGGTGCACGGAGTCGGTCTCATCCCAGAGCAGCGCGACGCGCCGGATTCCCGGCAGCGTCTCACCGAGCAGCTCGAGCGCCTTCACGTTGGTCTCGAAGCCGTGATCCCAGGTGAGCCCGGTGATGTTTCCGCCCGGGCGGTTGAGGCTGCGCACCAAACCCATCGCGACCGGCTCGGCCGAGTACATCATGACGATCGGCACGCGGTCCGTCGCCGCTTTCGCCGCGAGGATGGAAGGCGGGCCGGCCGCGATGATGACCTCCGCGCCGGCTTGCAGAAGCTCGCGTGCCATGCCGAATGCCTGTTCCTGCCGATCCCAGGAGCGCTCGTCATACAGGAAGTTGCGCCCCTCGACGTATCCGAGCTCCTTCATCGCCGCGAGCAGATCACGCCCGCCGGCGAGGTCGCGGTTCATCAAGCCGCCGCGCCACCCCAGCAGCCCGGCGCGCCGCTGCGCCTGCGCGCGCGACGCTCGCACCCCGGCGAGCAGCGCGCCGCCGGTCAGCGCCACGAACGCGCGGCGCCTCACTCGATCACCCGATCGGCGCGCACCATCATCGCGGGGGGAATCGCCAAACCCATGGCTTTCGCGCGCCCGGAGTGCAGCACGAGCTGGAAGTTCTTGGGCTGCTCGATGGGCAGCTCGGCCGGATTCGCACCGCGCAGGATGCGATCCACGAATGACGCGCAGCGCATCGCCGCCTCGTCCCAGC
>DASVFV010000174.1:0-9016 GCA_036379875.1 Burkholderiales bacterium | reverse complement strand
AAGTCGCGCGCCAGCACCGCGTCGACCGTCAGGCGGCCGAGGCCCGGGATGGCGTATACCGATTCCGTCACCACCACGCCGCCGATCAAAATCGCGATGCCGATGCCGATCACGGTCGCGATCGGCACCGCGGCGTTGGCCAGCGCATGGCGCACCAGGACGCGCAGCTCAGGCAGGCCTTTGGCGCGCGCGGTGCGGATGTAGTCCTCGCCGAGCGCTTCCAGCACGCTGGCGCGCGTAACCCGCGCGATCAGTGCAATGTAGATCACCGATAGCGTGAGCGACGGCAGGATCAAATGGCGCAGCCAGACGAAAACCCCATCGGACAGGCGCGCGTAGCCCTGCACCGGCAGCCAGCCGAGCTGCAGCGAGACGAGCCAGATCAGGATGTAGGCGAGCACGAACACCGGGATCGAGAAGCCGAGCACCGAGAAGCCCATCAGGAAGCGGTCGAACCAGCCGCCGAAGCGCCAGGCGGCGAGCACGCCCAACGGGATGGAAATGAGCACTGCAAAGAAAATCGTCAGCGCGGCGAGCGACAGCGTCGGCTCGAGGCGCTGGCCGATCAGGGTCGAGACGTTGATGCGGAAGTAGAACGACTGGCCGAGGTCGGCCGACAGCACTTTTCCGAGCCAGATGCCGAACTGCACGACGAGCGGCTTGTCGAGCCCGAGGCCGGCGCGGATGCGCTCGATCTGCTCGCCGGTCGCCGCGTCGCCCGCCATGATGGCGGCCGGATCGCCGGGCGTGAGGCGCAGCAGCAGGAAAACGAAAACCGCGACGACCAGCAGGACCGGGATCGTCGCGGCGAGCCGCCGGGCGATGAAGCGGATCAGGCTGGAGAGACTCGCAAAAAGAGCTGATTGCTCGTCAGCTGATTGGTCGTCCCCGCGAAGGCGGGGACCCCATTTTTTTTGAAGTCAGCGCTTTCAATTCTCGAAACGGGGTCCCCGCCTTCGCGGGGACGACTGCCACCTAGTTCTTCCTTACGTTCCAATAGGTGTCGCCGCTGCCGATCACGAGGCCGCTGATGTTCTTGCGCGTCGCGTACGGGTTGACGTATTCGCCGAGCGGCGCGTGGGTGCCGATCTCGAAGGCGCGCACCTGGATCTGCTCGGCGATGGCCTTCTTCTTGGCTTCGTTCGTCTCGCGCGCGAACTGGTCGCGCAGCTTCTCGATCTGCTCGTCGCTCGGCCAGCCGAACCACGACTTCTCGCCCGCGGCGCCGAGCGCGGCGTTGGCGAGCGGGTTCCACACGTCGGGCGCGAGCCACGCGGTGAGGAAGATGTTCCAGCCGCCCTGCGCCGGCGGCTCCTTCTTGGCGCGGCGGCTCACCACCGTGTTCCAGTCCATCGCCTGCAGGTCGACCTTGAAGCCGGCCTGGCGCAAGAGCTGCGCCGCCACGTCGGGCAGTTTCTGGATCGCCGCGAGGTCGGTGGGCTTGAGGATCACCACCGGCGTGCCGTCGTAGCCCGAAGCCTTGAGCAGCTCCTGCGCCTTGCGCATGTTGGACTTCGACTGGATGTCGCTGCCTTTCGCGCTGCCATAGGGCGTGCCGCAGGTGTACATCGACGGGCAGGGCTTGTAGAACTCCTTCACGCCCACCTGCGCGCGCAAGAAGGGCTCCTGCTGCATGGCGGCGAGCGCGGCCTGGCGCACCTTCGGGTTGTTGAACGGCGGGTGCAGGTGGTTGAAGCGCCCCATGTACTGGAAGCCGAGCGGGTCCTTGGTGACGATCACGATGCCGGGCTGCTTCTTCAGCTGCTCGTAGCTCTCGAACGCCGGGCGCTCGATGATGTCGACCTCGCCGTTGGCGAGCGCATTCACCTGCGACTGCGCGTCGCGCAGCGCGAGGTTCCATTCCACGCGGTCGACGTACACGTGCTTGCCGCCGGCGGTGCCCGAGGGCGGCTCCTTGCGCGGCTGGTACTTGGCGTTCTTGCGATAGACCGCCTTGTCGCCGGGCTTGAATTCCTCCTTCACGAAGATGTACGGCCCGCTGCCGATCGATTCCTGGATCTGCTGGTCGGCGGGCGTCTCGGCGACGCGCTTCGGCATGATGAACGGCACGTTCGAGGACGGCTTGCCCAGCGCCTCGAGCATGATGCCGCACGCTTCGCGCAGGAAGATGCGGAAGGTGTTGGGCTGCGGCGTGTCCATGCGCTCCACGAAGGTCATCAGCTTCTGCCCCATCGCGTCGCGCTTGCCCCAGCGCTGCAGCGAGGTGATCACGTCGTCGCCGGTCACCGGCGCGCCGTCATGGAACTCGAGACCCGGCCGCAGCGTGAAGGTCCAAAGCCGCTTGTCCGGGCTCACCGTCCACTTCTCGACCATCTGCGGCTGCACGCGGTTCTTCTCGTCGGTGCCGAACAGCGTGTCGTAGACCATGTAGCCGTGGTTGCGGGCCATGAACTGCGTGGTCCAGATCGGATCGAGGATGTTCAGGTTGGAATGCGGAACGACCCGCAGCACCTTTTCCTGGGCATGGCCGGCCGAAACCAGCAAGCCGAGGACCGCCGCGGCGAGGATTCTTCGGTTCATGAGGCCTCCTCCGTACATGACGCCTCCTCCTAGGAGACAATTCGAGCCTACCATGAGTCGAATCGCCATCGGCGGCTTCCAGCACGAGACCAACACCTTCGCGCCGTCCAAGGCCGACTACGCCGCTTTCGAGGCAGGCGGCGGCTGGCCGGGCGTGCAGTACGGCGAGACCATCTTCGGCGCGGTCGAAGGCGCCAACATTCCCGCCGCTGGTGCCATCGCCGCGCTGCGCGCGCTTGGACACACCATGGTCGGGACCGCATGGGGCGCGGCCAGCCCTTCGGCCCATGTGACCGCCGATGCGTTCGAACGCATCTCCAATGAAATGATCCAGAGGCTGAAAAGCGCGCTGCCCGTTGACGGCGTTTACCTCGACCTGCACGGCGCGATGGTGGTCGAGACCTACGACGACGGCGAAGGCGAGCTGCTGCGCCGGGTTCGCGAAGCGGTCGGCCCGCGCGTGCCGGTGGTCGCGAGCCTCGACCTGCACGCCAACGTGACGCGCGCCATGGTGGAGCTTGCCGACGGCCTGGTCGCCTACCGCACCTATCCGCACATCGACATGGCCGAGACCGGCGCTCGGGCTGCGCGTCTTTTGCATGAACTTCTCAAAACGGGAAAGCGACCCGAGCGGGGCTTTCACCAGCTCGACTACCTCACCGGCATCCCGTCCCAGTGCTCGTTCATCGAGCCTTGCAGGTCCATCTATGAGGAATTGGGAAAGCTCGAGCAGCGCCACGGTGCGTCGCTCTCGTTCACGCCCGGATTCCCCATGGCCGACTTCGGCGATTGCGGCATGGCGGTGTTCGGCTACGGCTCGACAAGCGCGGTGGACGAGCTGCGCGGCATCGTGGCAGACGCGGAGAAGGACTTCGCCATGGAGCTGCACGACGCGCCGGACGCGGTACGACGCGCCAACACCCGTGGAGAGGCCGGCAAGCCGGTGATCCTCGCCGACACGCAGGACAACCCCGGGGCGGGAGGTAACGGTGATACGACCGGTTTGCTTCGCTCTTTAATAGATCAAAAAGCCCAGGATGCCGTATTAGGCATGCTCATCGACGCGCCGTCCGCGAAGCGCGCGCACGAAGCCGGGCAGGGCGCCACGACGGTGTTCAATCTCGGCGGGCTGTCGCGCATCCCCGGAGATTCCGCGCTCGGCGGCGAGTTCACCGTCGAGCGCCTGGGCGACGGCAAGTTCACCTGCACCGGACCGATGTTCAAGGGCTTCCGCATGACGCTCGGCAACATGGCGCTGCTTCGCAGCCGCGCCGCGCCTGGCGTGCGAGTCGTGCTCGCGTCGCGCAAGTGCCAGGCCGCCGACCAGGAAATGTTCCGCCACGTCGGCATCGAGCCGCGCAAGCAGCGCATCGTCGCGCTCAAGAGCTCGGTGCACTTCCGCGCCGACTTCGAGCCGATCGCCAAGGAAGTCCTGGTCGTGAAATCACCCGGCCCGGCGCTCGCCGACCCGGCGGAATTCAAGTGGACCAAGTTGAGGAAAGGCGTGCGGCTGCGGCCGCTCGGACCGGTGCACGCATGATCGAGAAAATCAAAGTCCGCAACACCGACAGCGGCCAGCTGATCGAGGTCGTGGTGTTCAGCAAGCGCGCCGAGGCCATCGAGGTGGTGCTCGGCGAAGGCGTGCACAACGTCAAGTGCACGCTCACACCCACGCGCAACGGCATGGCCTACGCCGGCAAGATCATGGGCCGCGAGATCGTCTACGAGCGCAGCCGCGAGCAGGTGCAGGCCGACATCGACCGGCTTAATCCGAACCTCAGGAAATCGCGCTGAAATAAAAAGGGGGCGTTTCCGCCCCCTTTCCGGGTTGCTGTACGACTAGGACCTAGCGGCGATGCTTGCCGTCGTGCCGGTCGTCGTCGCGGTCGTGTCCCTTGCCGCGATGCTGATCCCAGCCGTTCCACCGGTCGCGGTCCTTGTTCTTGTAGTCGGGCGCCACGACCTTCAGCTTGCCGACGGCCTCGAAGCGCGTGCCGCTGATGGTCTCGCCTTTCAGCTTGCCGGCCACGTCGTTTTCCTCGAAGCCAGCCGACGGGACGTCGAACAGGCAGACGAGGTCGGGGATGCCGTCGCGGTTCACGTCGATGTGGTGCTTGAGGCAGCGCGTCAGGCTCTTCTCCTCGCCGCCACGCCCGAAGGTAATCGTGTCGACCTTGGCTTCGAGCGGCTTGAAGGCGGGCATGTCGCCTTTCTCCTTGCGGGAGAGCAGGGCGATCGGAAGGTCGCGTTTCTGTCTCATGTTGACCCGCGTGTACTCGCTCCGGTCGCCGGGCCTGACGTCGATGTTGACGTAGTCCACCTGCGACGGCGCCGCGACCGTGACGCCGGAGATGATCAGCGTGTAGCTGCCGTTCGGAAACCGCCCCACGCCCTCCACGGACACGACGTACCTGCCACTGCCGCTTGCGTTGAGCGACAGATTTTCGATGCGCGCATCGCGCTCGCCGCCAATGGAAGCCGAGCCTTCGTCGATGGCGAAGTTGTCGTCGTTATCCAGGACGACCTGCCCATCGGGCCCGAACAGAGTGATCTTGGTATCGACTTGGCGGTCGGTGGCGCCCATCCCCTTCATGCCGCCGTCGATGTCCAGCGTGATGACATCCGTGGCGCTCGCTTCGAACGAGTAGAAGTCGATATCGGGAATCGCGGGTTGCGCCGGATCGGTCGTGCCGATCACGCCCTGGATAATCACCTGGCCGTCGGTGCCGACCGTCAGTTGCTGGGCGGTAGCCAGTGAATCGTTGGGCTCCGCCTCGTCGACGGCCAAGGCAACCTGGGCCGACACCGCCAGAAGGGCGGCGGCGACTGCGTTGCTGATATGCGTGCGCTTGATCATTGTTGTCCCCTGAAAAAGTGTTCTTGTTGCAGCGCTAACACTAAGCGCGGCGCCGAGCGCCATGCAGGACGGAAATCACGCCGCGAGGGGGGTGGACCGAGGAAAACGAAGCGCTGCGAGACTTAGCGCACGCGACGAATGCGGCGTTCGCCACAACGCGACGCAGCATGCCGGAACTTGTCAGTTGCCAAGAATTGTCAGGCGGGGTACGCGCGCTGCGCAGGCCGCAGCGTTTCCAATAGCGCGCAAAGGTTGAGCACGCCGCTATCGTCGAAGCGCTTGCCGATCACCTGCACGCCGATGGGCAGGCCGCCGGCGCTGTAGGTCCAGTTGATCGAAGCCGCCGGCTGCTCGGACATGTTGTACGGCACGGTGAAGGCGATGTGCGGCAGCGCGTCGCGCGGGTCGTTGCCCGGCGCGGGCAGCTCGGCTTCGTAGGCGAGGATCGGCGAGGTAGGCGAGAGGATGAAGTCGTAGGGCTGGCTTGCCGCTACCGCGGCTTCGCGCATCGACATCACCAGCGAGTACGCCTGCATCACGTCGCGCCCCGAGAACTTCGCGGCGCGCCAGCTGCACCACTCGGCCACGAACGGCAGCACCCGCTCGCGCTTGCCCGCGCTCAGGTTCATCAGGTCGTGGTAGGAGCGCGCCTCGAAGAAGCGGCACACGCCGTCGAGCATTTCCTCGGTGAGGAAGGAGCGCACCGTGTCGACCGCGCAGCCCGCGCTCGCCAGCGCGGTTGCTGCCGCTTCGGCGGCCGCGCGCACTTCCGGCTGTACAGGGAGGCCGACGCCCATGCCCGGCAGGAAGCCGATGCGCAACCGCTTTGGATTGATCTTGGAAACGTCGTACCGCTCTTCGCGGTAAGGCAGGCTCATGAAGTCGCGCGCGTCCGGGCGCGTGATCACGTTCATGAGCAGCGCGGCGTCCGCGACGGTGCGCGTCATCGGCCCGACCGCGCGGCCCATGTAGGGCGGGCTCACGGGCACGCGGCCGAGCGAGGGCTTGAGCGCGAAGATGCCGCAATGCGTGGCCGGCAGGCGCACCGAGCCGCCGATGTCGGTGCCGAGATGCAGCGGCGCGTAGCCGGCGACCGCCGCCGCGCCGGCGCCGGAGCTCGAGCCCGACGGATTTCGCTCGAGGTTCCATGGGTTGCGCGTGATGCCGTGCAGGCTGGAGAGCCCCGAAGACAGCATGCCGAAGTCCGGCATGGTGGTCTTGCCGAGGATCACGCATCCCGCCTCGCGCACGCGCGCTGCGGCGGGTGCGTCCGCGGCTTGCGGGGCTGTGTCTTCGTTGGCGCGCGTGCCGATCGGCGCCGGGTCGCCGCGCGTGTAGATGTTTTCCTTGATCGTGATCGGCACGCCGTCGAGCGGCGAGAGCGCGCGGCCGGCGCGCCAGCGCGCCTCGGAAGCCGCGGCGGCGGCGAGGGCGGCGTCGCGCTGCACGCGATACATGGCGTTGATGCACGGCTCCCAGGCGGCGATGCGATCGAGCAGCGCGCGCGCCACCTGCACCGGCGAAAGCTCTCCGCTCGCGTACGCCGACGAAAGCTGCGCGGCGCTGCGCTCGTGGATAGCGGCCATGACCGCTCGACTATATACTCGGCGGCACATGCTGCTGCGCAGCGTTTTCCTGCTGTTGTTCTTCGCCGGGACTGCGACGGCCGCTGACATCCGCCTCTGGCATTCGATGAACGGCGCGCGCGGCGCGGATTTCGAGCGCATCGTCGCGCGCTTCAATGCGTCGCAAAAAGAGTTCCGCGTCGTTCCGACGTACAAGGGCCAGTACGACGAGGCGGCGGTCGAGGCGGTCACCGCGCGACGCACCGCGCGCGCGCCGCACATCGTGCAGGCCTCCGAGCTCGGCGGTGCCTATCTCCTCGAGCAGCGCGACCTGGTGCGCCCGCTCTGGCAGGTGCTGGAGCGCCCCGATGCCGGGTTCGGCGCGGAAGAGCTGCGCGACGCCGACGGCCGCCTGGTCGCGCTGCCGCTCGGGCGCTCCACGCCGGTGCTCTATTACAACCGCGACGCGTTCCGCGTAGCCATGCTCGACCCGTCGAAGCCTCCCGCCACGTGGTACGAGATGGTGCCGGTGCTCGCCGCGCTGGTCGGCGCGGGCAGCGACTGCGCGCTCACCATGGCGTGGCCGGCCTCCGCGCTGCTCGAGAACATGGCGGCGTGGCACAACCAGGCGTTCGCCAACGACCGCCTGATGTTCAACAACCGGCTCGCGGTGCGCTGGGTGTCGACGCTCGCGACCTGGCAGAAATCGGGCTACTTCACCTATTTCGCGCGGCGCGGCGAGGCCGAGGCGCGATTCCTGGCCGGCGAGTGCGCGCTGCTTGCCGCTTCATCGGCCAATTACCAGGAGCTGCGCGCGCGCGCCAAGTTCGACCTCGGCATCGCGCAGTTCCCGTACTACGACGACTTCGACGGCGCGCCGCTGCACACTCTTGCGAGCGGCAGCGCGTTCTGGGTGATGGCGAGCCGCGGCGCGGCCGACTACGCGGGCGTGGCGCGCTTCCTCGCGTACTTCTCGCGCCCGCAGGTGCAGGCCGAGTGGCACCAGAAGACCGGCCTCGTGCCGCTCACCGCCGACGCCTACGAGCTGACGCGCAAGAGCGGCTTCTACGCAGTAAACCCCGGCTACGAGATCCCGGTGCGCCAGCTTCTGGTGCGCGGCACGCCGAACTGGCGGTCGCTGCGCCTGGGGCAATTCCCCAAGCTGCGCACCATCATCGACGAGGAAATCGAGTCGGCGTGGCAGGGCCGCAAGTCGGGGCTCGACGCGCTCAACCAGGCGGTCTCGCGCGGCAACGCCTTTCTCGACGGGCGGTAGGTAGCCTCGTGCGTCGCCCCCGCGAAGGCGGGGGCCCCGTTTCCCAAAAATGAAAAGCTAAATGGGGTCCCCGCCTGCGCGGGGACGACGATCGGCTACTTCAGGAGCTTTTCGATCTCGGCGACCAGCTTCGGGTCGTCGGGCGCGACGCGCGTGTCGAAGCTCGCCACCCTGGTGCCGCTGCGGTCGACCAGGTACTTGTGGAAATTCCAGCGCGGCGCGCTGCCGGCGGCCTTCACCAGATCCGCATAGAGCGGGTTCTTCTTGAGCTCGGTCTTGGCGAACATCGGGAAGTCGATGGCGTACTGGTTGACGCAGAACTCGGCGATCTGCTTGTTGGAGCCCGGCTCCTGCCCGCCGAAGTCGTTCATCGGGAAGCCGAGCACCACCAGGCCGCGCTCCCTGTACTTGCCGTAGAGCTTCTCGAGGCCCTCGTACTGGGGCGTGTAGCCGCACTCGCTCGCCGTGTTCACTACCAGCAACACCTTGCCGGCGTACTCGCACAGCGACTGCGGCTTGTCATGGATGGTGTCGAGCTTGCGATCCAAAAGGGCGGGGCAGGCGGCCATCGCAGAACTTCCCACGAAAAAGAGACTAATAAGGAAGAGGCGCATTGGGCTTGAGCGGCTGCAGCGCGGCGCGGAAGTCTTTCTTGATGCGCTCCAGCGCGGCGGCATTGTCGGCTTCGAAGCGCATCACGATGGTCGGCGTGGTGTTGGAGGCGCGGGCGAGCCCGAAGCCGTCAGCATACTCCACGCGCACGCCGTCGATGGTGAC
>DASVFV010000173.1:0-5873 GCA_036379875.1 Burkholderiales bacterium | reverse complement strand
GTGGCGGTGGGCCCGGCTCCCGAACCCTGGCTAAACAGGGTGGTCGCTTTCCGGTCACATCAGGTTCATCCGGCACACGCGAAGCGTGAGGGACGAGCACAACAGTGACGCTAAGTCCGCAACCTGAGGAAGCTATCGGTTCGGAAAAATTGGGCCCTGTCGCACACCGCAGGGAACCGAACTCTTTTTTAGAACAACTTCTCCTGCTTTGCAATCGCCGCGTCGATCTGCGATTCGAGCGCGATCAGGCGGCGCTTCGCCTTGCCGAGATCAAATCCCGTGCCAAGTTTCATGCTAAGCAATTCGTGCGCCACGTTGAGCGCGGCCATCACCGCGATGCGCTCGGCGCCCATCACTTTGCCGGCCTTGCGGATCTCGTTCATCTTCGCGTCGAGGTACGCGACCGCCTGCATGAGCGCCTCGCGCTCGTGGTCCTCGCACGCCACGCGGTAGCTGCGTCCAAGCAGGGTCACCTCGACGGTCTTCTGTTCGCCCATGCGGAGCGGCTTCACCCGGGCAGGCGCGAGATCAGGCCCTCGAGACGGGCCTTCGCGCCGTCGATCTTGTCGTGCAGGCGCTTCGCGTCGTTGCGGGCGGCGGCGAGCTGCTGGCGCAGCTCCACGTTCTCGGCGCGCAGCCGCTCGCACAGCGTCACGAACTGGGCGACCTTCGCCTCCAGGGAAGTGAACTCCGTCTCCACGCACGCGCACTATGTTGCAAAACCCAAGGCGCGTCAACTATTAAGGTCGCTTTCTGCATGTACTTCATGATCTTGCGGCGCGCGCTTCGTCCAGCGCGCGACAGACCAGCTCCGCGCCGTCCAGCAGGCGCGGCGTGTGGCGCTGGATGAAGTCGGCCGGCACCACGAAAAAGCGGCTCCTCGGCAACCACTTGGGTGGCTCGGCGCCCGGCTTGCTGGTCAGCACCACGTCGGGATTGGCGCGCAGCACGGCCTCCGGGTCGACCTCCGGGGCGATGAGCGGCAGCGCCTCGAACACATTTTCACCACCGCAGAGCCGGATCACCTTGCTGATGACATGATCGCCGTTGACGGTGAGGAGCGGCCGGTCCCACACCTGGTAGAAGACGCGCAGCCTGGGGCGGCCGGCATAGCGCTTCTCGAGCTCGTCCTTGCGCACCCGGAAGGCGCGCGCCGCGCGCTGCGCCTCGGCCTGCGTGCCGGCCAAGACGCCGAGGCGCTCGATCGTGGTGGCGATGTCCTCGAGCTCGCGCGGCTCGGAGCGGAACACCGGCAGGCCGAGCCCGGCGAGGCGGTCGATGGCGCGCGCGCTGCCCGGATTGGGCCAGGCGACGATCAGGTCCGGGCGCAGCGCGAGCACCGCTTCGATGCTGATCTGCGCGTCGCTTCCCACACGCGGCAACCCGCGCGCCGCGGGCGGGTAGTCGCTGTATTCCACCGCGCCCACCATGCGCGCGCCGGCGCCCGCGGCATACACCAGCTCGGTGAGGTGAGGGGCGAGGCTGACGATGCGTGAAGCCTTCACGTCGACCCGGTTTCCGTAATCGTCGATCACCTGCGCAAGCGCATTAAACGGGAGAAGAACGAGAAGCAACCAACGCATCGGGCTATCATAGCCACCGCTGCCAGGTGCTCGGGAAAGAGGTGTAACTCCTCTACTGCCCCCGCAACGGTAAGCGGAGAGACTGCTTCATCCGTCGCCACTGCGCGAAAGCGTGGGAAGGCGAAGCAGTCAGTCCCGCGAGTCCGGAGACCGGCCTGGAAAGCATCCGTCAACCATTTCAGGCGTCGGGGAAGACGCCAGGGAGGTTTCGATGCGTTCCGCCTTTGCAGGGCTGCTGCTCTGCTCCACATGCTTTGCGCAGGATGCTTCCATAGTCATCACCGCACCGAGGTTCCCCGAAGAGATCCGCCGCCTGCCGGCAAGCGTCACGCTAATCACGCGCGACGAGATCGCAAAGAGCGCCGCGCGCACGCTGCCCGAGCTGATCGCGAGCGAGGTCGGCTTCACGATGAAGGACTTCTACGGCAACAACGCCGCCTATACCTCGATCGACCTGCGCGGCTTCGGCGTAACCGGCCCGCAGAACACGCTCATCCTGCTCGACGGGCGGCGCCTCAACGACTTCGACCTGTCCGGCGTGCAGTGGCCCGCGATCCCGCTCGCCTCGATCGAGCGCGTCGAAATCGTGCGCGGCGCAGGCGGCGTGCTGTACGGCGACGGCGCTACCGCCGGCATCGTGAACATCGTGACACGCTCTCCGCTCACGCCGGGCAAGAGCGCGGAGCTGCTCGGTCGCGTGGCGAGCTTCGATACGCTGGAGGGGCAGGTCTACGGCGCGTACGGCGCGGGCGCCTTCGGCATCAACGGCTCGCTGCACGGCTACGAGTCGGACGGCTACCGGGAGAACAACCGCAACGAGCAGCAGAACACCACGCTCAACCTGCGCTGGGCGCTCGGCGACGGCGCGCTCGACCTGCGCTTCGGCACCGACCGGCAGGACATCCGGCTACCCGGCGGTCGCTTCGTGCAGCCCTCGATCGGGCTCGATGAATACTCGAGCGACCGGCGCGGCGCCGCGACGCCGCTCGACTATGCGAGCCGCGACGGCGCGCGGGCGCGCGCCACGCTGCTGCAGCGCCTCGGCGAGGCTGAGCTTTCGATCGGCCTGGACTGGCGCGGCAAGGACCAGCGTTCGTACTTCGACCAGGGCGGCTTTCCGACCTACCGCGCCGACGACCTGGAGTTGCGTTCGCTCACCCCGAAGATCAAATTTCCTCTAGGAAGACATGTCGTCGTTGCTGGGGTGGATCTGCACCAGTGGCGCTACCGCTCGCGGCGCACAGACCGCCCCGAGAACATCGACCAGCCGACCAACCGCGTGTCGGTCGACCAGGACACCACGGGACTGTACGTCCTGGACACCATCGCGCTCGCGCCGTCGACCATCGCGACGGCCGGGTGGCGTACGGAACGCGCCAAGTATTCGGGCGATGACGTCGTCGACCCGACCTCGCCCGCCTGTTTCTTTTGCAGCGCCGCGCCATCGGCGCGCGAGACGCAGAACGAGCGCGCCTGGGAGCTCGGCCTGCGACACGCGTTCGACGCGCAATGGGCCGGGTTCGCGCGCGCCGGGCGGGCGTTCCGCTTCGTCAACGCGGAAGAGGCGTACGAAAGCGACATTTTCTTCGCGCCGCAATTCCAGATCCTGCGCCCGCAGCATGCGCGCACCTGGGAGGGCGGCGCCGAATGGAGCAACAACGACCGCGCGCTGCGCGCCACGCTGTTCCGCATGGACGTGTTCGACGAAATCCACCTCGACCCGTTCACCACCGGGGTGGGGAACACCAATCTTCCGCCTTCGCGCCGTCAGGGCCTGGAACTCGAAGGCAGATTAAAGAACATCCGCGCGGCGTACGCCTACACCGAAGCCGAGTTCCTGGAAGGCACGCTGGAAGGCTCGCCGTTTGCGATCGGCACCAACATGCCGATCGCCGGCAAGACGGTGCCGCTGGTGCCGCGCCACAAGCTGAACGTCGCGGGAACCTGGAACCTGGCGCCGCGGACGCTGCTCTCGGCCGCGCTGACCGCGGTGAGCGAGCAGGTGCTCGACAACGACGAGCCGAATACGCTCGGCCACCGCATACCGGCTTACTACGTCGTCGACCTCAAGCTAGCGCAAAGCTTCCCCTGGGGCCGGCTCGCCGCCACCGTGAACAACCTGTTCGACGAGAAGTACTACGACTACGCGGTGCGCAGCGCCTTCACCCCGGACCGCTACAGCGTCTATCCGCTGCCCGGGCGCGCCTTCGGGCTCGCGGCGGAGGTGGCGCTGCGCTAGTACACTCGCGGGATGGTGAGTGATGCCGTCCCGCTGCGGGAGTGCGGGCGCGCGCTGGTGGTGAAGCCGGGGCCGCAGGGCGAGGCGCAGCTCGCCGCTCCGGTCGTCGCGCTCCTGAAGGCGCGCGCGCCGCACATGGAGGTCGACGCGCTCGTCTATTCGACGCTGGGATGGGGCCGCATTGTGCAGCTTCGCAAGCGCCGCTACGACCTGCTGGTCAACCTGTCCGACGAGCCGCGCACCGCCTGGCTCGCGCGCCTGCTCGGCGCGCGCTGGCGCGTCGGGCCGGCGGTCGCCGGGCGCGGCCGCTTCTGGCGGAAGAGCTTCACGCACCTGTATCCGCGCGCGCGCGGCCGCTCGCCGGTCGACCTCGACCTCGACGCGCTGCGCCGCATCGGCGTGCAGCCCGCGTGAAGAGCGGCCAGCTCTACCTGCGGCTGCTCTCGTACGTGCGGCCGTACGCCAAAGTGTTCGCGCTCGCGGTGCTCGGCATGGTGCTCGCCGCCGCCACCGAGCCGCTTTTCCCGGCGCTCATCAAGCCGCTGCTCGACGAGGGCTTCGGCGCGAAGAGCGCGTCCTGGCCGCCGCTCGTATTCGCCGGCGCGATCGTGGCGATCTTCATGGTGCGCGGCGTGCTCACCTTCTCCTCGTCGTACTGCATGGCCTGGGTGGCGCAGAAGGTGGTGCTCGACCTGCGCAGCGAGATCTTCGCGCGCCTGGTGCGCTTCCCGGCGCGCTTCTTCGACGACAACCGCTCCGGCGCGCTGCTTTCGCGCGTCGGCTACGACGTGGTGGGCGTGACCGACGCCGCCACCAACGTGCTGACCGTGGTGATCAAGGACTCGATCGCCATCATCGGGTTGCTCGCCTACCTCTTCTATCTCAACTGGAAGCTCACGCTGATCGGCATCGTGGTCGGGCCGGCGATCGGCTTCACGGTGCGGATCATCTCGAGGCGGCTGCGGCGCATGTCGCGCTCGGCGCTGCAGGCGCAGGGCGACCTCGTGCACGTGCTGCAGGAAACCATCGAGTGCCACAAGGTGGTGAAGGTGTTCGGCGGGCAGGACTACGAGACGCAGCGCTTCCGCAAGACCGCGCAGGCAGTGCGCGGCTTCTTCATGCGCATCAACGTGTCGCAGGCGCTCACGACGCCGATCACGCACACCTTCGCCGCGTTCGCGATCGCGGTGATCCTGTACATCGCGCTGCAGGACTCGCTCGCCAACCGCACCACGCCGGGCGAGTTCGCCTCGTTCATCACCGCGCTGCTCATGCTGCTCGCGCCGCTCAAGCACCTCACCGAGATCAACAACACCCTGCAACGCGGCCTCGCCGCCGCCGAAAGCGTGTTCGGCCTGATCGACACGCCGGTGGAAGAGGACCGCGGCACCATCACGCTCGCGCGCGCGAAGGGCGACGTGGTGTACGAGAACGTCTCGCTCCTCTATCCGACGCGCACCGAGCCCGCGCTCGCCGACGTCAACCTGCACATCCGTCCGGGCGAGACGGTGGCGCTGGTCGGCGGCTCGGGCGGCGGCAAGACCACGCTCGTCAACCTGCTGCCGCGCTTCTATGCGCCGAGCAGCGGCCGCATCCTGATCGACGGCCACGACATCCAGGACCTCACCCTCGAAAGCCTGCGCGCCAACCTCGCGCTCGTTTCGCAGGAGATCGTGCTGTTCAACGACTCGATCCGGGCCAACATCGCCTACGGCCGCATGGGCGGCGCCTCGGAAAGCGAGGTGATCGCCGCCGCCGAGGCGGCGCACGCCATGTCCTTCATCCGCGAGACCCCCGAGGGCCTCGGCACGCTGATCGGCGAG
The DNA here is from genome assembly GCA_036379875.1 of Burkholderiales bacterium. GTDB lineage: Bacteria > Pseudomonadota > Gammaproteobacteria > Burkholderiales > SG8-39 > SCGC-AG-212-J23. The sequence continues at coordinate 228 of DASVFV010000173.1, read as the reverse complement.
AACGGCATGCGCCTTTCCGGCGGCCAGCGCCAGCGCCTCGCGATCGCGCGCGCCGTGCTGAAGAACGCGCCCATCCTCATCCTCGATGAAGCCACCTCGGCGCTCGACTCCGAATCCGAGCGCCAGGTGCAGGCCGCGCTCGAGGCGCTGATGCGCGGGCGCACCACCATCGTCATCGCGCATCGCCTCTCCACCATCGAGCGCGCCGACCGCATCGTGGTGCTCGAG
>DASVFV010000172.1:0-53140 GCA_036379875.1 Burkholderiales bacterium | reverse complement strand
TGCCGCTCCCGGTCTGCGAGATGCCGGTGATGCTGGTGCGCTGGCTGGGACCGAGCCCCGCGAACGAGGTGAACACCACGTCGGTGGGGCCGCTGCTGCCGCCCCCGCCGCCCCCGCCGCAGGCGGCAAGCAGCACGAGAGAGAAAGCGGGCAAGACCGATTTGAGTTGCATGTGGTTCCTTGGAGAAATCGTCACATGGGAAAAGATAGCGCAGATTTGTGTAACTTCTTGTGCTGAACCGAGCTGCGCGGCGACACCTGCGGTGCGGTGCACGACAGCGCGCCGCGTCCGGGAATCCCGCGGCAGCGGATGCGAAATTGTGAAGAGTGTGAAGACCTGCAAGGCGCGCTGAATATCTCCACCCCGCGCCGCCGCGGGACGCGCCATGCTGCGGCCTCGCCAGTGCAACCGCGGGAGGGGCGCCATGAGCAAGGCCGAAAGCATCTATCGCTGCACCGAGGCCGGGGAAAAGGCGCGGGGGGATACCGCCGTGCCGGCCGCCGATCGCCAGATCCTGGCGCTCCTCGAGGGCGGCGCGCACTGGCACGAGCTGCGCAGGCTGCTGCCGCGCCTCGACGATCACCACCGCCTCGCCGAGCTCCAGGCGCGCGGGCTGGTGGTGGCGCAGGCCGCCGAGGCCGAGTCCGACCTCGACTTCACCGGCAGCTTCGCCTTCGGCAAGAATTAAATCCGGTTTCGGCGAAAGCCGTCGCCCCCGCTTGGTCGGGGGCGTTTTTTTTCTAGTCGGGCCGTGCCGGCACGACATACAGGTACGCGGTGCACCAGGGCGCGCACTCGCCGCCCGCCACGCCCACTTCCTTCGGCTCCCAGCCCGCGATCTGGTAGGCGTTGATGACGATGCGCGTGCCGGGGCGCAGCTTCTCGAACTTCGGCTTGAGCTTCGACAGGTTGTCCGGCAGGAGGAACAGCGCGAGCACCGTGGCCTGCGAGATGTCGGCCTCGTACATGTCGCCCTGCACGAAGCGCGCGCGCCCGGCCACGCCTTCCTCGGCGGCGCGCTTGCGCGACAGGTGCACGAGGTCGGTGTCGTACTCGACGCCGATCGCGGTGGCGCCGCGCTTCGCCGCGGCGATGATGTTGCGCCCGTCGCCCGAGCCGAGGTCCATGACGATGTCCTGCGGGGTCACGGCCGCCATGTCGAGCATCTTCTCGACCAGGCTGGGCGGCGTCGGCACCCAGATCACGTCCTTGCCGGGCTGCCCGACGTAGGGCTCCGCGCCCTGCACCGGCAGCTGGGCGCCGGCGAGGGGCGGGAGGAGGAGAAAGAAGACGAGGAAAAGCGCTCGGTTGGCCATATGCGGCCAACAATCTAGCCGCCTTTCTTCTTCCCTCCCTTGCGGCTGGCTGACTTGCCCGCGTTGGAGATGCGGGCGGCACGGCTCTTTGACATTCCCTTGCGCTTCAGAATCCCGTCGGACCCGGCAAGCGGAAAGACGGTTCACTTTTGCGGACAAAGGCCATAGCATGCGGCCGAGGAGGATCCCATGCTCAAAAGAGCGTTTGCAGTCGCCGTTTCGGCGGCGTTTGTTTCAATCGGGGCGCAGGCGCAGGCCCCGGCCACGAAGTCGATCAAGGTCCAGTCGAGCTGGCCCGCCAGCCTGACGATCCAGGACCACCTGCGCATCATCTCCGAGCGGATGGAGAAGGCGAGCGGCGGCACGGTGAAGGTCGAGGCCATGGCCGCCGGGCAGATCGTGCCCGCCTTCGAGGTGCTCGACGCGGCCAACAAGAAGGTGATCGACGGCTGGCACTCGATCTCGTACTACTGGGTGGGCAAGAGCCCGACCGCGGCGCTGTTCGCCGGGCCTCCGGGAGGCCCGTTCGGCATGGATCACATGGATTACCTGGGCTGGCTCTACGTCGGCGGCGGCCTGCAGATGTGGCGCGACTTCTACCAGAACGAGCTCAAGCTGAACCTGATCGTCTGGCCCGCGCACCCGTCCAGCCCGCAGGCGTTCGGCTGGTTCAAGAAGCCGCTCAAGTCGGTGGCCGACTTCAAGGGCATGAAGTGCCGCCAGACCGGCCTGAACGCGGAGATCTACGCCAAGCTCGGCCAGAGCGTGGTCAACATGCCGGGCGGCGAGATCGTGCCGGCCGCGCAGCGCGGGGTGATCGACTGCGCCGAGTGGGTCGGCGGCGTGGAAGACCTGCGCCTCGGCCTGCCGGGCGTGTTCAAGTACCACTACACCCCGGGCATGCACGAGAACAACTCCATCGGCGAGTTCGGCCTGAACCTCGACGTCTGGAAGTCGCTCAGCCCGCAGCAGCAGGAGCTGTTCAACATCGTCATCAACGACGCGTTCATCGAGTGGCTCACCAAGTGGCAGAAGCAGAACGCCGACGCGATGGACGAGATGGTGAGGAAGCACGGCGTGCAGATCCGCCGCACCCCGGCCGACATCCTGGTCGCGTCGCTGAAGGCGTGGGACGAGGTGGCGAAGGAGAACTCGGCGAAGAACGCGACCTTCAAGAAGGTGTACGAATCGCAGCGCGAGTACGCCGCCAAGGTGGTGCCCGCGAAGCGCTACATGCACCCGCCGTACTCTTTTGCGGCGAACTACTACTGGCCGCAGGACAGCGGTTCGGCAGCGAAGAAGGATGGCAAAAAACAACCCTGAAGAAGAGACGTTACGCTTTCCCACCAACCTCGACCGGGCGGGCATCGAAGCCCGCCTGATCGAGGTGCGTGAGAACGCGCGCCGCTACGGCCTGGCCGAGATCGTGCGCATGTTCGAGAACCTCGGCTCCATGAGCGCGCAGCAGCTCGGCCACAACGTGGTCCTGGCGCTCAACAAGCTGCAGGACAAGCCCGGTCATCGCCCGCTCACGCACCAGCTCGAGATGGTGGCGATGAACCTGAAGAACCTTAAGTAAGCGGATAAATGGGGACGGACCCCATTTTTCTCGTTTAAGAACTACGCCGTCATCCCCGCGCAGGCGGGGATCCCATCTTTTCCAAACGGGGTTTCCGCCTTCGCGGGAACGACAGACGTACCGCTAAATGAGAAAAATGGGGTCCGTCCCCATTTATTGAGTCAGTGGTCGGTCTTGCGCCGCTTCGGCGCCGGGCCCATGGCCGCGCGCCGGTCGTGCTCGGCGAGGATCACTTCCATGGCTTTCTCGAACACCTGCCGCGGCGGCCCCGAGCGCGCCTCGACCCAGTCGGCGAGCTCGTCCGGATTCACTTGCAGGAAGGCGGCCAGGTTCTCGCGGCCGCCGCGCAGCACCTCGCATTGCTGAAGGATGCGGGCGCACATCTCGGCCCAGCGGGGTTTGTGCTCCATGGGCGAACGGACAGCGGATTACTGCGCGAGTTTCTTCAGCCCCTTCTCGGCCTTCTCGGCGTTTCGCTCCACCCACTCGCCGGCTTTCTTCACGCCGCGCTCGGTCGCCGCGGCGCCGCGCTTGATGCCTTTCTCGGCCGCCTTGGCGCCGCGTTCGATCGCCTGGCCGGCACGCCGCGCGGTGTCTTCAGGCTCGGCCGCGTATGTCGCTGAGACGCTACACAAGATTGCGGCGGTAATGACGCGTACGCAGATCATGGGCTTGCACCTCCCAGCTGGCATTCTACGGGAGCTAACGACGACAAGTCATTGTGGCCTATACGGACCTGGCCGAAGTGCGGCGCCTCTTCTCGACGCCGGCTAGCGGGCACAATCCGTGCTCGCGCGGGGTGTGATGCTGCACCCCAGGCAAATCTGGCCGCTGTTCAAGAAGGCCGTGCAGGCGTGGTCCAGCGACTACGCGCCGAGCATGGGCGCGGCGCTCTCCTACTACACCCTGTTCTCCATCGCGCCGCTGCTCCTCATCGTGATCGCGGTCGCCGGCTGGTTCTTCGGCGACGAGGCGGCGCGCGGCGAGATCACCTCGGGCCTGTCGGGCCTGATGGGCGAGCAGGGCGGCAAGGCGATCGAGGAGATGATCGCCAACGCGTCGCAGCCGAAGGAAGGGCTGATCGCCACCGTCACGGGCGTGTTCGTGCTCATCCTCGGCGCGACCACGGTGTTCGGCGAGCTGCAGAACTCGCTCGACCGCATCTGGCGCGCGCCGGCGCGCGAGGCGGGCGGGGTGTGGAAGCTGCTGCGCTCGCGGCTGCTTTCGCTCGGCATGATCCTCGGCATCGCGTTCCTGCTCATGGTGTCGCTGGTGCTCGATACGGTGCTGCAGTCGCTCGGCAAGATGTGGGGCACCGAGGGCTGGCAGGTGCTCGCGCAGGCGGTGAACTTCGTGGTCGGCTTCGCGCTCACCACCACGGTGTTCGCGCTCATCTACAAGCTCATGCCGCGCGCCAGGATCGAGTGGCACGACGTGTGGGTCGGCGCCGCGGTGACCGCGATCCTCTTCACGGTCGGCAAGTTCCTCATCAGCCTCTACATCGGGCGCAGCGCCGTCGCTTCCTCGTTCGGTGCCGCCGGCTCGCTCGCGGTGGTGATGATCTGGGTCTACTACTCGGCGCAGATCTTCCTGCTCGGCGCGGAGTTCACCTGGGTTTACTCGCACGAGTACGGCTCGCGCAAAGGCCAGAAAAGACCGGGCGCCGTCGAGAAAGAAGATTCCCGGGTAACACCCGTTGCGCCCCCGGTTCGCGTGCGGGCCGCGCGCCCGCTGCCGCCCATGCCGATGCCCGAGGCGGTGCCGGTGCACAAGCGCCAGCCGCTGGTCAGCGTCGCCATCGCTACCGCGCTCGGCGCGGTGGCCGGCGTGGTGTTCCGCGCGAAGCCGGATGTCATCTTCCATCGCCATCGCCCGCGCCTTCTCGCACGGCTCAAATTGCGGTGATTTGAATTTCCGCTATCCTCCCCGGGAATGGGAGGGTCCAAGGCCGTCATCGCCGCGGTCGTGCTCGCCATCGCGGGCAGCACGGCTTACTACCTCTACGCCTCCAAGCAGAAGCGCGAGCAGCAGCGCCAGGTCACGGCGCTGCTCGCCGAGACCACCAAGCAGCTGCGCCAGGCGCTGAACGGCCCGCCCACGCCGGACTTGGTGTCGCGCATCGACAGCAACCTCAAGATGGCCAAGGCGCCGCGCGACCGCCAGCTCGAGACCGCGGCCGAGCACTACATCCACAACGCGCGCGAGATCGCGCGCAAGCGCAGCGACGCCGAGCGCCTCGCGCGCGAGGCGGCGATGAGTCGCCGCGCGCTCGCCATGCACATGTCGGTGGCGAGCCAGCGCGACCCTTACTGGATCCGCGTCGCCGCCGACCTCAAGAAGCGCGTCGAGCGCGACCACCACGACCTCGAGGTGTCGCTGAAGGCGCTCTCGCAGCTGCTCTACGAGCTGCCCGAGGCGCAGAAGGAGCTCGCGCCGCACGTCGACGCCGCGCTCCTGCTCGAGCAGGGCGAGAGCCTGAAGGCGCGCGCTCGCGCCGACGAGTCTGCCCAGCGCGCCGCCGCCGAGCTGGAAAAGGTGCGCAAGCTCGCCCAGCCGCGCTAGCCCGGCGTGTTCACCTGGCGCAAGTGGTGGCTGCTCTTCACCGTGATCTGGGTCGTGGTCGCGGGCATGCAGGTGGTGCTCATCCTGCTGACCTCCGAAGAGCCCCAGCGCGCCCTCCAGCCGGCCATTTTCGCCGTCGGCGTGCCTGCAGCGCTCTATCTACTGGGGTGGGTAGTGGAACGAGTGCGGCGCAAACCCAAATAAATGGGGACGGACCCTATTTTCCGTTGCTTCGCGTAGCGCGCAGGAAAATAGGGTCCGTCCCCATTTATTTAGCCGGGACGGCCGCGGCGAGCGAAGTGAGCAGCTTCTCGAGCTTGCGCGCATCGGCGTCGAAGCGCCGGATGCCTTCGGCGAGCTTCTCGGTCGCCATGGCGTCCTGGTTGTGCTCCCAGCGGAAGGCCTTCTCGTCCCAATTCACCTTTTCCGCCGACTGGGCTTTGGCTTTCTCCGGGGAGAGCATCCTCGGGATCGCCCCCTCGGCCCTGGACAGCTTCTCCAGCAGGTCGGGCGCGATGGTGAGGAGGTCGCAGCCGGCGAGCGCGAGGATCTGCCCGGTCTTGCGGAAGCTCGCGCCCATCACCTGCACCTTGTAGCCGTGCTTCTTGTAGTAGGTGTAGATCTTCGTGACTGACGCGACGCCCGGATCTTCCTCCACCGCGATGTCGTCCACCTTGCGGCTCGCCTTGTACCAGTCGTAGATCCGCCCCACGAAGGGCGAGATGAGCGTCACGCCCGCATCCGCGCACGCCACCGCCTGCGCGAAAGAGAAGAGCAGCGTCATGTTGCAGTGGATGCCCTCGCGCTCGAGCTTCTCCGCCGCCTTGATGCCTTCCCACGTGCTCGCGAGCTTGATCAGCACGCGCTCGCGCTTCACGCCCTGCTTTTCGTAAAGAGAGATAAAACGCTGCGCTTTCGCGATCGAGCCCTGCGTGTCGAAGGAAAGCCGCGCATCCACTTCGGTGGAAACGCGCCCGGGGATGTGCTTGAGGATCTCGCAGCCGAAGTTGACGAACACCCGGTCCATGTCGCGGTCCATGAGGTGCCGGTAGCGCGGATCCTCGGCCGACGAGAGCAGGAGCGAAGGGTTGGTGGTGGCGTCCTGCGGCTTCCAGCGCGCGACGGCTTCGATGTCGCCGGTGTCGGCGACCACCAGGGAGTGACGGCGGAGAGATTCGAGCTGCGTGGTCATGACAAATCTTTTAAGTAGTGGGACGGAACGTGACTTAGTGTGCAGAGATGCATGCGGCGGCGCAAGGGCTGGTCTCCACCAACTACTACGTCCGCACCGCGGCATTTCTCTATTGCTTCGCCGTGGTCGGCGAGATGCTCTGGGAGCGGGGCGCCGGCCCGCTCGCCTGGACGCTGCTGGCGCTGCAGTTCCTCGCCTACCCGCACATCGTCTACTGGCGCGCCTGGGTCTCGACGCGGCCGATCAGCGCCGAGCTCGACAACCTGTTCCTCGACGCGGCGCTGCTCGGCGCCTGGTGCGCGGCGCTCGGCTTCCCGACCTGGGTGGTGTTCGGCTTCGTCGGCGCCACCACGCTGAACGCGATCGTGAACCGCGGCGCCTCGGGCTTCGCCTGGTCGCTCCTCTGCAGCGCGGCCGGGGCGCTGTTCTGGGTGCTCGGCGGCGGCTTCTACTACGCGCCGGCCACCAGCGAGCTGGTCACCGCGCTCTGCGCGATCGGCTCGTTCGGCTACATGAGCGCGGTCGCCTACATGGTGCACCAGCAGACCCGCCGCGTCGCGGTCGGGCGCGACGCCCTGCGCCGCAGCGAGGAGCGCTACCGCCTGATCGCCGAGAACGCCGCCGACCTCATCGCGATGATCGACCTGGAGGGGCGCTGGCTCTACACCAGCCCGTCGTGGCAGCGCGTGCTCAAGCTCGAGGACCTGGCGAACGGCGTCGACCTGTTCCGCCGCCTGCATCCGGACGACGCCGACGCGATGCGCGGCGCCATCGTGCGCGCGGCGCTCTCCGGCACCAAGCCGCGCGACATCCTGGTGCGCCTGGTCGACAAGGACGGCCGGCTGCGCCAGCTCCAGACCCGCGTGCAGGCGCTGCTCGGCGACGGCAGCGGGCCGCGCATCCTGCTCGTGTCGCGCGACGTGACCGACCTGCGCGAAAGCGAGGAGCGGCTGCTCCTCGCCGCGCATGCCCTGGAGGGCATGACCGAGTCGATTCTCATCACGGCCACCGACGGCACCATCGTGACGGTGAACCGGGCTTTCTGCGAGCTGACGGGCTACAGCCGCGACGACGTCCTGGGCCAGTCCGAGAAGGCGGTGCGCAACGCCCTCCAGCCCCCCGAGTACTACGAAGAGGTCTACGCCACGGTGCTGCGCGAGGGCTACTGGTCGGGCACCACCTGGGCCAAGCGCAAGAACGGCTCGGTGTACCGCGAATGGCGCAGCGTGCGCGCGGTGAAGGACCCCGGCGGGGCCGTTACCCATTACGTGATGGTGGCTTCCGAAGTCGGGGTGGCGCGCGGCATCGCGGACATTACCGCCCCCGGCCTTAGGGGTTGAATTTTCAGGCTTTCAGCCGTTTTCCCTGGTGTAGACTGTCGTCATATAAGAAGAATTAATCAGTCACCAGGAGCAAGAGGTTGCAGCCGACAGACATCCGTAACCCCGACTACTTTCACAAAGTCGTCGATTGCCAGTGGGCCTGCCCGGCCCACACCCCGGTCCCCGAATACATCCGCTTGATCGCGGCAGGGCGTTACTCCGACGCCTACATGGTCAACTGGAAGTCGAACGTGTTCCCCGGAATCCTCGGCCGCACCTGCGACCGGCCGTGCGAGCCGGCGTGCCGGCGCGGACGCGTCGAGGAAGCGAACGCCGCCAAGCCCGAGCCGGTCGCGATCTGCCGCCTGAAGCGCGTCACGGCCGACTACAAGGACAACGACGAGATCCGCAACCGGGTCTCGGTGCATAAGAAGACAAAGAGCAACGGCAGGAAGATCGCGTGCGTCGGCGCCGGTCCCGCCTCGCTCACCGTCGCGCGCGACCTCGCGCCGCTCGGCTACGAAGTCACCGTGTTCGACCAGGACCCGCGCGCCGGCGGCATGATCTGGTCGCAGATCCCGCGCTTCCGCCTGCCGCTCGAGGTGATCGACGAGGAGGTCAACTACATCCTCAATCTCGGGGTTTCTTTCCGGCAAAGAAAAATCGACAGCCTGAAAGCGCTCATGGGCGAGGGCTACGACGCGATCTTCGTCGGTAGCGGCGCCCCGCGCGGAAGAGATCTGCAGATTCCGGGTCGAAAAGAAGCAGCCAAGAACATCCACATCGGCATCGACTGGCTGTCGAGCGTGTCCTTTGGGCACACTTCGACCATAGGGAAAAGAGTCATCGTGCTAGGCGGCGGCAACACCGCGATGGATTGTTGCCGTACATCAAAGCGCCTCGGCGGCGAGGACGTTAAGGTCATCGTGCGCTCGGGCTTCGACGAGATGAAGGCGAGCCCGTGGGAGAAGGAAGACGCGCAGCACGAGGGCATCCCGATCCTGAATTTCCTCGTGCCGAAGAGTTTTGTGGTTCAAAACCAGGAACTCAGTGGAATGACCTTCGAGAAAGTGAAGGCCGTCTACGACGACAAGGGCCGCCGCAGCCTCATCCCGACCGGCGAGCCGGAGCAGTTCTTCGAGTGCGACGACGTGCTGGTGGCGGTCGGCCAGGAGAACGCGTTCCCCTGGATCGAGCGCGACGCCGGCATCGAGTTCGACAAGTGGGGCTTGCCGGTCCTCGACAAGACCACTTTCCAGTCCACCGTACCGAACGTCTTCTTCGGCGGCGACTCGGCGTTCGGGCCGAAGAACATCATCTGGGCGGTCGCACATGGGCACGACGCCGCGATCTCGATCGACAAATACCTGAATCAGGAAAACCTGGGCGATCGCCCGGCGCCGGGCGTGACCTTGATGTCGCAGAAGATGGGCATCCACGAGTGGAGCTACGACAACGAGATCGCGCCCGACACGCGCTACAAGGTGCCGTGGGCGGACATCAAGGCCACGCTCAAGAACGTGAAGATGGAGGTCGAGCTCGGCTTCGACGTGGCCACCGCGTGGAAGGAAGCGCAGCGCTGCCTGAACTGCGACGTGCAGACCGTGTTCACCGACAAGCTGTGCATCGAGTGCGATGCCTGCGTGGACATCTGCCCGATGGACTGCATCTCGTTCGTGCCGAACGGCGAGGAAAAAGAATTAAGAAGTCGATTGAATGCTCCTGCGCAGAACGTGACGCAGGACCTGTATGTTTCCGGACCGCTGAAAACCACGCGCGTGATGGTCAAGGACGAAGACGTCTGCCTGCACTGCGGCCTGTGCGCCGAGCGCTGCCCGACCGGCGCGTGGGACATGCAGAAATTCCTGATCGAGATGACCACCGCCGGCCCGGGTTGCCGCAACCACCATCAACCGAAGAAGAAGGCTGCATGAGCGCGGTACTGAAGCCGTCTGCAGAACAGCAGCTCCGCATCCAGCTCGCCGCCGCCTACCGCGTCGCTGACTACCTCGGCTGGTCCGAGCTCATCTACACGCACATCAGCGTGCGCGTGCCCGGCCCCGAGCACCACTTCCTGATCAACCCGTACGGGCTCTCGTTCGACGAAGTCACCGCTTCTTCTCTGGTGAAAGTGACCGCGGACGGAGAGACGGTAGGGCAACAGGTTCACAAGGCGAATAAGGCCGGCTTCATCATCCATAGCGCGATCCACATGGCGCGCCCCGACGCGCAGTGCGTCTGGCACATGCACACGCTGCCGGGCATGGCGGTGGCGGGGCAGGACGAAGGCCTGCAGCCGGTGCACATGTACTCGCACAACTTCTGGAACCGCCTGAGCTACCACGAGTTCGAGGGGCCGAGCATGCGGCTCGACGAGCGCCCGCGCCTGGTCGAGAGCCTGGGTGAGAAAAACCAGGCCGTCATCCTGCGCAATCACGGGCTGCTGACCGTCGGGCGCACCATTCCCGAGGCGTTCATCCGCTTCTGGCGCCTGAACCGCGCCTGCGAGATCCAGATCGCCGCGCAGGGCGCGTACCTGCGCCTGCCCACGCCGGCCGTGTGCGAGGCGTCGTTCCAGATGGGCGAGGAGTTCCTCACCGAGCAGGCCGAGCTCGGCGTGCTCGAGTTCGAGGCCATCCTGCGCAAGATCGACAAGAAAGATTCGTCCTACCGGAACTAGATGAAACGCATCGAAGCCCTGAACGATTTCGTCGTCAAGTTCGCCAACGTCAACGGCTCGGGCTCGGCGTCGGCGAACGAGCTGTTCGCCAAGGCATTCCTCAGGATGGGCATCCCGGTCAGCCCGCGGAACATCTTCCCGTCCAACATCCAGGGCCTGCCGACCTGGTACGAGGTGCGCGTCACCGAAGCCGGCCACCTCGGGCGCCGCGGCGGCGTGGACCTGATGGTGGCGATGAACCCGCAGACCTGGGCGCAGGACGTGAAGGAGATCGACCCGGGCGGCTATCTCTTCTACGACAGCACCAAGCCGCTGCCGAAGTCCAAGTTCCGCGACGACATCAACGCGATCGGCATGCCGCTCACCGAGATCTGCAACACCACCTACGAGAACCCGCGCGAGCGCCAGCTGTTCAAGAACATCATCTACGTCGGCGCGCTGGCCGGCATGATGGGCATCGAGCCCGAGGTGATCGCGGAGCTGATCGGCGAGCAGTACAAGGGCAAGGAGAAGCTCCTCAAGCCCAACCTGAACGCGCTCCAGCTCGGCTTGAACTATGCGCGCGAGCACCTGAAAGACGCGCTCGGCCTGAAAGTCAAGCGCGCCCACAACGTCGGCGACAAGATCTTCATCGACGGCAACGCCGCGGCGGCGCTGGGCTGCGTGTACGGCGGCGCCACGGTGTGCGCGTGGTACCCGATCACGCCGTCGTCGTCGCTCGCCGAAGCGTTCCAGTTCTACTGCTCGAAGCTGCGCGTCGATAAACAGACCGGGAAAAACAAGTTTGCGATCATCCAGGCCGAAGACGAGCTGGCCTCGATCGGCATCGTGACCGGCGCGGGCTGGAACGGCGCGCGCGCCTTCACCGCCACCGCCGGCCCGGGCATCTCGCTGATGAGCGAGTTCATCGGCCTCGCCTACTTCGCGGAGATCCCGGTCACCATCATCGACGTGCAGCGCGGCGGGCCCTCGACCGGCATGCCGACGCGCACCCAGCAGTCCGACGTGGTGAAGTGCGCCTACGCCTCGCACGGCGACACCAAGCACGTGCTGCTCTTCCCCGAGGACCCGCACGAGTGCTTCGAGTTCGCGGCGCAGTGCCTCGACCTCGCCGACCGCCTGCAGACGCCGGTGTTCCTGATGACCGACCTCGACATCGGCATGAACCAGCGCCTGTGCCGGCCGTTCAAGTGGGACGACGGCCGGATCTACGACCGCGGCAAGGTGATGAGCGCCGAGGACCTCGAGGCCGGCAAGGAGTTCGCGCGCTACAAGGACGTGGACGGCGACGGCATCCCGTGGCGCACGCTGCCCGGCACGCACGAGACGCGCGGCGCCTACTTCACGCGCGGTACCTCGCGCAACCCGCAGGCCATCTACTCCGAGGCGGGCCCCGACTACGTCTACAACATGCAGCGCCTGCAGAAGAAGTTCGAGCACGCCAAGAGTCTGGTTCCGAAACCAATATTGACCCCCGCCAAAGTCCCAGCCCGGTTCGGCTGCATCTACTACGGCTCGACCAGCCCGGCGATGCACGAGGCCCTCGAGTCGCTGGCGGCGCAGAACATCCATGTCAATGCGCTGCGCATCCGCGGCTTCCCCTTCCAGGAAGAAGTCAACGACTTCGTCCAGTCGCACTCCAAGGTGTTCGTGATCGAGCAGAACCGCGATGCGCAGCTGAAGACGCTGATGGTGAACGACGCCGGCATCAACCCGGCCAGCCTGATCTCGGTGCTGCACTACGACGGCACGCCCATCACCGCGCGCTTCATCCACAAGGAAATCGCCGAGATCGCGGCTGCATTGAATGTTCGGCCGATCAAAAAAGACAAGGCTGCATAACGTCATCCCCGCGAAGGCGGGGATCCCGTTGTTCGTGGCTTTGTTTCTCCCGGCCGTCGCGCTGGCGGCCCCGCATGCCGACCCGAAAATGGTCGAGCTGTGGAGCCACATGGACGAGCAGAACGCGTGGCGCGGCGTGCAGCGCGCCGTCGCGCCGCGCGAGCTCAGGCGCGCCGCGCCCGACAAGTCGCTCGACGCGCTGCTCGACAAGTTCCTCGACGAGCACGCCAACACCGGCCTGCTGGTCCTGAAGGGCGACACGATCCTCGCCGAGCGCTATCAATACGAGCGCAGCGCCGGCCACCGGCTCGCCTCGGCGTCGGTGGCGAAGACCGTGCTCGCCATGCTGGTCGGCATCGCGCTGCACGAGCGCAAGATCACCTCGCTCGACCATACCGCCGGCTACTACGTCCCGCGGCTGCGCGGCCATCCCTACGCCGACGTCACCCTCCGCGAGCTCCTCACCATGTCCTCCGGCGTGGTGTCGAAGGACGAGCTCGACGGCCGCGCCGAGGGGCTCAAGCTCGTCGCCAACACCATCCGCCAGCAGACCGGGGGCGGTCTCGACGCGATCCGCGAGTTCGAATGGCGCATCGCGCCCTCGGGCACGAAGTTCCGCTACGCGTCCGCCGACAGCCAGGTGCTCGGCCTGGTCCTCGTCGCCGCGACCGGCGGGCCGCTGTCCGATTACCTGTCCGAGAAAATCTGGAAGCCGATGGGCGCCGAGGCGCACGCGACCTGGCTCGTCGACAAGGCCGGCTACGAGGCGGCGTTCTGCTGCCTGAACGCGGTGCTGCGCGACTACGCGCGCTTCGGCATGCTGCTCGCCAACTACGGCGAGCTCGACGGCAAGCAGATCATCCCCGCCGAGTGGGTGAAGGCCGCCACCACGCCGCAGGCGGACTACCTCAAGGTTGGTCACGCCACGAAGTTCAACGGCTACGGCTACCAGACGTGGCTTTTGGGAGATGGGTCTGGTCGTCCCCGCGAAGGCGGGGACCCCGTTTTACGTTTTGCGGCCCTCGGCCTGCACGGCCAGGCGATCTTCGTCGACGCCGCCAGCAAGCTCGTCGTGGTCCACACCGCCGTGTGGGCGGACGGCGACGACCGCGCCGAGCGCGGCGCCCAGTTCAGACTATTCGCAGCGATCCACCAGAAAGTCGCGAGCCACTGATGACCTACGTTGCCAAACCGAGACTCCACCACCCGACCCTGCCGAAGAACAAGATCGGCTTCACGCGCCGCGACTACGAAGGAAAGGTCAGCACGCTGTGCGCCGGCTGCGGCCACGACTCCATCAGCGCCGCGCTGATCCAGGCCTTCTGGGAGCTGGACATCCTGCCGCACCGCGTCGCCAAGCTGTCCGGCATCGGCTGCAGCTCCAAGACGCCCGATTACTTCCTCGGCAACTCGCACGGCTTCAACACCGTGCACGGCCGCATGCCGAGCGTCCTCACCGGCGCGAACCTCGCAAACCGGGAGCTGATCTACCTCGGCGTGTCCGGCGACGGCGACTCGGCCAGCATCGGCCTGGGCCAGTTCGCCCACGTCATGCGCCGCGGCGTGAACATGACCTACATCCTCGAGAACAACGGCGTCTACGGCCTCACCAAGGGCCAGTTCAGCGCCACCGCCGACAAGGGCAGCAAGGCCAAGAAGGGCGCGACCAACACCGACTCCGCGATCGACACCGTGAGCCTCGCGGTCCTGATGGGCGCCACGTTCGTGGCGCGCAGCTTCAGCGGCGACAAGCGCCAGCTCACCCCGCTCATCAAGGCCGCCATCGCCCACCGCGGCGCCGCGTTCATCGACGTGATCAGCCCGTGCGTCGCCTTCAACAACCACGCCGGCTCCACCAAGAGCTACGACTACGTGCGCGAGCACAACGAGGCGGTCAACCGCCTCGACTTCTGGCCGAGCCGCGAGGCCATCACCGCCACCTACGACGAGGGCGAAGTGATCGAAGTCCCCGCCGGCGCCGAAGGCAGCATCATCCGGCTGCGCAAGCTCGACCCCGGCTACGACCCGACCGACAAGGTCGGCGCCATGACCGCGATCGCGCGGGCGGCGCAGAAGGGCGAGGTGCTGACCGGTCTCCTATATGTATCTCCGGATGCGGAAGACCTGCACGCGCACCTCAACACCTACGAGGCGGCGTTCAATACGCTCGGGGAGAAAGACTTGTGCCCCGGGTCGGCCATGCTGGACAAGATCAACGCCGGCCTGAGATAGCTCTCGTGAAGGTGGCGTTGGCGGGTTTTGGCGCGATCGGCAGCGAAGTTGCGCGCCGATTGCTGAACGACGGCGTTCCCGGGGTCACGCTGAGCGCCGTGGCGGCGCGCGACCGGGCGAAGGCGCGCGCAGCGCTCGATCGCATGGGATGGTCCGTGCCAGTCATGGACGTCGGCGAGCTCGCTGCGGCGGCCGACCTGGTCGTCGAATGCGCGCCGGCCGCGCTCATGGACGAGATCGCCCGGCCGGTGTTGGCGGCCGGAAAGAAGCTCGTGGTCCTGAGCGTCGGCGCTCTCCTTACGCGGCCGCACCTGGTCGAGCTGGCGCGCAAGCACGGCGGACAGATCATCGTGCCGAGCGGCGCGCTGCTCGGGCTCGATGCAGTTTGCGCCGCCGCGGAGGGCCAGATTCACTCGGTGCAGATGACGACCCGCAAGCCGCCGAACGGCCTCGCCGGCGCGCCCTACCTGCTCGAGCACAACATCAGCATCGAGGGGCTGCGCCAGCCGCTGCGGGTGTTCAGCGGCACGGCGCGCGAAGCCGCCAAAGGCTTTCCGGCGAACCTCAATGTCGCGGTCGCGCTCTCGCTCGCGGGCATCGGGCCGGATCGCACGCGCCTGGACATCTGGGCGGATCCGACCGTGACGCGCAACACCCACCGCATCCAGGTCCAGTCCGACGCGGCGAGCATCGACATGACCATCGAGAACATTCCGAGCGAGAACCCCAAGACCGGCCGCATCACCGCGCTTAGCGTGATCGCGACGCTACGCAAGCTCCACGCGCCGCTGCGCGTCGGCACCTGACCTCACGCGATGGCGGCGTCCCACCCGCCGTCATGCGCGATCACCTGGCCGGTCACGTAGCTCGACGCGTCGCTCGCCAGGTAGACGACCAGTCCGACCAGGTCTTCGGGGGTGCCGCGCCGCCCCATGGGGATGCGGCGCCGCACTTCCTTGTCGAAGCGCTCCAGCGCTTCGGGCGGGATGGTGGCCCTGCGGGCCGCGATGATGTCGGTGCCGCTGTGCCAGCCCGGAGCGATCGCATTGACGCGGATCCTGTCGGCGGCGTACTCCGCGGCGACCTGGCGCGTGAACCCGACCACGCCCATCTTGCTCGCGGCATAGTGAGCCCCTAGCGAGGGAAACCCCGGCCAATAGCCGCGCAACCCGGCGATCGACGCGATGTTGATGATCGAGCCGGGCCCGGGCAGCATCTGCCGCAGCGCCAGGCGGGTGGTGAGGAAGACGCCCCGCAGGTTGGTGGCGAGCGAATCATCCCAGTCGCGCACGCTCAATTCGTGCGTGCGCTTGGGCGGCAGCGAGACGCCCGCGTTGTTCACCAGGATCTCGGCGCGGCCATGCTGCTGCGCAACGGCCTGCCAGAACGCTTCGGCCGAGCTCTCGTCCGCCACGTCGAGCGGCAATGAAGCCGCGCGGCCGCCCGCTTGCGCGATGGCCGCGGCGGTGGCCTGCAGGGGCTCCACCCGCCGGCCGGCGCAGATCACCGTGGCGCCGAAATCCGCCAGCGCGCGCGCGAACGCGCGGCCGAAGCCGCTTCCCGCTCCGGTCACCACGGCCACTTTGCCGTCCAGCTGGAAAATCCCTTGCGACACGTTCGCTCCTCGAGGCGTGGGGGCTGCGACATCGTACTAACATCCGGGGGCTCTTCGCATGAAGAAAAAAGCCGCTCGCCTGCCCAGACGAACCGGCGCGCGCGTCCCGGCGCGCGAGCGGCTGCTGCTCGCCGCCCTGCGCGAGTTCGGGCAGAACGGCTACGCGGGCGCGCGCGTGGACAAGATCACGCGCGAGGCGAACGCGAACAAGCAGCTTCTCTACCACTACTTCGGCAACAAGGAGGCGCTCTTCAAGAGCGTCCTCGAGCTCGCCTACCGCGAATATACCGGCGACGCCTTGCGCCTGGCGATCGCCAGGTCCGATGCGAAGGCGGCGTTGCGACGCTTCATCGACACGCTGTTCCGGCCTTCCAGCACCACGGTGGCGTTCAACCAGATCCTGCAGGACGAGAACCGGTTCGGCGCGCGGCACGTCAAGCGGCTGCGCTCCGTGAAGCAGACCTACGTCGAGGTGATCAAGCTGGTGCAGGCCATCCTCGACAAGGGCGTCGCGGAGGGCATCTTCCGCCGCGGCATCGACCCGCGGGAGTTCTACATCTCTCTGGTCGGCATGTTCAACCTGAGGACCTCGAACGCCAAGACCCTGGCCGCGGCGGTCGGCGTGCCGCTCGACACCAGGGCGGGAATGGCGCGCTCGCGCGCGGCTGCGTTCGACTTCGTGCTGCGCGGCATCAGCCGCTAGCCGGCAAGATCAACCGTTTGGTTGATATCGCGGGGGACATCGCCTAGACTGGCCGCTGGACGTCTGCGCAGGTTAATTACGCAATGCCCCACGTTGAGATCGCCGGCGGCGGCTTCGCCGGGCTGGCGGCGGCGATCGCGATCAAGAAGCTCGGCTGGTCGGTGCGCGTTCACGAAGCCGAGAACGAGCTGCGCCAGTTCGGCGCCGGCATCTACATCTGGGAAAACGGGCTGCGCGTGCTGCGCGCGATCGGCGCCTACGACGACGTGATGGACGGCCTGCACGCCGAGGGCGTCATGGAGTCGCGCTTCGACGGCCAGCCCGGCGTGCTGCAGCGCTTCGGCGCGCAAACCCGCTGCCGCATGGTCACCATGACCCGCCAGCACCTGTATGCGGCGATCCTCAAGTCGGCACGCCGGCTCGACATCGAGATCCTGACCGGCTCGGAGGCGGTCGGCGCCACCCCGGAAGGCGTGCTCGAGACCGCCGCGGGCAAGCGCTACCCGGCGGACCTCGTGATCGGCGCCGACGGGGTGAATTCCCGGGTGCGCAAGTCGCTCGGCATCCGGATGGAACGAGAGATCTACGGCGACGGCATCACGCGCCTGCTCGTGGAGCGCGCGCCCGAAGAGGTGGCGAGCCGCGACTGGAACCACGTGATCGATTTCTGGACGCGCACGCCCGGACCGCGGCGCATCCTGTACACGCCCTGCAACGACCGGGAGCTCTACCTGGCGTTCATGGCGCCGCGTGCCGATGCCGAAGGCGCCGAAGTGCCGATCAACAAGAAAGCGTGGTGTTCGTCCTTTCCCTACCTCGCCCACATCATCGACCGGGTGAAGATGCAGGGCCGCTACGACCTGTATCAGACCACGCGGCTCGACGCCTGGTCGCGCGGCCGGGTCGCGCTGGTCGGAGACTCCGCGCACGCGATGCCGCCCACGCTCGGCCAGGGCGCGGGGCTCGCCATGTCGAACGCGCTGGGCCTCGCCGTGGCGCTTGGCGCTGCGGATTCCATCGAGGACGCGCTGCGGGCGTGGGAGAAGACCGATCGTCCGGTCACCGACCACACGCAGAGCTATGCGTCCGATCTTGCGCGCACGCGCAAGCTGATCGACGGCCATGCATGGAGCGACGACGCCTTGCGCGCGGCGCGCCACGTTCCCACGGGAGCCGCGCCATGAGCGAGATCGAGAAGCGAATCGAGCGCATGGGATTCGCGCTGCCCGCCGCCTTCGAGTTTCCCAAGCCGAACCGCACCGGCTGCGTGCTGGTCGGCAGCCTGTTGCTGATCTCGGGTCACGGGCGCAACCTGCCGCCGCTTCCCGGCGTGAAGCCCGCCGGCAAGGTCGGCAGGGACCTGACGCTCGAGGAAGGCTATGCCACGGCGAGGGCCGTCGCGCTGTCCATGCTGGCGAGCGTCAAGCGCGAGCTCGGCGACCTGGATCGCGTCAAGCGCGTCGCGCGCCTGTTCGGCATGGTGAACGCGGCGCCGGGCTTCGACCGCATGCCCCAGGTGATCGACGGCGCGTCGGATTTTTTCTACGAGCTGTTCGGCCCCGAGCGCGGCCGGCATGCGCGCAGCGCGGTCGGCATGTACGAGCTGCCGCACGGCATCGCGGTCGAGATCAACGGCGAATTCGAGGTCCATTCGTAAGAGGAGAAGCGAGATGTCCGGTCAGTCCGAAACTACCTACTTTCGAACGCGGCGCCTGGGCCACGCCAACGTCTGGGTGAGCGACTACGAAGGGCAGTACGAGTTCTATTACCGCGTGCTCGGGTTCAACAAGTCGTACATCCAGCCCGACAACAAGGGCGCCTTCGTCTCGAACGGCAATTCGCACCATGACTTCGGCATGATCGACGTCACGAGCCACTACGCTTCGCACGCCGACCAGAAGCCGGGCCTGAACCACCTCGGCTTCGAGTTGCGCAACGAGGTCGAGCTGGTCGAAGGCTACCGGCGCGCGCTCGAGGACGGCTTCCAGTTCGCGTTCACGGCCGATCACGACGTCGCCCATTCGGCGTACATCAAGGATCCGGACGGCAACGAGATCGAGCTCTACGCCGACGTGGTGCCGGATTGGCGCGCGGTGCGCGCAGGCACGGTGATCAAGGACAAGCCCCCGTACGTCCCGGGCGTGTCCTCGAAGCCCATCGCGGAGGAGCTGTTCGTCCACAACCCCACCTACCTGACGGTCGAGGGCGCGGTGTTTCACCCGCTGCGCACCACCCACGCGTCTCTCGTTACCCGCGATTTCGAGGCGATGTACGACTTCTACACCGGGTTCGTCGGGCTCAAGCTCTTCGCGGGCGGCAAAGACAAGGACTTCGCCATCCTCGCGGGCAGCCACAGCCAGGGCGACGTGGTGCTGCACCGCATGCGCAAAGGAAGAACGCCGGGCCTGCACCACGTGGGCGTGCTGGTGCGCGACGAGGCCGACCTCGACCAGGCGCCGGGCGCGCTGCCGCGCTTCGGCGTGAAGATCGACAGCCAGGTCGACCACCCGGCGCGGCGCACCCTCACGATCGTCGACCCCGACAAGCTGCGCGTGCAGATGTACGTCGATCGCGACTGGCGGCCGGGCGCGCTCGCGGGCGTCGAACCCGAGCTCGCGCTCAAGCTGCTGTAGCAATGCGCTTTCACTTCGAGGACGTCGGCGGGGTCGCCACCCGCTACCTCGCGGCCGGCGAAGGCTCGCCGGTCATGCTGCTGCATGGCGTGGGCTTGTCCGCCGATTCCTGGATGTGGACGGTTCCCGCGCTGGCGCGACGCCACAAGGTCGTGGCGCCGGATCTCCTCGACAACGGGTTTACCGCCGCCGGCGCCTACCAGGGCGGGCCGCCCCAGCCCCATACCGTGGACCACGTCATTGCCCTGGCGGATCGGCTCGGCATGCAGCGCTTTTCGCTGGTGGGCAGCTCGCTGGGCGCCGCGTTCGCGCTCCTCGCCTACTTCAAGGTGCCGCACCGGATCGAGCGCATCGTGCTGGTCGGGCCGAGCTTCGTGCTCGCCAAGCACCGGGAAGGCTTCGACATGTTCGAAGGGCCGTACCGCAACGGCCTCGGTGCACTGCGCAATCCGACTTACGAGGGCTGCCGCTCGCGCATGGCGCACGGCTTCGTCGACGAGAGCAAGGTCCCGGAGCCGCTGATTGCCATGCAGATGCTGCTCTACGCGCTGCCCGGCGCCATCGAGAGCTTCGAGCGGCGGCTGGGCGGATTGCGCAGCCCGGCTGCGCGCGCTTTCGACCTCTACGAGCGGCTGCCATCCGTTAAAGTGCCCGTGCTGCTGCTGAGCGGCGACAAGGACCATCGCGGCGGCTTCAGCGCGATTGCCGAGGACGCGAAGCGCATCCCCGGCATTCGGCTGCGGCTGTACGAGCAATGCGGGCACTGGCCGCATCTGGAGAATCCCGACTCTTTCAGTCGCGACGTGCTGGAATTCCTGAACCCTTAGTTAGGAGACTCTCATGACTTTGAACAAGCCGCTTCTGGCAGCGCTCGTCCTCATGCTTGGATCGGCCAGCGCGGCCGCGCAGACCAAGGTGCGCTTCCAGGTCGATTTCCTGCCGCAGGGACTCTATTCCGGATTCTTCTACGCCATGGCCAAGGGCTATTACACGGCGGAGAAGCTGGAGCTCGAAATGGTCGACGGCCGGGGCTCCGCGCTGACCGTCGAGGCCCTGGCGAGCGGAAACATCGACATCGGCGAGGCGAACAGCGGGGTCGCGGCGCTGGCGATCGGACAGGGCCGCGACATCGTCTCGGTCGGCATGTTCCTCGGCAAGTCGACGTTCGGATTCTTCGTGCCGCAGAAGGGCGCCATCAATGCGATCAAGGACCTGGCGGGCAAGTCGCTGGTCATGACGCCGGGAACGCCGGAGGCGCTGATGCTGCCGGCGGTTTTCAAGCTCGCGAGCGTCGATTTCGACAAGCAGGTCGAGAAGATCGCGGTCGAGGCGCCGCAAAAGCTCACCACCTATGCGCGCGGCGTGGGCGACTCGATGGTGACGTCGCTGCCCTATGGGGACCCGATCATCCAGCCGCTGCGCGCCTCCAGGACCCTGCCGTGGACCGACGTGGGCTTCGTGCTTCCCGACTACAGCTTCCTGGTCCGGCGCAGCACGCTGCAGCAGCAACCCGCAATGATCGCGGCGTTCCTGCGCGCCACCTACCGCGGCATGGCCGACGCCACGGCGAACGTGGACGAGGCGGTCGGCATCATGGTCAAGGCGCGGCCGCTGCTCAAGCCGGACGTGACGAAGCAGCAATGGCTCAATTTCATCAAGTTCTTCTGCTCCGACGCCATGGACGGCAAGCCCCTGGGCTGGCATTCGCCGGATGACTGGAGCCGCGGCCTGAAAGTGCTGCAGGAGTACGCCGCCCTCAAGGGCTCGCTCGACGCCGAGCGCTTCTACACCAACACCTTCTTTACCGGCGACAGGCTGGTCTCCAGGACGGCCTGCGGCAAGGGCAGCTATTCGCCGGGCAAGGCGGTGCAGTAAGCGCGCCGCACGCCGTGGATCTCCAGGCCGGCGCCCGCGCGGCGGTGGAACTGAGCGCGGTCCAGAAAACTTTCCTGTCCGCGCGCGGGGCGATCCACGCGCTCACGCAAACCAGCCTCGCGATCAGGCCGGGACAGTTCGTCTCGATCGTGGGCCCCAGCGGCTGCGGCAAGAGCACGCTGCTGTCGCTCATCGCGGGGCTGGACGCGCCTTCGGCGGGGAAGATTCTCATCGAAGGCCAGGAAGTGCGCGGCCCGCACGAGAGCCTCGGCGTGGTGTTCCAGCGCGACCTGCTGCTCGACTGGCGCACCGTCATGGACAACGTGCTCCTCCAGGTCGAGATGCGCGGCCTGCTGCCGAAGGCGCACGCGTCCACGGCCCGCGAGCTCCTCGACATGGTCGGCCTGCAGGGCTTCCACGGCCGGTATCCGCGCGAGCTCTCCGGCGGCATGCGGCAACGCGTCGCGATCTGCCGCGCGCTGGTGCACAACCCGCTGCTCCTGCTGATGGACGAGCCGTTCGGCGCCCTGGATGCCATGTCGCGCGACCGGCTGAACGTCGACCTGAACCGCATCTGCAGCGAAACGAAGAAGACGGTGATTTTCATTACGCACAGCATCGCCGAGGCCGTGTTCCTCGGCGACCGCGTGGTCGTCATGTCGTCGCGCCCGGGCCGGGTGGTGGCCGACATCGACATCGAGGCGCCGCATCCGCGCGACCTTTCTTTCCGCGAAAGCCCCGAATTCGCGGGCTACGTGCGCCGGGTGCGCACGATCTTCGAGGCGGAGGGGGTGCTTTGAGCGTCCGGCGGCTGGGGAGCTCGTCGCTGTTCCTCGGTTGCGTGTCGATCGTGGGCGTGACGCTGCTCTGGGAGTTCGCGCTCAAGATCTTCCCGATTCCCGCCTATCTCCTGCCGCCGCCGACCGAGATCGGCGCGGTGATGGTGAGCCAGTTCGGGCTGCAGATGACGCACGCGCTGGTCACCCTGCGCGAGATCCTGGTCGGTTTCGCGCTCGCCGTCCTGATCGGCGTTCCGATCGCCGTGGCGATGACCTTCGTGCCGGTGTTCGAGAAGCTCTTCTATCCCATCCTGGTGGCCACCCAGGCGATTCCGAAGGTGGCCGTCGCGCCGCTCTTTCTCGTCTGGTTCGGCTTCGGCGAGGCGCCGAAGGTGGCCATGGCGACCGTGATCGCCGTGTTCCCGGTCATCATCGATACGGCGGTGGGATTGCGCGCCATCGACCCGGACATGGTGCGGCTCGCCAAGTCCATGCGCGCCGGCTCGCTCAAGACGTTCTGGAAAGTGCGCCTGCCGATCGCGCTGCCGAGCATCTTCGCCGGGCTCAAGATGGCCATGACCTTCGCCGTGATCGGCGCCGTGGTCGGCGAGTTCGTGGCCGGGCAAAGCGGGCTGGGCTACCTGATCCAGGCCGCCACCGGCTCGCTCCAGACCACGATCGCCTTCGCGAGCATCGTCCTGCTTTCGCTGATCGGCATCGTGCTTTTCTTCATCGTCGAAACCTTCGAAAGGGTGTTCATACCTTGGCATCACTCCACAGACCGGCTCTACTAGTCAGGCTTGCCGTCGCTGCCGCCGCCGCGCTCGCGACGACCGTCGCCTTCGCGCAGGCCTATCCCACCCAGCCGATCAAGTTCATCGTGCCGTACACGACCGGCACGGGAATGGACACGATCGCCCGCGTGACCGGCAGCAAGCTGGCCGCCCGCCTGGGGCAGCCGGTGGTGGTCGAGAACCGTCCCGGGGCGAGCGGCAATATCGGCGCGGCGATGGTGGCGAAGGCGCCTGCCGACGGCCACACGCTCATGGTGACCGCCAACACCATGCTGATGGCGGCGAGCATCTACAGGAACGTCCCCTACGACGTCCTGCAGGACTTCACGCCGATCACGATGGCGGCCTACGGCACCATGGCGCTCGTCGCCACGACCAAGTCCGGCATCGACTCCGTCGACACGCTCATCCGGCGCGCCAAGGCCGAGCCGAACAAGATCACCTACGGCTCGCCGGGCATCGGCACGCCGCATCATCTCGCCATGGAGCTGTTCAAGGACGTGAGCGCGACCGAGATCCTGCACGTGCCCTACAAGGGGACCGCGGGCGCGGTGACCGATCTGCTCGCCGGCCAGATCGATCTCATGTTCTTCCCGGTGCATACCGCCGCGCCGCACGTGAAGTCCGGCAAGATGAAGGCGCTGGCGGTGGGCAGCGCGAAGCGCCATCCGGCCGCGCCCGACGTCCCGACCCTCAAGGAGCTCGGCGTGCCGAACGTGGAAGTGGAGGCGTGGTACGCGTTCTTCGGCCCGAAAGACCTGCCTGCGCCGATCCTCGAGAAGCTGAGCGGCGAGCTGCGCTCGATCCTCGGCGAGGCGGAAGTGCGCGACATGCTGAACAAGTCGGGCCTCGACACCGCGTCGTCCACGCCGCAGGAGCTGAAGGCCATCGTCGAGCGCGACTTCCCGCGCTGGGCCGCGGTGATCAAGAAAAACAACATCACCGCGGAATAGCGCCATGCGACGCGAGATGGCCGAAGTCCTCGTGCGCACCGGGCCGGATACGCCCATGGGCAAGGTCATGCGCCGCTACTGGGTGCCGGCGCTCCTGCAAAGCGAGATCGCCGAGCCCGATTGCGATCCGGTGCGCGTGCAGCTGCTCGGCGAGCCGCTCATCGCATTCCGCGACACCGCGGGGCGCGTGGGGATCATCGACGAGTTCTGCGCGCATCGCGGCACCTCGCTCTTCTTCGGCCGCAACGAGGAAGGCGGCTTGCGCTGCTCCTACCACGGCTGGAAGTACGACGTGACCGGCCAGTGCGTCGACCTGCCTTCGGAGCCGCACACGGCCTGCAAGGTGAGCCTGAAGTCCTACCCCTGCGTCGAACGCGGCGGCGTGGTGTGGGTCTACATGGGGCCGGCGCAGCTCAGGCCCGAGCCGCCCGCGCTCGAGTGGTGCACCGTCCCGGACTCGCACCGCTTCATCTCGCGCCGCGTGCAGGAGTGCAACTATCTGCAGGCAATGGAGGGCGGGATCGACACGACGCACGTTTCATTCGTGCATCGCTACGAGCTCGACCGGGACGCGCTGCACATGAACGCGGCCTGCAAGAAGTACATCAAGGCCGATCCCAACGTGCAGTTCACCGTGCAGGACACGCCCTCGGGCATGACCATCTTCGGCCGGCGCAGGGGCGAGGACGATTCCTGGTACTGGCGCATCACGCAGTGGATCTTCCCGTGGTTCACCCTCGTCCCGCCGACCGGGCCGCATCCGCTCGCCGGCCATATCTGGGTGCCGATGGACGACGAGAACTGCTGGACCTGGAACATCAACTACTACCCGACGCAGCCGCTCTCGGCGCAAGAACGCGCCGAGATGGAGCGCGGCGCCGGCATCCATGCGCCCCTCCTGCCGGGCACCCTGCGCCCGGTCGCCAACCGCGACAACAACTACCTGATCGATCGCCGCGCGCAACGGGAAAAGCGCTCCTTCAGCGGGGTGGCCGGCTTCGGCATCCAGGACGCGTCGCTCCAGGAGAGCATGGGACGCATCCAGGACCGCACGCGCGAGCGACTCGTCCAGACCGACCGCGCCATCATCCTCGCGCGGCGCAAGCTCTACGAAGCGGCAACCAGCGCCGCTGAGCAGCCCGCACTTCCCGCGATCGATCCGCGCAGCCATGGCGTGCGCTCGGCCTCGGTCCTCCTGCCCAAGCAAGAAGACGTCGAAGCCTGGGCCAAGACGGCCCTGGTCGCGCACCCCGGGAATCCGCTCTACAGCCTTTGACGCGCTCATGAACTTGGCAGCGCTCGAAGCGCTCGCGCGACGAGAGCTGGAGCAGCTTCGCTACCCGGCGGCGAACTGGGTTCTGCCGCGCGAGGGACCGGACGGCAAGCCGATGCTCGACGTGCTGGTGGTGGGCGGCGGCATGCTCGGGCAGACCGCCGTGTTCGCGCTGCAGCGCGAGGGCGTGACGAACATCCGCTGCGTGGACCGGGCGCCCAAGGGGCGCGAAGGCCCCTGGCGCACGTTCGCGCGCATGGACATCCTGCGCTCTCCCAAGCATCTCACCGGCCCCGACCTCGGCGTCGCCGCGCTCACCTACCGCGCGTGGCACGAGGCGAAGTTCGGCGCATCTCACTGGGAAAAGCTGCACAAGATCGACCGCGTCGAGTGGGCGAACTATCTCCTCTGGGTGCGCGAGACGGCTGCGCTGCGGGTGCGGAACCGCGTGGAAGTCGAGAAGCTCGAACTGGTTAAGGGATGCGTGAAGGCGCGGCTGCGCGGCGGGAAGATCCTCTATGCGCGAAAGGCGGTGCTGGCCATGGGCCGCGAGGGCAGCGGCGCGGCGAGGTGGCCGGAGTTCGAGAGCTTCGATCCGCGGAAGCGCGGCGGCAACATCTTCCATGCAGCGGATGACATCGATTTTGCCGCGCTGAAGGGCAAGCGCGTCGCGGTATTGGGAGCAGGGGCGACCGCATTCGATAACGCCGCGGTCGCGCTCGAGTCGGGCGCCAAGGAAGTGGTGATGTACGCGCGCCGGCCGCAGCTCCCGCAGGTGAACAAGTTCAAGTGGGCCTCGTTCGCCGGTTTCATGCACGGCTATGCCGCACTCGACGACGCGCGCCGCTGGCGCATGCTGACCTTCATGCTCGGCGAGCAGGTCCCGCCGCCCTACGAGAGCGTGCTGCGCTGCGAGAAGCACCCGGGGTTCTCGATCCGCTTCGGCGAGGGCTGGAAGGACATCGAGCCCGGGAAACGCGTGCGCATCCGGACGCCGCGGGCAGTGCACGAGTTCGATGCGGCGATCGTCGCGACGGGTTTCGACGTGAACCTCACCGACCGGCCCGAGATCCGCTCGTTCAAGCGGTTCATCACGCTCTGGGCGCACCGGGTGTCGAAAAAAGAAGCGAAGAAGTTTCCCGAGGAGGCCCGCTTCCCATATCTCGGAGACGCCTTCCACCTGCAGGGCAGGAAGAAAGAGCTCGCCCGCGTCCACGTCTTCAACTGGGGCGTGACCATGAGCCACGGCGCGCTGGCCGGCGACATACCGGGCGTCGAGATCGGCTGCCGCCGGCTGGCGCAGGGCATCGCGCGCGATCTGTTCCTCGAGGATGCGGATGCCTACTGGGCAGAGTTGCAGAAGCACAACGACGACGAGCTCAAGCCCACGCGCTACTTCGTCCCGCTAGCCGCGCGCCGCTCCTGAGATCGTCAGGGCTCGGTTAGCATCGCACCCATGGCGGATGTCAGGGATTTCCAGGAAGGCGGCTACCGGTACATCAAGGCGGTGTTCCAGTACTCCGGCGGCGTTGCCGCGCTGCCCGGGTTCGAGATCGAGCGCGCGCGGCTCGCAAGACCGGTGCCGCTGGAGGAGGGATTCGCGCTCGTCGAGCGGCACATGAAGGCGATCGGGCGGCCGGTGAAGGCGTTCGCCGCGTGCGAGCTGCGCTCGCCGGCGCCGTTCACGGAGCAGGGTTTCAAGGAGTTCAACATCCAGTACTCGCGCACGCTCGAGCGCTGGGGCCTGTGGCGCAACGGCGATAACCCGGTCGCGCGCAGCAACGTGTGTCCGAAGTACGACCCGCCGGCGAGCCCGTCAATGTATGCGTTTTCCTATACGGTTCCCGCGCGCGAGGCGAAGCGGCGAAGCTTCATCATCGCGGGAAGCGGCGAGGCGCAGGAGGGGCGGGCCAGCTATCGGGAGACCATCGTGCGCCTGGGCGACACCTCACCCGATGGGCTGCGGGAAAAGGTGCGATGGGTGCTCGAGGAGATGGAGGCGCGGCTCGGCGCGCTCGGCTTCTCGTGGGCGGACGCGGTTTCGACGCAGGCCTATACCATCCACGACATCGGCTTTCTCGTCGGGGAGGAGATCGCGAAGCGCGGGGTGGCGCCAGGTGGCCTCGCGTGGCACTTCTGCACGCCGCCGGTCGTCGACCTCGACTACGAGATGGACGTGCGCGGCGCAGCAAGGGAGATCGTGGTCTAGCACGCCGTCGTCCCCGCGAAGGCGGGGACCCCGTTTCGAAAAAAGCAAATGGGGTCCCCGCCTCCGCGGGGACGACGGAGGTTAAGCTGCCTCATGGGCAAAGGCATAAGCATCGACCGCAGGAAGCGGCTGCGCGAGGAGCCGCACACCGGGCATAACCGCTGGCACCCGGACATTGCGCCGCTCATAGAGGTGGCGCCGGGCGAGGAGGTGACGCTCGAGACGCGCGATGCGAGCGACCTGCAGATCGGGCCGCGCACCACGGTCGCGGAGCTGCCGAAGATGGAGCGCACCGCGGCGCATCCGCTCACCGGGCCGGTGTACGTGAAGGGCGCCAAGCCCGGCGACCTGCTCGAGATCGAGTACGTGGACATCGTGCCCGAGCGCTACGGCTGGACGCGCTTCTCGCCGGGCTTCGGCTTCCTGCCGGACCTCTTTGACTACTTCTTCGTGGTGCACTGGGATATCACGCCCGGGTACGCCACCTCGCCGCAGCTTCCCGGCGTGCGCATCCCGAACGGCTCGTTCATGGGCACGGCGGGAGTGGCGCCAAGCCATGAGCAGCTGAGGAAGTGGGCGGCCCGGGAAGCCGATCTACTTCAAAGAGGCGGAAAGGTGTTGCCGCCGACCGCTGCAGCCGCCGTACCTTCGCAAGGGCCGATCGCCAGCGAAGGCCTGCGCACCATCCCGCCGCGCGAGAACTGCGGCAACGTGGACGTCAAGCATCTCACGCGCGGCTCGAAGCTCTACGTGCCGGTGGCGGTGGACGGGGCGCTCTACTCGGTTGGCGACGGCCACTACGCGCAGGGCGATAGCGAGTGCTGCGGCACCGCGATCGAGATGGGAGCGACCGTGGTTGTGCGCTTCAAAGTGCACAAGGGAATTGCTTCGAGCAAGAACATCACCTGGCCGCGTTTCTCGCACCCGAATTACGCGAACAAGCTGGAGCAGAACTTCATCGCCACCATGGGCATGCCGGTCACGCCGGAAGGCCGCCAGGAGAATTGCGACCTCAACCTCGCGGCGCGCAACGCCGTGCTGGAGATGATCAAGCTGCTCGAAGAGCGCGGCTGGACGCGCGAGCAGGCCTACGTGCTGTGCAGCGTGGCGGTGGACCTCAGGGTGAGCAACGTGGTGGACGTGCCTAACGTCACCGTCTCCGCGCTGCTCCCCGAAGGTATCTTCTACGGAGCGTAGATCCAGAAGTCCGCGGTGAGCAGCGCGCCCGGCGCGGGAAGCTCGCCCGGAACCTGGACGGCGACGAAGGGATGGGGCTGCTTGCCCTGGCGGCCCATCCACGCGAGCGCCACGGCGCTGAACTGGGTGACGTCGGACATGAACCACTGCGCGCGCACGATGTTCGAGAGTGAGGTGCCGGCGGCGCGGCAGATCTTCTCGGCGCAGCCGAGCATCGCAAGCGCCTGGGTCTGCGCGCCGCGCCCGAGGCCGTCGAAGGGATCCGCTGAAGCGAAGCCGACCGGCATGAGGCCGGAGCAGAACACCAGCTCGCCGGCGCGCACCACGGCGCCATAGGTGGACATGGCGGGCAGGTCGACCTTCAGCACTTCCTTCTTGCGCCTGGCGCCGTCGCGCAGGGCGAGCAGGTTGATCTCGACGATGCCGTCGACGAAGCCGAAGCCCTGCGTCGGCACTGCCGTGAGGGCGCAGGGGTTTGCGCCGACGTGCTGGTGCCACACATCCAGCGCGTCGGGGATGTCGGCCGCGCTCGGCACGTAGATCTGCGCCTTGAGGATGTCCTTCCACGTCGAGCCGGCGGCCTTGAGCGCGGGCTCGAGGCGCTTCCTGATCACGAACTCGGTCTGGCGGCGGATCGCGTTCGGGCCGCCCCAGTTGCGCACTTCCTTCGGCAGCCGCACGCTCGGGTCGAGCGCGTTCTCGTCGCTCGCCATCTGGCCGGCGACGAACACGAAGTCGTTGCAGGTGATCGCCGGCACGAAGAACGAGCCGACCGGCACCGGCACTTCCTTCGGATAGAGCTTGCCGATCTCGTAGTCCTTGCCCGGCACCACCGCGATCATCGACATCGAGATGTGCGAGTCGGCCTTGAACAGGCGCTTCATCAGCACCGAGGTGGAGGGCGGGATGTAATCGCCGAACTCGCCGTGCCGCGCCAGCTGGTAGGCGCGCACCGCTTCGAACACCGGGTAGTACTGGTCGACGCGCACGCTGCTCTTGAAATCGGAGCCGAACTCGGCGAGCGTCTTGCGCATCCGCTTCAGGATGAATTCCGCTTCGCGCTTGAGGCGCGGCGCGCCGAACGAAGGAAACCCCGCCGGGCCCTCCACTTCGGGCGCGGCACCGGTGGCGAAGTCGAACGCTTCGTGACCGGTGAGGAACAGCCACGGACCGGCTTTGACTGCGTACGCGTAGGGCAGGGCGGTTCCGGCGAGCCCTTCGACCGAGCGGATTTCGATATTGGCCATGCGTTAGGATACGACGGGGGAGAAAATCGCTCTGCTCGCGGTGCGAAACGTTGCGAAGGTCTTCGGCGAGGGCGCGGAGCGCTACCTCGCGCTGGAAGGCATCGACCTGGAGATCTCCGAGGGCGAGTTCGTCTGCCTGCTCGGCCCGTCGGGCTGCGGCAAGTCCACGCTGCTCAACATCCTCGCCGGCTTCGAGCAGGCGAGCGCGGGCAGCGTGGACTTCGAAGGTGCGCCGGTGCGCGGCGCGGGCAAGGACCGCGTGATGTTCTTCCAGGACGCCGGCGCCGCGCTCCTGCCGTGGCTCTCGGCGGAGGAGAACGTGCGCTTCGCGCTGCGCGTGCGCAAGGTGCCGAAGGCCGAGTGGCCGGCGCTCATCGACAAGGTGCTGGCGATGGTCGGCCTGAAGGAGCACCGCCGCAAGTTTCCCGCGCAGCTCTCGGGCGGCATGCGCCAGCGCCTGCAGATCGCGCGCGCGCTCGCGGTCGAGCCGAAGGTGCTGCTGATGGACGAGCCGTTCGGCGCGCTGGATGCGCTCACGCGCCGGCGCATGCACGGCTTCCTGCTCGAGATCTGGCAGCGCACCGGCAAGACCATCGTGTTCGTCACGCACGACATCGCCGAGGCGGTGGCGCTCGCCGACCGCATCTGCATCATGTCGCTCGGCCCCGGCTCGCGCATCACCGAGGTGATCCCGGTCGCGCTGCCGCGCCCGCGCGATCTCAGCGATCCGCATGCGGCGCGGGTTTTCAAGCACGTCGAGAAACTGCTGGGATGAGAACCGCCGGCCTGTTCGCGGGCTCGATCGTGCTGGCGTTCGCCGTGTGGCAGTTCCTCTCCACGGTGGTGTTCAACCCGTTCCTGATCCCGCCGCCGCTGGTGGTGCTGAAGACCATGGTGCCGATGGTCGAGAACGGCGAGATCTTCCGCCATGTGGCGATCAGCCTGGCGCGCGTCGCGGTCGGCTTCGTGACGGGCTGCGCGCTGGCGGTGGTATTGGGCGTGATCCTGGGACGGGTCCGGCTGGTCAACGACCTGCTCGACCCGATCATCGAGCTGCTGCGCTACCTCTCGCCCACCGCGATGATCCCGATCGCGGTGATCTGGTTCGGCATCGGCGAGATGTCGAAGTACTTCCTGATCTTCTGGGGCACCTTCTTCATCGTGCTGATCAACACCACCGCCGGAGTGATGCGCGCGCCGGTGATCCGCCAGCGCGCCGCCGAGTGCCTGGGCGCGAGCCGGCTGCAGATCTTCGCGCTGGTGGTGATCCCCTCCGCCGCCCCGTACATCGTCACCGGGATGCGCATCGCCATGGCCTCGTCGTTCATGAGCATCATCCCGGCCGAGATCCTGGCGGCCGATTCGGGGATCGGCTTCCTGCTGCAGCAGTCCTCGGTGCTGCTGCAGACCAACCGCATCTTTGTTGCGCTGCTCACCATCTGCGTGCTCGGCTTCGTCTCCGACCGGCTGTTCCGCATCGCGGTAGACCGCATGCTGTCGCGCTACATGTCGTATATTTCCCTCACCTGAGAGGAGGGTTCATGAAATTCATCGTTACCGCATTGCTGATGGCCGTTGCCTCGCTGGCGCACGGACAGGCGCTCAAGAAGGTGGTGCTGTTCGGCCAGCCTTCGGTGAACAACGACGCGATCTGGATGGCGCTCGAGTACGGCTACTTCAAGGAGCAGGGGCTGGACGTCGAGTACCGCGTGTTCCCCTCGGGCACCACCGCATTCCAGACCTTCCGCACCGGTCAGGGCGACATCGTGATGACCGGCGACCTGCCGAGCGTGCAGTACTTCTTCAATAACCCGGGCCAGTACCAGACCTTCGCTGCGATCGAGCGCGACGCGAAAGGCTACGTGGTCATCGCGCGCAAGGACATCAAGTCGCCGAAGGACCTGGCCGGCAAGACGGTGGCGACGCGCGTCGGCTCGACCGGCTCCTGGTTCATCTCCGAGTACCTGTCGAAGAACGGCGTGGACCCGAAGAGCGTGCCGGTGAAGAACCTCGACACGCAGCTCCTGCCGGCGGCGCTGTGCAAGGGCGATATCGCGGCCTTCTTCATCTGGCAGCCGATCGGCTCGCGCACCCTCGAGATCTGCCCGAACGACGCGCACCAGCTCTCCGACGCCTCGGGCTACATCCAGGGCTATCTCGTGGCCGGCGCGCGGCCCGAGTTCCTCAACTCGGCCGAGGGCGCCGACAAGGTGCAGCGCTTCCTGCGCGCCATCATCAAGGGCCGCGCCAAGGCCGAGAGCGACTTCAAGGCGGTGGCGGCGTTCGCGGCCAAGACCTACAGCCTGTCCGAGAAGGCGACGCGCGACCAGTGGGAGACCAACCTGCGCCCGATCGCGCTCGACAAGGTGTACTTCGACGACTTCTGCAGCCTGTCCAAGTGGGCGCAGGGCGCCGGGCTGCAGACCGGGCAGCTGGATTTCAGCAAGCTGACCTGGCCCAACGCGCTGCGCGCGATCGATCCGAAGCTGGCGATCGCGCCGCCGCCGCCCTGCTAGGAAGCATGAAAGCGTTGCTGCTGGGCGCGCTGCTCTGCGCCGTGGCCGGCAGCGCCCACGCGCAGATGTACAAGTGCGAGGGCGACTACGGCCGCCCGGCGTTCAGCGACCGGCCCTGCGCGCCGGGGGTCAAGCAGACGGTGATGGCGGCCACGCTCGCGCAGCAGGCGAGGAAGATCGGCATCTCCGAGAGCCACCTCGCGGTCCTCGAGACGAAGTGCCGGGACGGCAACCTGTTCTCCTGCCAGGCGCTCGACGACATCAAGGCCGGCCCCGCGCCCGAGGGCGATTCCTACGCCCTTGCGCGGCGCTGGCGGATGAGCCCGGCCGAGCTCGGCAACCTGCGCAACGCGTGCAAGGAAGGCGCCGACGAGCAGTGCCTGCGCTACGAGCGGATCAAGCGCACCTCGCCCGATGCCGAGGCGAAGGACAAGCTCGCCCTGTACGCGCGCATGTGCGCGTTCGGCAACCAGGACGCCTGCAGCGAAGCCGAAGCGCTGCGCAAGCAGCCGGAGAAGTAAGCCCGCGGCCTGGGCGCCTACTTCCCGATGGTGCGCACCAGCGGGCAGCGATCGGCGAGGGGCTCGATGCGCTTCAGCACCGAGACTCCGATGAAGTAGCGGCAGTCGCGCGTCTTCGGGATGCGGGTCTCGGCGGAATAGACGAGCACGCCGAAGTTGAAGATCCACAGGGCGAGCCAGGCCACCACCAGAAGCACGACCAGGCCGAGAGCCGATTTCATCGCAGGCGCGTCCTTGCCAGGGCGCCGGAGGGGTCGAAGACCAGCGCGAGGGCGGGGTAGACCCACACTTCGTAGCCGCTCGGGAAGTCGAGCACGGTGGCGTCGCCGAGCGGGCGGAATTGCTCTTTCATGATTTTTTCCCCGAGCGTGTTTTCTTCCAGATATTCGAGCTCGACGCGCGTGTCGTCCGGCCAGCTTGCGTCGCCCAGCGGAACGAAGTAGGCGCGATCGAACAGCGCCTCGCAGTCGCAGTACTTGTCTTTCTTCCAGTCCGGGTCGCGCGCCGCGCCGGCGTAGAGGAGGTCGACCGGCAGCGTCTCGCGCCGCTCGCCGTGCGCGAGCGTCACGCTGAAGAGCGGCCGCTCGGCAAAGAACACATAGCGCGGGGCGGGGCGGCGGCAGTAATCCGGTCCGTTGCCAAACGTTTCCTCGAGCCAGCCAAAGAATCCGCTCGGGTAGTTGGAGATCAGCCCGGCCTTCATGCCGACCTCGCACTCGAGGCGCAGGTCGCCGAGGCGCCGCACGTCCCTGGGCAGGCCGGGCGTGCGCACGTCGGCGCGCCAGGTCATGGTGCCGGCCTTGCGGTTCGACAGCACCTTCGCGTCGTCCTCGAGCGCCGCGCGGTCGTACTCGAGGCTGAAGGTGTGGTCGCGCGCCACTTCCATCTGCACCGATCCGGCCTCCAGCGCGACGCCGGCCATCTGCACGTTCTGCTTGCGCGGCACGAGCTTGAAGCGCAGCGTGGCCTGCGGCGCGAGCGCCTTGCGCTCCTCGAAGAGCTTCGCGCCCTCCAGCATCTTGCGATATGACTTCTTCACCGGGTCGCGCACCGCCTTGACCACGACCGCGTCGTCCTGCGCGAAGGCTGGGGCGGCGAGGAAAAGCACGACAAGCATGACGAGCTCGAGCCTCATTCGCGGGAGTATAAGACCGCAATTTGCGCTCCGGCACGGCGATTGCGGGGAGCCGGTGGATGGAAAAGCCGCCGCTCACCAGGAAGCGCATCCTGCTCGCGGTCGAGGATTGCGCGCGCCTCGAGCGCATCCTTGCCGGGCACGTCCTGACCATCCCGCACAGCGTGGAGGAAGCCGAGCGCGAGCTGCAGGCGCGCGAGTACCACATGGTGATCCTCGGCGTGCTGTTCGACGAGTCGCGCATGTTCGAGCTGCTGCGCGTGGTGCGTACCTACAAGCAGAACGCGCTCACGCCGGTGGTGTGCATGCTGACCGGCGAGTCGAACCTCTCCGCGGTGGCGATCGAAGGGCTCGACCACGCGGTGAAGGCGATGCTCGCCAACGCGTTCCTCGACCTGAACAGGTTCCCCGACGACGCCGACGGCAACGCGCGCGTGCGCCGCATCGTCGACTACCTGATCCTGATCGACGGGGATATTCACGGCGGCTTCAAGTCCGTGCACGAATTCGACTACCGAAAGGAGCAGCGATGAAAGCCGTGGTTTTCCATGGAGTGGGCGACATCCGCCTCGAGACGGTGCGCGAGCCGAAGATCAAGGCGCCGACCGACGCGCTGATCCGCATCACCGCGAGCGCGATCTGCGGCACCGACCTGCACTTCATCCGCGGCACGGTCTCGGGCCTCGAGCCCGGCACGGTGCTCGGGCACGAGGCGGTCGGGGTGATCGAGGAAGTGGGCAAGGACGTGCGCAACTTCCGCCCCGGCGACAGGG
Organism: Burkholderiales bacterium; assembly: GCA_036379875.1. GTDB lineage: Bacteria > Pseudomonadota > Gammaproteobacteria > Burkholderiales > SG8-39 > SCGC-AG-212-J23. The sequence goes on along the minus strand of DASVFV010000172.1, from coordinate 18,191 downwards.
TGGTGGTGCCCTCGACGATCTGCTGCGGCTACTGCTCCTACTGCCGCGCCGGCTACCAGTCCCAGTGCGACGTCACCAACCCGGAGGGACCCCGGGCGGGGACCGCGTACTACGGCGGCGGGATGCAGGGCTTCGACGGGCTGCAGGCCGAGTACGCGCGTATCGCCTACGCGGCGGCCAACCTGGTGAAGCTGCCCGACAGCGTAAGCGACGAGCAGGCGATTCTCATTTCCGACATTTTCCCGACCGCGTACTTCGGCGCCGACCTCGCGGAGATCAAGCCGGGCGACACGGTGGTCGTGTTCGGCTGCGGCCCGGTGGGCCAGTTCGCCATCGCGAGCGCCAGGCTGCAGGGCGCGGGACGCGTGTTCGCGGTCGACTGCGTGGCCTCGCGCCTCGAGATGGCGCGCGAGCAGGGCGCGGAGGCGATCGACTTCAACCGCGAGGACCCGGTCGAGGTGCTGCTGCGCATGACCGGCGGCATCGGCCCGGACCGCGCGATCGACGCGGTGGGCGTGGACGCGGTGGCGCCGAGCGGCGGGCCGGCGGCGAAGGAGGCGCACAAGCAGCGCGCCGAATTCAAGAAGGAGCTGAAGGAAGTCGCGCCGGAGGCCAACACGCGCGGCAGCCAGTGGCGCGCGGGCGATGCGCCCTCGCAGGTGCTCGACTGGGCGCTGAAGAGCATCGCCAAGGCCGGCACGCTTTCCATCGTCGGTCTTTATCCGGAAGGGCGCCTCTTCCCGATCGGCGCCGCGCTCGACAGGAACCTCACCATCAAGGCGGGCAACACGCCGCACCGCAAGTACATCCCGGATCTCATCGAGCTGGTCGAGGCCGGAGCCATCGATCCGGCGCAGATCCTCACCCAGACCGAGCCGCTCGAGGACGCGATCGAGGCCTACAAGGCGTTCGACCGCCGCGAGTCGGGATGGGTGAAGGTCGAGCTCAAGCCGGACGCCGAGGAGCGCAGAGCGGCGTAAAACAAATGGGGACGGACCCTATTTTCCGAAAATCCAAACGGGATCCCCGCCTTCGCGGGGATGACAGGGAAAAATAGGGTCCGTCCCCATTTTTTCGGGGCGGCGTAGACTATCCGTGAGCCAACCAAGGGAGGCGCTCATGGCAAGCATGAACATGCGGGTGCGCAAGGCGAAGGCACGTCTTGCGAAGGCGAAAGTGCAGCTCAAGAAATTCAGCGTGCGCGCGCGCAAGGAAGCGCAGCGCGCGGCGGTGACGCTCAGACGGCATCAGCAGGCGCTGAAGGCCGCGGCGAAGCGGTACAAGAGCGCGCTGAAGGCGGCCTAAGAACAAAACGGGGTTCCCGCCTTCGCGGGAACGACGGTCTTTGTGTCGGGCGGCGGCGACAAAATCATGTGACATCCGCCGTCGGTGGCGTCACGCGCGCTCGCTATGATTTCCGCGTGACCACCGACGCGCTCGCTACTCAACAACAACGCGCGCCGAGCGCCGCGCAGGTGCGCATCTTCTGGCTGTTGTCGCTGCTGTATGCGGCGATCACGCTCGGCATGCTGCCGTACGCGGCGCAAGCCGGGCCGGCCGATCCGCGCATCGTGGTGGTGTACGCGATCGGCATCATGGTCGCGCACGCCTGCACTGCCGCGCTGCTCGGCGCGCTTTACCGCACTAGCGGGCGCCCTGCGCTGCTCATCCTCACCGCGGCCTACCTGTACAGCGCGCTGATGGCGGGCGCGCACCTGCTCACGTTCCCGGGCGCGCTGTCGTGGCGGCCGGCGTTCGGCGGGCCGCAGACGGTGGCGTGGCTGTTCCTCGCGTGGCGGATCGGCGCCGCGGCGCTCATCCTCGCCGCGGTGGTGGTCGAGGCGAAGGGCCGCAAGCCGCAGACCGAGCGCCTGGGCGGCTGGCTGCTCGCCGGCTGCGCGCTCGCCGTGTCGGCGGTCGTGGTGCTCGGCTCGGTGAGCGCGCGCCTCGAGATCGAAAGCATCACCGGCAACCGCTTCACCGAGCTCGCCACGGTGATCCAGTGGGCAGCGGTGGCGCTGAGCGCGGCGGCGTTCCTGGTGATCGGCTATCGGCGAGCGTTCGGCGACCTGCTCTACATCTGGCTCGGCCTCGCGCTCGTGGTCTCGATCGCCGACCTCACGCTGTCCAACATCTCGGGCGGGCGCTACACCGTGGGCTGGCACGCCTCGCGCGCCAACGCGCTGATCTCCGCGTGCCTGCTGCTCGCATTCCTGCTCGGCGACCTGGTGGCGGAAGACCGCCGCATGAAGCGCGCCTCCACCATGGCGGCCTACGGCGGCGCGGTCGCCGTGACGTTCGCGGCGGTGTTCCTGCGCTGGTTCCTCGACCCGTGGCTGGGCGGGGACGCGGCCTCCGCGACGCTGTTCGGCGCGGTGGCGATCGCGGTCTGGTTCGGCGGCCTCGGGCCGGCGGTGCTCGCCATGGTGCTCGGCTACGCGATCATCAACGTGCGCTACATCTCGCTCGACGGGCGGGTGTCGATCCACGGCGTGGCGGACGCGCTCGCGCTCGGCGTGTTCACGCTCTCCTGCGCGCTCATCATCGTGCTCGGCGAGGCGATGCGCCGCGCGCGCGACCGCTACCGCGCGTCCGAGGCCGAGCTCAAGGTGCGCGCGCGCGAGCTGCAGCGCGCCGACGAGAACAAGAGCCGCTTCCTCGCCGTGCTGTCGCACGAGCTGCGCAACCCGCTCGCGCCGCTGCGCACCGGGGTGGCGCTGCTGCGCCTCAAGCACCGCGACGAGGACACGGTGGAGACGCACGACATGATGGAGCGCCAGATCGCGCAGCTCTCGCGCCTGATCGACGACCTGCTCGACGTGTCGCGCATCGACCGCGGCAAGCTCGAGCTGCGCACCGAGCGCCTGCCGCTCGAGGCGGTGCTGCGCACCGCGGTGGACACGGCGAAGCCCAACCTCGACGCGCAGGGCCACCAGCTCATCGTGCGCTATCCCGAGCAGCCGCTCTGGGTGGAAGGCGACATCATGCGCCTCGCGCAGGTGGTGTCGAACCTGCTCAACAACGCGGCCAAGTTCACCCCGCCGAGCGGGCGCATCGAGCTCTCCGCACGCGCCGAGGAGGGCAAGGCGGTGATTCGCGTGGCCGACAACGGCGTGGGCATCGCGCCCGAGCGCCTGCCCGAGATCTTCGAAATGTTCGTGCAGCTCTCGCCCGGCGGCACCGCGGGCGGGCTCGGCCTCGGGCTCACCCTCGCGCGCTCGATCGTGCGCCGCCACGGCGGCGAGATCCTGGCGCGCAGCCCGGGGCCGGGAAAGGGCACCGAATTCCTCGTCGTGCTGCCGCTCGCGCCCGCGCAGGCGGCCGAGCAGCCCGCCGCGCCGGTCGAAGCGCCGCCGGACGCGCCGCCGTCGCGCCGCCGCGTGCTGGTGGTGGACGACAACGTCGACGCCGCGCAGACCCTCGCCGCCTACCTGCGCCTGGACGGCCACCGCGTGGAGAGCGCGCTCGACGGCGAGGCGGCGCTGCGCATCGCCGAGGTCCTGCATCCCGACGTCGCGTTCATCGACTTGAACATGCCGCGCATGGACGGCACCGAGGTGGCGCGCCGCCTGCGCGTCACGCCGTGGGGGCGCCACGCGCGCCTCATCGCCCTCACCGGCATGGGCCAGCCCGCCGACGTGGCGCGCACCCACGAGGCCGGCTTCGACGAGCACATCACCAAGCCCGCCGACCTCAGGCGCGTGTCCGAGATCGCCGCTTCCTGATTCGGGGACGGAGCCCTACTCCCATAGCGGGAGCGGAGATATCGGAGTTAGGGCTCCGTCCCCGAAGTAGTTAGGGCTCCGTCCCCGAATTACTTGCGGTGCGCGTTCGGCGCCTCGCGGATCGGGCGGATGGGCCGGATCTCGATCGAGCCGATCTGCGCCGGCGGGATCTTCGCCGCGAGTTGGATCGCCTCGTTCAGGTCCTTCGCATCGATCATGTAGAAGCCCGCGAGGCATTCCTTGGTCTCGGCGAACGGGCCGTCGGTGACCGCGATCTTGCCGTTGCGCACGCGCACCGTGGTCGCGGTGGCGACCGGCTGCAGCGCTTCCGACGCGACGCAGTGGCCGCTCTTGCGCACCGACTGGTCGAACGCAAGGCAGTGCAGGTCGTCCACTTCGCGCATCTTCTGTTCTTCGCCGTAAACGAGGCAGAGGTACTTCACGGGTTCTTCGCTCCCGCGATGATCATCCACGACACGCCGAAGCGGTCCCGCACTCCGCCGAACGCCTTGGCGAAGAAGGTCTCGCCGAACGGCATCTCCACGGTGCCGCCGTTTGCGGCGAGCGCCTCGAAGCGCCGCTTCGCGTCGGTCTCGTCCTCCGCGTTGTAGGTGAGCGAGAAGCCCTGGAAGCGCGGCGCGCCGGACTCCATGCCGTCGGACGCCATCACCGCGCTGCCGCCCACGCTCATGGAGGCGTGCATCACCTTGTCGCCGAGGCCGGGGGGCACGTGCTGCTGGTCGGGGCTGTCCTTGAAGCGCATCTTCATCTGGATCTCGGCGCCGAGTGCCTTGCGATAGAACTCGAGCGCCTCGTCGCATTTGCCGTTGAAGAAAAGATAGGGGGTCGCCATTGCCGTCTCCTTACTTTTGCAGTCCGATCTTGCGCGCTTTCTCGGTCGCGGGGCTGTCGCCGAAGTCCTCGAGCTCGAAGAAAGGGCGCACCTCGATCTCGGCCTCGCCGCCGTCGAGCGACGGGTTGGGAAAGCGCTTGGTCCACGCGATCGCTTCCTCGCGCGACTTCACGTTGATCACGGTGTAGCCGGCGACCAGCTCCTTGGTCTCGGTGAACGGGCCATCGACCAGCGTGCGCTTGCCGTTCTTGCCGTACTGGATGCGCCAGCCGTTCCTGCTCGCGCGCAGGCCCGCGCCATCGACGAGGATGCCGGCCTTCGCCATCTCCTCGTGGAAGCCGATCATCTCGGCGAGCAGCTTTTCGCTCGGCATCTTGCCGGCCTCGGAGTCCCCGGTCGCCTTGACGAGAATCATGAATTTCACGACGCCTCCTTTTCCACGTGGCGCGCGAAGCTGTCGAGGATCGACTGCCAGCCCTCGCGCTGCAGCTCGAGCGTGTTCTGGCCCTCGGCCTCGAAGGTCTCGCGCACCAGCACGCCGCCGGGCTGCTCGGCGAATTCCACCTTCACCGCGCGGCCGTCGGCAATGCGGTACTCGATCAGCCGGTGCGGCGCGATGCGGGTGTAGGTGCCCTCGAAGTCGAAGCCGAAGCTGCCGTCCTTCGCCTCCATGCGCGCGGAAAACCGGCCGCCCTCGCGCAGGTCGACGCTGCTCGCGGTGGTGTGCCAGTCCGCCGAGGCCGCGTTCCACTGCTTGATGGCCGCGGGATCGTTCCAGGCCGCCCAGACGTCGTGCAGGCCGGCCTTCACTACGGTTTGAACGGTGATGTTCATCGTCGATCTCCTTTCATCCCTTGGTCGAACGGGAGGACCGCTTTTCGACAACCACGTGCGTTGCATCCTGCGAAGCGACCTGCTCCCGGACGTGGTAGCCGAGCGCCGGCAGGTCCAGGCCGGACAGCAGGTGCTCGCCCGAGCCGAGCAGGATGGGCGAGATGGCGAAGTGCATTTCGTCCACCAGGCCGGCGCGTAGGTACTGGCGCACGGTCGAGACTCCGCCGCCGATGCGCACATCCTTCGCTCCGGCCGCTTCCCGCGCGCGCCGCAGCGCTTCCTCGATGCCGCCGGTGACGAAGTGAAACGTGGTGCCGCCGGCCATCTCGATGGATTTGCGCGCGTGATGCGTGAGCACGAACACCGGCACATGGTAGGGCGGGTTGTCGCCCCACCAGCCTTTCCAGCCGTCGTCGGGCCAGTCGCCGCGGCTCGGGCTGAACATGTTGCGGCCGAGGATCCACGCGCCGAGGTTCTCGATGCCGCGGCGCGCGAAGTCGTCGTCCACGCCGGTCTTGCCGCCCTGCTTGCCGAGCAGCATGGCCTGGAACGTTCGCGTCGGCACGAACCACTTGTGCAGGTTCTCGCCGCCGACGCCGAGCGGGTTCTTCAGGCTTTGATCCGGCCCCGCGCCATAGCCATCGAGCGAGATGGCGAAGCAATTGACCCGCACCTTCACCTGGCGGCCTCCTCGAGCTTGCGCATGTCGAGCTTCACCATCTTCATCATCGCCTGCATCACGCGCGGCGCGGTCTTCGGGTTGCTGTAGAGCTTCTCGAAGTTGGCGGGCGCGACCTGCCACGACAGGCCGAACCTGTCCTTCAGCCAGCCGCACTGCACCGGCTTGCCGCCGCCGGCGAGCAACTGGTCCCAGTAGTAGTCGATCTCCGCCTGGTCCTTGCACTCGACCATGAACGACACCGCCTCGGTGAACTTGAACTGCGGCCCGCCGTTCAGCGCTACGAACGGCTGCCCCTCGATCTCGAACGCGACCGTCATGACCGTGCCGGCCGGACCCGGGCTGCCCTCGGGATAGCGCGAGACGCTGCCGATCTTCGATTCCTTGAAGATCGAGGTGTAGAACTTCGCGGCCTGCTCGGCCTGGCCGTCGAACCAGAGGAAGGTCTTGATTCTGCTGGGCTTGATCATGGCTTTGGGCCTCCTTACCCGCTAGTCGAACGGGCTGCGCCTTTTTCGACAATGCGCAGGACCTGGACTGCCTCCGGCAGCTCGAGCAGGTAATCCGGGTCCTTTTCGAGGTGGTGGATGCGGGTCGGATCCGGGCCCGCGTAGCGCGACATCGCCGGCACGCTCTCCCAGTAGGAGATGGTGACGAATTCCGTGTCGTGCTCGCGGTCTTCGCGCAGCAGCTGTACGGCGAGCGCCTTTTCGATCGTCGCTTTCATGCCAGCTCCTTGATGCGTCGCTCGAGGAAGCGCCGCTCGGGCTCCTGGCGCGAGAGCGCGAGCGCCTTGCGGTACGAGGCGAGGGCTTCCTTGGTCCGGCCCAGGCGCCGGCACAGGTCGGCGTGAACCGCATGGGCCAAGTGGTAGCCGCTCAGCTCTTTCAATAAGCGATTCACTTCGGGCAAAGCCACTTCCGGCCCATCGCGCATCGCCAGCGCCACTGCGCGGTTGAGCGCGATGATCGGTGACGGGTCGAGGCGCGCCAGCACGTCGTAGAGGCCGATGATCTCGCTCCAGTCGGTTTCCTTCGCGCTCGGCGCCTCCGCGTGCACCGCCGCGATCGCGGCCTGCAGGCAGTAGGGTCCGAACATGCGCGTGCGCAGCGCCTGCGTGGTGAGCGCGACGCCTTCCGCGATCATCTCGCGGTCCCACAGGCGGCGGTCCTGGTCCTCGAGCAGCACGATCTCGCCGGAGGGCGTGGCGCGCGCGGCGCGGCGCGATTCCTGGATCAGCATGAGCGCGAGCAGGCCGATCGCTTCGGGCTCCGGCAGCAGCTGCACGAGCAGGCGCCCGACGCGGATCGCCTCGAGCGAGAGCTCGGCGCGCGTCACCGAGCCGCCCGACGAGGCCGAGTAGCCCTCGTTGAACACCAGGTAGATCACGCGCAGCACCTGCTCGAGGCGCTCGGCGAGCTCGGGGCCGGCCGGCACCTCGTACGGGATGCGCGCGTCGCGGATCTTGGTCTTCGCGCGCACGATGCGCTGCGCGAGCGTGGGCGCCGGCGTGAGGAACGCGTGCGCGATTTCCTCGGTCTTCAGGCCGCACACCTCGCGCAGCGTGAGCGCGACCTGCGCGTCGGCGGCGAGCGCCGGATGGCAGCAGGTGAAGATGAGGCGCAGGCGGTCGTCCTCGATGTCGTTGGTTTGGATTTCTTCCGCGGGAACGGCTTCGAGGTCCTCCTGCTCGACATGCGAGAAGCGGCTTTGCCGCCGGATCGCGTCGATCATCTTGAAACGCCCGGCCGAGACCAGCCAGGCGCGCGGGTTGGCGGGCAGCCCTTCCTTCGGCCATTGCTCGAGCGCGGCGCGAAACGCTTCCGACAGCGCCTCCTCGGCGAGGTCGAAGTCGCCCAGCAGGCGCACCAGCGTGGCGAACACGCGGCGCGACTCGGCGCGATAGATCGACTCGAAATCGGCACCCGCCATGGCGAGCCGCCGACATTACCAAGACTAGGTCAGGATCTGCCAGCCCTCGTCGGGGCGATCGAGGGTGCAATTGTGGCGCTGCATGACGTCGTAGACCTCGGCCGCGGCGCAGCCGCCCCGATGCTGGCCGTGCTGGTACGTGCACAACGTAACGATGTGCCGGCCGGCGAAAGAGCGGTTGACGAGCTCCTCGTAGTCCATGAATACCCTCCAATCGTCGCCGCTATCGAGGAAGGTGACGTTGCCGGTGATGCGCAGGCCCGTGTAGCCTGCGGCGAGCGCGCGCGCTTCCTCTTCGAGCCACATCCGCACTACGTCGATGCCCTTCAGCCGGCCCGCTTGCGCGTACCAGTCGCTGAAATTGCGAATCAGGAGCGCGCCGCGCTCGAGATACGGGGCGGCGTCGAAGCCGGCGTCGCGCAGCGCGGCCAGCGCGTCGTGCGCGAGCAGCGGCTCGGCCGTGATCCAGATGCAGCGCTCGTTCGCGCGCAGCCCGGCGACGAAGTACGGCACCAGCGTCGCGGCGAGCTCCTCGCGCGTCCTGTAGAAAGTGCACATATGGACCCCGTAGGGGATCCGGGTGATGCCGGGCAGGCCGCAGTCGGTCATCATGGCGACACGTCCTTGGCGTAGTGACGCGCGCGCTCGAGCACCGCGTCGAAGCGCTCGGGCATGGTCTCGCGCAGCCAGAAGAGCAGGGCCTGGGAGGCGGGCAAATGGCAGCCGAGGCCCTGCCACGCCGCGAGCGAATGCAGCAGCGCACCCTTCAGCTCGCCGACCACTTCGGCGATCGCCTGGTTCACCGCGAGGCGGTGGGCGGCGTAATCCTCGGCCGGGATCAAGTGGCTGTGCAGGCCGCACAGCTCGTGCAACGTGGCGTCGTAGCCCTTCGCGTCGTAGCCGTCGCACTGGTAGGAGCAGAACACCGTGGCGCCGTACTTCTTGGCCGCGGCGTCCGCAAGGCGCTCGGCTTCCATCCCCGGGGCATGCAGGCCGCGCCGCCACAGGGTGGTGGTCATTTCGCCCCACCAGCGCACGCCGCCGAAGCGCGGGTCGCCGAGCGCGAGCTCGAGCGCGGCGCCGGCAGTGGCATTGAAGCGCTCCGGCTCGAGCACGCCGTTCACCACCACCGCGCTCAGCGCCCGGTCGACGTCGCCGAGCACGAGCTGGCCGCTGCGCGTCGCGCTCCCCGCGTCGACGTCGAGCGCGCGCAGCGCGCCGCGGATGGCCTGCGCATGCTCGCGCGCCGGGGTGAGCAGCACCGCGTCGCCGCGCTTCAGCCCCTCGGCGGCGAAATGCGCCACCGCGGCGGCGAGGAACTCATCGCCGTCATAGAGCTGCAAAATGTGAGAAGCGCGCGCCGGGGACGCGAGAAGCTCACGCCACGACTGCTCGCCGGACGTATCGTGTTTCATCAGGAAGGCGCGCATGCTACCAGCCACCCAGCGCACGCGGTATCGTGCAAACTGCTATAGATAAAATTTACCGCTATGAACGACATCCTGATTCGCGGCGGAACGGTGATCGATGGCACGGGTGCGCCGGCGCGGCGCGCAGACGTCGGCGTCGCAAACGGCAAGATCGTGCAGCCTGGTCCGGCAAAGCGCGTGATCGACGCGAAAGACCTCGTCGTCGCGCCGGGATTCATCGATCCGCACACGCACTACGACGCGCAGATCTGCTGGGACGGCGCGACCACGCCGTCGAGCTGGCACGGCGTGACGAGCGTGGTGATGGGCAACTGCGGCGTGGGCATCGCGCCGTGCCGTCCGGCCGCGCGCGAGATCGCGATGCGCGACCTGGTCAACGTGGAGGCGATCCCGTTCGAGGTGCTGAACGCCGGCATCACCTGGGACTGGGAAACTTTTCCGCAGTACATGGACGCCGCGGCACGCCGCAAGCCGTCGCTGAATCTGGCTTTCCTCGCTCCGTTGACGCCGTTTCGCCATTACGTCATGGGCGAAGCTTCGATGGAAAGATCTGCTTCGCCTGAAGAGACGGGAAGGATTGCGGATTTGTTGGGAGAAGCCATCGACGCGGGCGCGTTCGGCTGGACCAGCACGCTGCTCAACCAGCACATGGGCTACGGCGCGCGGCCGCTCGCGTGCCGCAACGCGAGCCGCGAGGAGCTGAAGGCCTACTGCAACGCGCTGCGCGAGCGCGGCAAGGGCGCGATCGAGTTCGCGATGACGCGCCAGATCGCGGTGCTCGAGCCGGCCGAGCTCGAGCTGCTCGACTTCATGCTCGAGGAGAGCCGCCGGCCGGTGACGCTGATCGCGCTCTTTGACCGCGACGACCTGCCCGAGGCGCTGCGCACCACCATGAAGAACCTGCGGCCGATGATCGCGCGCGGCGCGCGCCCGCAGACCTCGCCGCTGCCCCTCACGCGCGAGCTCACCATGCGCAAGCCCTTCGCGTTCGGCGCCTTCCCGTCGTGGAAGCGGCTGTTCGAGGACACTTCGAAGGAAGCGCAGCGCGCGGTGTATCGCGATCCGGCTTTTCGAACTGCATTCCGGGAAGACCTGAAGCGGCCCGCGTCGTTCGCGGACTGGAACCGCATCACGGTTCACGAAGTTCAATCTCCGCAATTGAAGAAGTACGAAGGCAGAACCGTGGCGGAGCTCGCCGCCGAGCGCGGCGTGGACGGCATCGACGCGCTGCTCGACGTCACGCTCGAGGATGATCTCGAGAACGAGTTCACCGTGCAGTCGTGGAACACGCGCATCGACCGCATGAGCGAGCTGCTCAACGACCGCAGCGTGCTGCTCGGCCTGGGCGACGGCGGCGCGCACCTCGACATGCTGTGCGACTCGGGCTATCCGAGCTACGTGCTCGGCACCTGGGTGCGCGAGCGCAATGTGCTCTCTCTGGAAGAGGCGGTGCGGCGCATGACTTCGGACCCGGCCGATTTCTTCGGCATCCGCGAGCGCGGCAGGCTGGTGCCCGGAATGGCGGCGGACATTGTCATTTTCGACCCCGCGACTGTCGGGGCGGCGGGACGCCCCGAGCGCCTCTACGACCTGCCCGGCGGCGCGAAGCGCCTGGTGAAGCGCTCGCGCGGAATCGAGATGACGCTCGTAAACGGCGAGCCGACGTGGGAAAAGGGCGCGCTCACCGGCGCGGCCGCCGGGAGGGTGCTGCGCAGCTAGGGCTCGGCGCGTTTGTTGCATCGCACCGGGCTGAAAGGAGACGCACGCCCCATGAAACGAATCCTCTCCATCGTCACCGCGCTCGCCCTCGCTGGCTTCCTCAGCGCCTGCGACCGCCCTGCGGGTAACGGCAGCACCGCGGCCTCCGGCAGCTCGACTTCGAGCGGCTCGGCGGGGACCGGCAGCTCCAGCGGCTCGACCTCGCAGCCGCAGAAGAAGTCGCCGAGCTCGCCCGGCGGCTCGAGCGGCAGCACCGGCAGCGGCAAGTAGTTCCATCCGCTGAACAGGTCACCCGGCGGGAGCAAGCCACCGCCGCGGTGGCCTTCGTGCGTCTTTTTCGCCACAGCCTGTCCTCCTATACTCGTGGTCCGGTGCAAAAGAAGGTAAAGACGGGATAACCGGACGGTCACTCGGGGGGGAGTTCTCCAAAGTCACCTCATGGAAGTGTTGCTTGTCGACGACCAGGCGCTGACGATCCAGGTGTACGCCGCGAGCGTGCGCAAGACGTTCGACGGCGCGCGCGTGCACATGGCGGTCGACCTGCCCGAGGCGATCCAGATCGCCCAGGGTCATCCGCTCGACCTCGTGCTCCTCGATCTGTCGCTGCCGACCTGCACCGGCATCGACGCGCTGATGCGCTTCCGCACCGCTTTCCCCGCCATTCCGGTGCTGGTGGTTTCGGCGAACGAGGACCGCGAGCGCATCAAGGCCTGCCTGGAAGCCGGCGCGCGCGGCTACATCACCAAGACTTCCGCGGTCATGGGCTTGCCGGCCGCGATGAAGACCGTCCTCGAGGGCGGCAAATACCTGCCTTCATGAAGCTGGGCCTTTTCCTGGCGCTGTTCGCGGCCGGTGCGCTCGCCCAGGACAAGCCCGCGTTGCGCATCGTCGTCGACGGCGTGGTCAAGGAAGCTGCGGCGTGCGGCCTCGGCGTGCCGGCGATCGAGGCAGTGGCGACCCGCACGCTGAAGAGCCACAACATCGCGGTGTCCAAGAACCCCGCGGACCCGTATCTCTATCTGAATGTGAACGCGTACCGCGTGATGCAGGGCGCCGACGTGGTCGGTTGCACCACCCGCATCGGCGTGAGCGTGCGCGGCGCGGCGGGCGAGGGCACGGTGCGCGGCTTCAAGCCGAAGGCTGACGCCTACGTGGTGGTGTGCGAGGCCGGAAGACTGCTGTCGGGCGCGCAGCGCGACATCGTCGCGGCGGTGACGCGCGCTTTCGAGCAGGACATCAAGAGCTGCCTCTCGCAGCTCAGCTACTAGGTTACTTGCCGGTCCACTTCGGCGTGCGCTTCTCCACGAAGGCGCGCACCCCTTCTTTGAAGTCCTCGCTGCCGTAGACCTTCGCGACGATGTCGTCGCCGTCGGGTAGCTGGCGCGCGGCCTGGATGCGCCGCACCGCTTCCTTGGTCGCCCACAGCGTGATGGGGGCATGCGAGGCCACCTTGGCCGCCGCGTCTTTCACCGCTTTCTCGATCTCCGCGGCCGGAACGATCTGGTGGAGAAAACCCGCGGTCAGCGCTTCGTCGGCGCCCATGAGCCGCGCCTGGAACACCATCTCCTTCAGGCGCGAGGCTCCGATCACTTCCATGAACGCGGCGTAGTTGTTCATCGAGAGGCAGTTGCCCAGGGTACGCGCGATCGGCAGGCCGAAGCGCGAGTCCGGAGTGCCGATGCGGATGTCCGCCGCGGCAGCGATGCCGAACCCGCCGCCCACGCACACGCCCTCGATCTGCGCGATCACCGGCTTCTTCACCTTCGAGAGGCGGCCGGAGCGCTTGTCGCCGTCGCGCTCGTACTTCAGCCCGTCCTCGGCGCCCTTGAACTTGGTGAACTGGCTGATATCGGTGCCGGCCACGAACGCCTTGCCCCCCGCGCCCTTCAGGACCAGCACGCGGATCGAGTCGTCGGCGTCCACCTCCTCGCACACCTCGTAGAGGCGCTGGTACATGCCCCAGGTCATGGCGTTGCGCGCCTCGGGGCGGTTGAAAGTCAGGGTGACGATCGCGCCGTCACGCGAAACGAGGGCTTCTTCGGTGGCTTGGGTGGTCATGCTCTGATGCTAACATCGGGTCATCTTCTAGGAGGAGGATCGCATGCTGAGAATCGTGTTGGCCGCGCTGTTGCTCGCGCTTTCGCCGTTCGCCGCCGCGCAAGGCAAGGGCAAGTACCCGTCGAAGACCGTCGAAGTCGTGGTGCCCTACGCGCCCGGCGGCGGCACCGACAACCTGATGCGCATGATCACCGGCATCATCGACGAGAACAAATGGTCGCCGGTGCCGCTCAACGTCAACAACCGCGCCGGCGGCTCGGGCGCGATCGGCTACAACTACCTGATCAACAAGAAGGGCGACTCGCACGTGATCGCCGGCGCCACGCCGATGATCGTGTCGGGCAAGATCGAGGGCCGCCTGCCGGGCAACCACCGCGACGCGATGACCGTGCTGATGATCGTCGCCATCGACGAGCTGATGCTCTCGGTGAAGGCCGACTCGCAGTACAAGACCATCGACGACTTCGTGAAGGCGGCGAAGGCGAAGCCGGGCGGCCTCACGGTCGGCGGCACCGCGACCTTCACCGAGGACCACATCTTCACCTACCTCTTCGAGAAGGCGGCGGGCATCCAGCTCAAGTACGTGCCGTTCAACTCCGGCGGCGAGGTGACCGCCGCGCTGATGGGCGGCCACATCGACGCCGCGGTCGAGAACCCGAACGAGATCGTCACGCAGATCGAGGCCAAGACCGCGCGCAACCTGGCGGTCGCGGCGCAGAAGCGCCTGAAGGACGCGGCCGACGTGCCCACCTTCGCCGAGAAGGGCTACAAGTTCTACTGGGAGCAGATGCGCGGCGTGGTCGGCCCGGCCAACATGGACCCGGCGGCGGTCAAGTGGTGGCAGGACACCCTGCGCAAGGTGGTGAAGACCGACAAGTGGCAGAACGAGTACATCAAGCGCAACCTGCTCACGCCCACCGACTGGACCGGCGATCGCGCCATGAAGTACCTCGACAGCCTGAACAGCAAGTACGCCGAGGCGCTGAAGGGCTTGAAGGCTTCGCAGAAGTAGCGCGAGTGCGTAGCGCCGACCGCGTCACCGCGGTCCTGCTGCTGGCGTTCGCGGTCGCCTTCGCGGCCGGCGCGCTGAAGAACTACGCGTGGTGGGGGCCGGGCGGGCCCGGCCCGGCCTTCATGCCGTTCTGGCTCGGCCTGGTGATGGGCGTGCTGGCGCTGCTATTCCTGGTCAAGTCGCTGCGCAATCCGTACCCGGGCGCGTCCTGGCTGCCGCGCGGCGAAGGGCTGCGCGACATGCTGGTGGTGCTCGGCATGACGGTGCTGTTCGTCGCGCTGCTCAACGTGCTCGGCATGGTGATCGGCACCGCGCTCTACCTGCTCGTCCTGGTGCGCTATCTCGGCCGCCACCGCTGGTGGGTGACCGCCGCCATCGCGCTCGGCGCGGCTTTCTTCAACTGGCTGGTGTTCGTGCACTGGCTGCGCGTGCCGTTCCCCGAGGGAATGATCTGGACTTCCTGACGCACCTCGGCATGGGGTTCGGCATCGCCTTCACGCCGTTCAACGTGGTGATGGCGGTGGCCGGCGTGCTGGTCGGCATCCTGATCGGCGCGCTGCCCGGCGTCGGCCCGCCTTCCGGCGTGGCGATGCTGCTGCCGCTCACCTTCGGCATGGATCCCACCTCGGGGATCATCATGCTCGCCGCGCTGTACGCCGGCACCATGTACGGCGGCACCATCACCGCGGTGCTGATCAACACGCCCGGCGAGTCGGCCTCGGTGGTCACCTGCCTGGACGGCTACCAGATGGCGCTGCAGGGCCGCGCCGGACCCGCGCTCGGCATCGCCGCGATCGGCTCGTTCATCGCCGGCACCATCGGCGTGGTGCTGCTCATGCTGGTCTCGCCGCTGCTCGCGCGCTGGTCGCTCTCCTTCGGGCCGCCCGAGACCTTCGCGCTCATGCTGCTCGGCCTCACCACGGTCACGCTGCTCGCCGGCGACGAGCCGCTCAAGGGCTACATCAGCATGGTGCTCGGGCTGATGCTGGCGATGGTGGGCTTCGACATCGTGGCGGGCGAGCCGCGCTACGGCTTCGGCATCCCGGAGATGATGGACGGCGTGGACTTCCTGCCGGTGGCGATCGGCCTGTTTGGGTTGGGCGAGGTGCTGGCCGGCGCGGAGCAGAAGGGCGCGAGCCAGGTGAAGGCGAGCTTGCGCCTCAGGGACGTGCTGCCGAGCGCGGCGGATTTCGCGCGCACCAAGTGGTCGATCGCGCGCGGCACGCTGATGGGCTTCCTGGTCGGCACGCTGCCCGGCGCCGGACCGACGGTGGCCTCGTTCATGGCCTACACCGTCGAGAAGAAAGTGTCGGACGAGCCGGAGAAGTTCGGCAAGGGCGAGATCAAGGGCGTGGCCGGCCCCGAGTCGGCGAACAACGCCGCCGCCACGGCCGCGATGGTGCCGATGCTCACGCTGGGAATTCCCGGCTCGGCGACCACCGCGATCATGCTCGGCGGCCTGATGATGTGGGGCCTGCGCCCCGGGCCGATGCTGTTCGAGAAGAACCCGCAGTTCGTGTGGGGCCTGATCGCCTCGCAATACATCGCCAACATCCTGCTGCTCATCCTGTCGACGCTGTTCATCCCGCTGTTCGTGCGCGCGGTGCGCATCCCCTACAGCATCCTGATGCCGCTCATCGTGGTGTTCTGCGTGACCGGCGCCTATTCGCTGAAGAACAACCTCTGGGACGTCGGCCAGATGCTGGTGTTCGGCGTGGTCGGCTACTTCATGAAGAAGCTCGGCTACTCGCCCGCCGCGCTGGTGCTCGCGCTGGTGCTCGGGCCGCTGGCGGAGCGCGCGCTGCGCCAGTCGCTCATCATCTCCGATGCCGGGATCGGCATCTTCTTCACCCGGCCGATCTCCGCCGTGCTGATGGCGCTCGCGATCCTCGCGGTCGCGGTGCCGGTGGTGCGCGCTTTCCTCCGCAAGTAATTCGGGGACGGAGCCCTAACTCCGAACCTAATTCGGGGCCAGGGCCATAAATCGTTCCCGCGTACGCGTAAACAATTCGTGGCCCTGACCCCGAATTCGGGTTACGACTTAAGTTCGAGTTGCTTGCCGTTCAGGCGGCCCTTGTACTGCTTGCCGCCGGCGCTGAAGGTGATTTCCTCGCCGTTCACCTTGCCTTTCAGCGCGTAGGTCTTGCCGTCGGCGCGCATCTGGCCCGACAGCATCTGGAACTGCTGCTTGAGCGTCACTTCGCCCTGCGGGGTCTTGTAGGTGCCGCCGACTTTCGCCGGCACGATCCACAGCAGCGCCGTGCACCACGAGTTCTCGCAGCCACCGCTCGCATTGAGCTCGGAGGTCTGGTCGGCGTGCCAGTCGCCCATGGTGAAGGTGTTCGAGACGATGCGCGTGCCCGGCTTGAGGTTCAGGATCTTCGGGCGCAGCTTGAGGTTGATGTCCGGCAGCAGGAACATGGTGATCACGGTGGCCTTCGAGAGGTCGGTCTCGAAGAGATCGGCCTTCATGAACTGCGCACGCTCGCTCACGCCTTCCTTCTCGGCGTTGCGCTTGGAGAGCTCGACCATCTGCGGGTTGTACTCGATGCCCACCGCGCGCGCGCCGCGCTTGGCGGCAGTGATCACGGTGCGCCCGTCGCCCGAGCCGAGATCCATGA
The DNA here is from genome assembly GCA_036379875.1 of Burkholderiales bacterium. Classification (GTDB taxonomy): domain Bacteria; phylum Pseudomonadota; class Gammaproteobacteria; order Burkholderiales; family SG8-39; genus SCGC-AG-212-J23. Next base: position 1,328 of record DASVFV010000172.1, on the reverse strand, counting down.
CGAAGTCGTCCTTGGTCACCTTGGCCATGTCGAGCATCTTGTTCACCACCGCCTGCGGGGTCGGCACCCAGACCACGTCCTTGCCTTCCTGGCCGACGCTCGGTTCATAGGTCTGTGTCGCGGTCTGCGCGAAGGCGCTCGACGCCGCGAATAACAGTGCAAGGGCAAAGCGGGACATGCGGATCTCCTGGATGGGGGGTCGAAGGCTGAAAAGTCTAACCCTTCGGGAACTCGCCGTACGGGCGCGTGATGATCTCGAGCAGGTGGCCGCTCGGATCCTGGAAGTACACGCCGCGCCCGCCGAAGTGATGGTTGATGCGCCCTTCCTCGGTGCGCCCCGGATCGGCCCAGTACCTGAGGCCGCGCGCGCGGATGCGGCCGAAAATCTCGTCAAACTCCGCGTCGCTCACCAGGAATGCATAGTGCTGCACCTGGATCTCCATGTCCTCGGCGTCCAGGAACGCGAGCGTCACCTCGTTGCTGACATCGACGTCAAGAAACGGCCCGAAGCGCTTCGGCGCCGGCAGCCCGAGCACCCCGGCGAGGAAATCCGCCGACTCGCGCGGATCCTTGGAGTGCACGATGGTGTGGTTGAGCTTGACTGCCAATCAGGTCAGATGCGCCGCGCCTCGGTGAGGTGCTTCTTCCAGTAGGCGCTGTCGAGCCGGTCGCTGCGCACCGACTTGCCCGACGAGGGCGCGTGCACGAACTTGCCGCCGCCGACGTAGATGCCGACGTGGCCGTGCTTCTTGCCTTCCTGGTTGAAGAACAGGAGATCGCCGCGCCGCAGCTCGGCGACCTTGACCGGGCGCGAGGTGGCGCGCTGCTTGTCGGTGCTGTGCGGCAGCGCCAGCCCGGCCTGCCGGTAGCTGTACATCACGAGCCCGCTGCAGTCGAAGCCCGACGGACTCGAGCCGCCGTATTTGTACGGCTTGCCGACCATGGTCATGGCATAGCCCGCGGCCTGGTCGCCGAGCTGCGCGGTTGGGCGCGTCGAGCCGGACGCCGCGACGGTGGCCCGGTTCGGCGCGCTGGCGCAGCCCGCGGCGAGCGCGAGGAGGAGGACGGCCAACCCTTTCATGCGCGGGATGTTACCGGCAAACCGCGCGGATCACCCGAGACCTCCGACACATCCTGATGGTTCTTTTGGCGGGTCAGGCTGACCGGGGAACTGCTTGCTCTGCGGGTCGATGTACGCCCACGGCCGCGCGCTCTCGGTCCAGATATTGGTGGTGATCTTCATCGGCGGCGCGTTGTCGAGCGTGCCGATGCGCAGTGAAGTGATCTCCGGAAGAACCTCCCTGCGGCTGAAGAGTGGCGAGCCGCAA
>DASVFV010000171.1:0-20476 GCA_036379875.1 Burkholderiales bacterium | reverse complement strand
GCTCGAGCAGCGAGCTGGTGGAGCTGACCGAGATGCTCGCCAAGGGGCAGCACATCAAGGGCCTCGAACTCGAGGTGTACGCCGCCGGCGGCAAGGACGGGCCGCAGATCGTCGACGAGTTCAAGTTCGAGGACGTGCTGGCAAGCAGCTGGACCACCGGCAACGCCGCCAGCAACTCGCTGAGCTTCAACTACGCCAGCGTCGAGTACGGCCACCAGATCTACGGCGCGGACGGCTCGGCCAAGGGCTTCACCGGCGCCTTCGACCCGGCGGCGAATGCGATCAAGGCGCCGCAGGCGGATGAAGTTCCGCCGGGCACGCCGCTGCAGTACTTCATGCGCGTCGACGGCGCGACCAACGACTGGGTGGAGCTGCACAGCTTCTCGCTCGGCATGTCGCAGAGCGGGACGGTCGGCGGCGGAGGCGGCGGCGCGGGCAAGGCCAACGTGACGGACGTGTCGGTGAGCCTCGGCACGAGCGCGGCGGCAGCGGAGCTGTTCGAGGCCGGGCTGGTCGGCAAGCACTTCAAGTTCGTGGAAATCGAGGCCTACGCCGCGGGCGGCAAGGAAGGCCTGCGCCTGGTGGACGAGTTCAAGTTCGACGACGCGCTGGTGACCTCGCAGCAGGCCGGGGGCGCATTCGACTCGCCGGCAGCGCACAACGTGAGCTTCAACTTCAGCAAGCTGGGCCACACGCATGTCGAGTACACGGAGAACGGCGGCGTCGGCAGCGAAACCGGCATGACCTTCGACGTGCAAGCCAACACGGCCAGCAGCACCGGCCCGGCGGCAAACTCCGACGCGATCAAAGGCGAGCAGGAGGCGGTGGTCGGCGCTGACCTCGAGCTCTACCTGCGCGTCGACGGCGTGGGCGCGGCAAACGAATGGCTCAAGCTCGGCTCCTACAGCGTGGGTTACAGCGTGAGCGGTGGTATCGGCGGCGGTGGAGGCGGCGCCGGCACGGCGATCCTGCAGGATCTCTCGGCGGTGCTCGGCTCGAGCAGCGAGCTGGTGGAGCTGACCGAGATGCTCGCCAAGGGGCAGCACATCAAGAGCGTGGAGCTGGAGGCGTACGCCCTGGGCGGCAAGGAAGGCCACCGCATCATCGACGAATTCAAGTTCACCGACGTGCTGGTCTCGAGCTGGCAAACGTCCGACGCCACGGTGAATTCGCTGACCTTCGACTATGCCGGGGTGAGCTACGGCCACCAGCTCTACAGCGAGACCGGAGCGCCCAGCGGATTCGCCGGGGACCACGATCCCGTCGGGGACATCGCCTTTTTCTAGCGCTTAGACTAGCGCCGAGATGGAGCAACCCTGGTCGGCCGGCTACGTCGTCGACGTCGGTTACACGGAGGGCTTCTACAAGGAGCAGGCGCCGGCAGCGCTGCGCCTGGTGGCGATGTTCGCCGGCCTGCGCGCGGTCGACGTCGACCGGCCCTTCACCTACTACGAGCTCGGCTGCGGTAACGGCTATACCACCGCGCTGCTGGGCGCGGTGCATCCGCACGCGCAATTCATCGGCGTCGACTTCAACCCCACGCATATCGGCAACGCGCGCCGGCTGGCCGAGGCCGCGGGCCTCGGCAACGTGCGCTTCGTCGAGCAGGGCTTCGCCGACCTCGCCGCGGCCGAGCGCGCCGAGGCCGACTTCATCGCGTTCCACGGCGTCTGGTCGTGGATCAACGAGGAGAACCGGCGCCACGTCCTGGAGTTCATCCGCCAGCGGCTGAAGCCCGGCGGGCTGGTGTACGTCAGCTACAACGCGCTGCCCGGCCTGGCGCAGGTCGCGCCGCTGCAGCGCCTGCTGCTCGAGCACGGCAAGCTCCAGGCGGGCGATCGCATCGAGCGCGTCAAGCGATCGGTCGAGTTCGCCACACGCTTGCAGAAGGCGGGCGGATTGTTCTTCGCGGCGAGCCCGCTTGCCGGCAAGCGCCTGGAGACCTTCGCGCGCTTGGATGCGCGCTACCTCGCGCACGAGTACTACAACGACAACTGGTCGCTCTTCTACCATGCCGACGTCGCGCGCGACATGGCAGAGGCGCGTCTGTCCTACGTCGGTTCGGGCAACTTCATCGACAACTTCAGCCAGTTCGCGCTGCGCCCGGAGCTGGCGGCGATCGTCGCCGAGATCGCCGACCCGGCGCTCGCGGAGACGGTGAAGGACTTCGCGCGCGGCACCGTGTTCCGGCGCGACGTCTTCATCCGCGGCGCGGCGAAGGCGCCGCGCCCGGAGCTCGAGCGCAGCCTGCAGGCGATGCGCTTCGCGCTGGCCCGGCCGCGCGCGGCGTGCAGCCTCTCTGAGAAGACCGGCGCGGGCGAGGTCACGCTGCAGGCCGAGGCCTACGCGCCGGTGCTCGACGCGCTCGCGCGCGCGCCGATGACCTTCGCCGAGCTCGGCCGCGCGCCCGAGCTTGCCGGCTTCGACGCCAACAAGCTGCGCCAGGGCCTGTTCGGCATGGCGGCGCTCGGCAACGTGTGGCCGGCGCTGCCGGCGGCGGGCGAGGAGACGCGGCGGATGGCGGCGGCGCGCTTCAACCGGGCAGTGCTCGAGCGCCCCGAGCCGCCGGGCGGCGTCTGGCTCGCCTCGCCGGTTCTCGGCTCCGGCGTGCCGGTCGGCGCGGTCGATCGCGTGCTGCTGCACTCGCGGCCGGAGCCCGAGCAGGCGCTCGAGTACGTGCGTCGTGTGTTGGGCGAGCCTCAAGAGGGCGCGCCGCTCGAAGAGCGGGTGAAGCGGTTCTATTCGGACGTGCTGCCGTTCCTGCGGCAGCTCGGGGTGACCGGCTAGAGCGGCTCGCGCATCCCGCGCCGCAAGTAGTCGGTGATCGGCGCGACCAGGTAGTCCACGGCGGTGCGGCTGTCGGTACGGATGTAGACCTCGGCCGGCATGCCGGCCTGCAGCTTCAGGTCGCCGGCCTCGGCAAGCGCACGCTCCTCGATCTCGATGCGCGCGAGATAGTAGGGCGGCGTGCCCGGCTGTTCCTGCAGCCGGTCGGCGGAGACGTAGGTCAGCTTGCCCGCGACAAGCGGCGTGGTGCGCCGCTTGAACGCGGTGAGCTTGACGTCAGCGCCGCTTCCGGCGTGAACATGGTTGATGTCCTCCGGACGCACGCGCGCCTCGACCACCAGCGCCTGCTGCTGTGGCACCACCTCCATCAGCACCTCGCGCGGCCCGATGACTGCCCCCGCGGTGAACACGCGCAGCCCGACCACCTCGCCGTCGAACGGCGCCGCGATGCGCTGGCGCTCGGCCTGGTCGCGCGACGGGCGCAGCCGCTCCTCGAGGTCGAAGATGCGCGTGGTGGCCTCCTTCAGCTCGTCGGTCGCGTTCTGCACGTAGCTGTTGCGCTGCGCGAGGATGCGCAGCTCGAGCTCCGAGCCGCGCTGCTGCGTCTTCGCGAGCTCGGCGCGGTGCTCGCCCCAGCGCGCCTCGTACTCGGCGACCGCGCGCTCGAGCGCGAGGATGCGCGTCTTCTGCACGTAGCCCTGCTTGACCAGCGCTTCGTTGGCGGCGAGCTCGTCCTTCTGCAGCCTGAGCGCGCGCTCCTCGGCCGCGATCTGGTCGGCGAGCGCCTTGGCCTCCACCTCGGACTGGCGGATCTGCTTGCGCAGGACCGCGATCTGGCTGTCGAGCGCGTCACGGCGTGCGCGGAACAGCGACGCCTCGCGCTGCAGGATCTCGGCGACCTTGGGGTTTGTCCGGTCGAGCGCGACGGGAAACTTCGGCTCGGCCAGCAGCGCCCGCTCGGCCTCGAGGCGCGCGGCCTTGGCGCGCTCGCCGTCGAGCTGCGTGCGCAGCAGGTCCACGCTCGAGTCGACGCGCACGTCGCCCAGCACGATCAGGGTCTCGCCGCGGCGCACGCGCTGGCCGTCGCGCACCAGGATCTCCTTCACGATGCCGCCCTCCTGGTGCTGCACCACCTGGCGGTTCATCTCCACCTTGACGAAGCCCGGCGCGATGATCGCGCCCGAGAGCGGCGCCGAGAACGACCAGGCGGCGAGCGCGCCGGCGCCGAGCGCGATCACCGCCAGGCCGGCGCCGACCACGCGCTTGACGTCGATGCCGGGGTCGATGTCCCTCATGCCGCGCCTTTCGCGACCGGTACCGCGCGCGTCACGCGCGCCATGATCTCGGCGCGCGGACCGAACAGCTCGGCGACGCCGTCCTTCAGCACCAGCAGCTTGTCGACGCTCGCCAGCAGCGACGGACGGTGTGCGATCACCACCACCGTGACGCGATCGCGCTTCAGCTCCTGCAGCGCCTGCAGCAGCGCGTGCTCGCCGTCGACGTCGAGGTCGCTGTTCGGCTCGTCGAGCACGGCCAGTTTCGGCTCGCCGTACAGCGCGCGCGCGAGCGCGATGCGCTGGCGCTGGCCCGGCGCGAGACGCGCGCCGCCGTCGCCCACTTGCGTGTCGTAGCCCTCGGGCAGGCGCAGGATCATCTCGTGGCTGTGCGCTCGGCGCGACGCGCGGATCACCGCCTCGGAATCGGGCTCGCCGAGGCGCGCGATGTTCTCCGCCACCGTGCCGGGGAAAAGCTCCACGCTCTGCGGCAGGTAGCCGACGTGGCGCGCGAGCTGCTCGCGCGGCCAGGCGGCGACGTCGGCGCCGTCCAGGCGCACCGCGCCCGCCCCGGGACGCCATACGCCGACGATCAGGCGCGCGAGCGTCGACTTGCCGGCCGCAGTGGGTCCGATCAGGCCGAGCGACTCGCCGGCGCGCAGCGCGAACGACACGCCCTGCAGCGCCGGGCGCTGCGCATCGGCGAGCTTGAACACCACGCGCTCGACACTGAGCTCGCCCGCGGGCGCCGGCAGCTCGGTCGGCCGGGCGCTCTCGGGCTCGGCGACCAGCAAGGCCGCGAGCCGGTTCCAGGCGGCGCGCGCTTCGACGATCTGGCGCCAGCTCGCCACCAGCATCTCGACCGGCGCGAGCGCGCGGCCGAGCACCACGGTGCCGGCGAGCATCACGCCGGGAGTGGCGCGCTGGGTGATCACCAGGTAGGCGCCGGTGCCGAGCATCAGCATCTGGATCGCCTGGCGCGCGAATTTGGTGAGTGCCGAGAACGAGCTGCCGCGCGTCGTGCCGTCGATCTGCTCGGCGATCATGCGGTCGTTCAGCGCGCGCCAGCGCCGGGTGACCGCGCCGTGCATGCCGAGGGCGCTGACGGCTTCCGCGTTGCGCAGCGAAGCCTCGACGAAACGGCCGGCGCGCCGGGCTTCCTCCTGCGCGCGCTCAAGCGTGCGGCGTGTGAAGCGCTCGTTGAGCGCGGCGATCGCGAGCATCACCGCCGCGCCGCCGAGCGCGACCGCGCCGAGCAAGGGGTGGAACAGCCAGATGAGCGCGAGGAAGATCGGCAGCCAGGGCGCGTCGAACAGCGCGAGCACCGGGCTGCCGACGAAGAAAGCGCGCAGCGCGGCGACGTCGCGCAGCCCCGCGGCCTGCGCCGCGCCGCCCGTGCGGTTGATCTGCGCGAGCAGCGCTTCGAGCACGTGCGGCCCGAGCTTGCGCTCGAGCGCCACGCCGCAGCCGAGGAACAGGCGCGCACGCACCGCGTCGAGCAGCGCCATCATCGCGAGCGCGACGCCGGCGGCGAGCGTGAGCATGACCAGCGTCTCCTCGCTGCGGCTGGAGATCACGCGGTCGAAGAGCTGCAGCATGTACAGCGGCGGGACGAGCAGCAGCACGTTCACCACGAGGCTGAACAACCCCGCGTAAACGATCAGCGGCCAGATTTTTCCAGACAGCGCGCGCACTTAGCCTCCCTTGCCGAGTGCGCGGCCATTATAGGTGGATAAGGGTCGGGACCCTCTTCGCAGAAAAGGGTCGGACCCATTTTTTGCTTTGCTTTACGCCTTGCCGCCGTCCTTCGGGATGAAGGTGAGCGCCGCGCCGTTGTTGCACCAGCGCTGGTTGGTGGGCGGCGGGCCGTCGTCGAACACGTGGCCGTGGTGCCCGCCGCAGCGCTTGCAGTGGTACTCGGTGCGCGGGTAGATCAGGAAGAAGTCCTTCTTCTGTTCGAACACGCCCGGGATGGTGGTGAAGAAGCTCGGCCAGCCGGTGCCCGATTCGAACTTCATCTCGGAAGTGAAGAGCGGCAGCCCGCAGCCGGCGCAGGCGAAGATGCCGGGGCGCTTCTCCTCGTTCAGCGGGCTGGTGCCGGCGCGCTCGGTGGCCTCCTCGCGCAGCACGCGGTAGGAGAGGTCGTTCGGCAGGCGCTTGCGCCACTCGTCCTTGGAGAGCTTGAGCGGCTCGCTGGGCGAGGGCGTGCTCGCCGTCCCGGCGGGCAGGAAGCTCTTCCAGTTGTTCTGCAGGGTCTGGATATCCTTCATGCTTTTCGGCTGTGCGTGCGCGCAGAGCGGCAGCGCGGCCGCCGCGAGCAGGAATTTCCTTCGATCCATGGGGTCCTCATCCGGTTCCGGCCTTGGTCGAGCTAACGCTTGGGACCTTACACCAATTCCATGCGCACAACGGCCGGGAGGCGGCGAGGCGGCGCGGGGAAGGGTTCGCCGCTCGCAGCCTCCCGGGTTCGACGCAAGTAGCCGCTCAGTCACCCCTCAGTAACCCGTTACCGCGTGGTGCACGATCGCCGCGCCGATCACCGCGCCCGCGAGGAGCGGCAGGATGGCGTCGGAGCGGTGGTACACGACCACCGGTTGCGGCGCCGGGCGGTAGACCACGTGGCGCACCACCGGCGCGGGCCGGTAGACCACGTAGCGAGGCTGCTGGACCACCACGGTGCGATGACCGTAGGCGTGCCCATGCCCGTAGCCGTGGCCACGGTCGGCGAAAGCGGGCGCCGATACGGCGAGGGCGGCGGCGAGGACTGCGATCTTCTTCATCATTTGCGGCCTCCTTCCAGGTTAAGTACGCACTGCATTTCACGCGCCCGGCGGCCGCCAGTGAACCGATAAAGTGCAACATCTGTAACATGGTGTAAGTTCGCGCCCCGAGGAGGAGACGTATGTCACGAGCACTGTTCGCCGTGGTCGCTGCGGCTTTCGCCGCCACGGTTTTCGCGCAGCAATACCCGTCGAAGCCGATCACCATGATCGTGCCGTTCCCGCCCGGCGGGGTGGCGGACATCGTCGGGCGGCCGCTCGCGGCGCAGATGGAGAAGACGCTCAAGCAGCCGGTGGTGGTGACCAACCGCACCGGTGCGGGCGGCGCGGTCGGCATGGCGGCGGCGGCGAAGAGCGCGCCGGACGGCTACACCATCCTGATGGCGCTCTCGTCGATCTCGATCTTCCCGGTCTCGGACCGCATCCAGGGCCGCGCGCCGGCCTACGAGATGAAGGACTTCGCGCCGATCGCGCTGGTCACCGCCGATCCGACCGTGCTCATCGTGTCGGCCGACAGCCCGTGGAGCAACCTGAAGGAATTCGTCGCGAGCGCGAAGGCGTATCCGGGCCAGATCAACTACTCGTCCTCGGGCGTGTACGGCACGCTGCACGTGGCGATGGAGATTTTCGCCAACGCGGCGGGCATCAAGCTCTTCCACGTGCCCTACCAGGGCGGCGGTCCGGCGCTCACCGCGCTGCTCGGCGGCCAGGTGCACGCGCTCGCCTCGGGCCCGGGACCGGCCGCCGCGCAGATGAAAGCAGGCAAGGTGCGCGCGCTCGCGAGCTGGAGCACCGAGCGCCTGCCGATGCTGCCCGACATCCCGACCTTCAAGGAGCTCGGCTACGACGCCGAGTTCTACATCTGGTCGGGCGTGTTCGCGCCGGCCGCCACGCCCTCCCCGGTGCTCGACCGGCTGCGCGCCGCGGTGCGCGAGGCCGCCACCTCGCCCGAGTTCAAGGCGCAGATGGAGAAGGTGCAGACGCCGGTGAACTACCTCGACGCGCCCGCGTTCCGCACCTATTGGGAGCGCGACGCGGCGCGCCTCGCCAAGGCGCTGGAAAAGATCGGCAAGGTGGAAGAAAAGTAGCGGCTACTTTCGGCGCTTCTTCTTCAGCCGCGCGAGCTTCTCCAGCAGCGCGCGCGGGCGCCGGTACTGCAGCAGCGTGCCCGCGCGGCGCTCGAACGGGTCGCGCCGCAGCACCGCCTTCAGGTGGTGGCGGTTGACGAGCGGGAAGTGGCGCAGCTCGTCCAGCGCCTCGGCGACCACCCACGCGTTCTTCTCGCCGGTCACCCAGACGCTGGGCGGCAGGCGGCGCAGGTCGTAGGGCACCGAATACTCGCGCAGCGTCTTGTGGTCGCGGCGGTTGGCGTACTCGTGGAAATACGACATGGCGAGCTCGCGCAGGCTGCCGTACACCGGGTCGCGCGAGCGCAGGCCGATGCCGTTGGTCTTGGAGATCGCGCCCCAGCGGCCGTGGCGGCGGAACAGCGCCACCACGTGGTCGAAGTCGCGCACCGCGCGCATGTCCATGAGCAGCGGCGGCTCGCCGTGCACCCACAGCGCGCAGGCGGCGAGCATCGCGCCCTCGATGCAGTGCGCGTCGCGGCTGCGCAGCACCTGGCGCACCGGGCGGCAGGTGTCGCCGGAGAGCTCGAAGTTCTGCTTCAGCGCGTAGACGAAGGCCTGGATCTTCTTCGGCGTGTCGAGGCGCTGGAGGAGCGCAAACTCCGCCGGAGTCAGGCCGAGGTCCTCGCGCCGCGCGTAGCGTTTCCTGCGCATCACGGCCCAAAATACAAAAAAAGGGCGCGCTTGTCTTCGCGGCCGTGCGCGGCGCCGGGTTACGGCTTGGTCGAGAACTGGTCGAGGATGTTGGCGAGCAGGATGAGCTTGCGGTCGGGCATGGAGGACAGCCCGCGCATCCATGCGTCGAGCAGGTGGGCAGGGACCTTCAGGCGAAGCGCGAGCTCGTCGCGGCCCATGAGGTCGGCGGCCCTGCGCAGAAGCTCTTGTCTTGTTTTTTGGACCACGCGGACAGCCTATCGGACGCCGGGACAAGGCGGTATCCCAAAGTCAAGCTCCGTGCGCGGCGACCTGTAGGGAGTTCTTGATGGCGCCAAAAAAAAGCCTCCCGGGCCATCAGGATTCCTTCCTAGGGAGGAGGGGGAGGAGGGGGAGAACCCTGAGCTTTTCGGCCGGGAGGCCACGTCGTCTTGACGTGAGACCAGATTAGGGTGGGCGCGTTGTGCGCCGATGTCGCTTTGCCTCTCCCCTGTTACAGCAGTAACGCGCCGTCGGAATCGACGATCATGCGCACCCGGTCGCCCGGGCCGTAGCGCCGCGCGCCGTTGTGGATCACGCTCACCGTCGAGCCGTCGTCGAGGCGCACGTCCACCTTCCACGCCACCTCGGGCACCATCGGCGGCTCGTACGCCTTGCCGGACTCGTCGTGCTCTTCCCGGGGCGCCTGCGCCTCGGCTACGTCGATCACCGTTCCGCCGAGCAGCGGCGGCTCCTTGTGCTGGCAGCCGGCGAGCGCGACGAGCGCGGCGACGAGGAGCGCTCTTAGCGCCATGCGCTTTCCTCTTCGAGCGTTCGAAGGGCGGCGTACAGGAACGGAACGTCCGCTTCAGCGCCGAGCGGCACCCCGTCGTACGGGTCGCGCGGCAGTTCCGTGTTCGAGGTCGGTTGAGACATGGGCACAGGTTGCACGGCCGCCGATGCGCGCCCGTTTCGGCGCCGCCGCCGGGGATTACAGATGAAATTCGGGGACGGAGCCCTAACTGATTAGGGCTCCGTCCCGGAATTACGCGGCTTTGCGCAGCACGCGCGCGAGCGCGGAGGCGATGTCGCGCGACTGGACGGGCTTTTTCAGGATCTCGGTGACGCCGGCGGCGAGGGCGCGCTCGCTCAGGATCGGCCCGGTGTAGCCGCTCACCAGCACGATCGGCAGGTCGGCGCGGCGGCGGCGCAGCGCGCGCGCGAGCTGGGTGCCCGACAGGCCGGGCATCACTTCGTCGGCGATCACCGCGTCGATGCGCCCCTGGTCGAAGGCGGCAAGCGCGGCATCGCCGTCGGAGCAGCCCACCGGCTCGTAGCCGAAGTGCTTCAGGACTTCGGAAGTCACCGCGACCAGCGCTTCCTCGTCGTCGACCACCAGCACGCGCTCGCCGCTGCCGCGCGCCACCGGCGCGGCCGCCGGGTCTTGCGCCGCGGCCGGCGCCTCCACGCGCGGCAGGTAGATCGTGAAGCGGCTGCCGCGCCCCGGCGCGCTCGCCACGTCGATCGCGCCCGCCGAGTCGGTGACGATGCCGTACACCAGCGCGAGCCCGAGCCCGGTGCCCTTGCCGACTTCCTTGGTGGTGAAGAACGGCTCGAAGATGCGCTCGAGCGTCGCCTCGTCCATGCCGGTGCCGGTGTCGGCTACCGTGAGGCGCGCGTAGGAGCCGGCCTGCAGCGTACTGTGCGCGAGCGTGCGGTCGGCTTGCACGGTCTCGGCGTCGAGCGTCACCTTGAGCACGCCGCCGCCGGGCATGGCGTGGCACGCGTTGGTGCACAGGTTCATCGCCACCTGGTGGAGCTGCGTCGCGTCGCCGATCACGAACAGCTCGGTTTCCGGGAATTCGGCGTGCAGCTCGATGCCGTGCGGCAGCGAGCCGCGCACCAGCTCGAGCGTCTCGGCCACCAGGCGGCGCATCTCGACCGGCGCGAGGCGGCCGCGCTGGCTGCGGCTGTAGGAGAGGATCTGCGACACCAGGCCGCTCGCGCGGTTCGCGCCGGTGAGCACGTTCTCGGCGTAGCGCTTGAGCGGCGAGCCGGGCGGCGCATTCTCGGCGAGCATTTCGGCGTAGCCGAGGATGCCGCCGAGGATGTTGTTGAAGTCGTGCGCGATGCCGCCCGCCAGGCGGCCCACCGCCTCGAGCTTCTCGGCCTGGCGCAGGCGCGTCTCGAGGCGCGCGCGCTCGGCCTCGGCCTCCTTGCGCTCGGTGATGTCGCGGAAGTTGAACACCACCGCGCGCACGCTCGGCTCGTGCAGCAGGTTGGAGCGCGTGAGCTCGATCCAGCACGACGAGCCGTCCTTGCGCACGATCTTGGTTTCGTCCACCGACACCTTGCCCGGCACGCGCAAGAGGTCGGCGCGCTGGCGCAGCGCCGACTCGCGGAACTCCGGGTGCACGAGGTCCATCACCTCGCGGCCCTGCAGGTCGTCCATGCGGTAGCCGAGCACGCGCTCGATCGCCGGGCTCGCATAGAGGATGCCGCCCATCTGCGGGCGCGACAGGATGAGCGCGTCGGAGCTGTGCTCGATCATCGACTGGTAGCGCCGCCAGCTGCGCGCCAGCGCGCGCTCGCGCCGCGCGAGGCCCCACGCGGCGAGCGCGATGAGCGCGATCATCGCCGCGGAGGTGAGCAGCGTGCGGTCGAAGATCAGCCACGCCTCCTCGCGCCATGGCGCGAACACCGCGCGCTCGTTCGCGCCGCTCGCCACGAGCAGCGGGAAGCCGCGCACCGCGGAAGTGGCGAGCAGCACGCGCTCCTCGCTGATCGGGCTGGTGGTCCAGCCCTCGAAGCGGCCGTCGCGGTCGATGCCGCGCATGATCACGCCGCCGGGAAACTTGCGCCCGCGCACGTTGCCCGGGTCGGGAATGCGCGTAAGCAGCGTGCCGCGATCCGAAAGCAGCGTGATGAAGCCGCCCTCGCCGAGGTCGATCGCGCGGTACAGCCGGTCGAAGGCCTCGAGGTCGATGGCGGCCGCCACCACGCCGTCGAACGCGCCGTTCGCGTCGGACAGGCGCCGCGACAGCACCACGCGCCACTGCCCGCCGGGCGCCACGCGATAAGGCTCGGCCAGGTGCAGCGCGTCGGGCTTGCCTTCGCGGTGCGCGGCGACGTACGGCTGCTCGGTGAGCTGCGGGTCGTAGGCCGGCGTCCCGCTCGAGCGCTCGAACGCCACGCGCCCGTGCGCGTCGAGCACGGTGAGCGAGGCAAGGTGCGGCGGCATGCGCACCAGGTCGTCGGCCTCTCCCGAGCCCTTGCCCTGCACCCCGCGCAGGATCAGGTCCACGGAATCGAGCGACGCGGCGGTCTGCTCGGCGAGCAGGCGCGTCATGTTGGAGAAGTCGCGCTGCGCCTTGCGCTCGGTCCTCTGGTGCGCCGAGCGCACGTCCCAGATCGCCGAGCCGATGTTGATCGCCACCAGCACCAGGCCGAGCGCGATCAGCGCCCGTCCGAGCGGAATGCGCGACAGCGCCCTACTTGCGCGGGGGACCAATCAGCTCCGCGACCGCGCCGAGCAGCTCGGCGCGCTTCACCGGCTTGGCGAGCGCGCGCGCCGCGCCGGCGCGCACCGCGTCCTCGGCGCTGGTGCCCTGCCCGGAGCCGAAGTGGCCGGAAATGGCGATCAGCTTGGTGGCGGGGGAGCTCTTCTTCAGGAACGCGATGGCGGCCGGGCCGCAGGGGCCCGGCATCCACATGTCGCTCACCACCAGCGCGGGCGCGCGCTCGAGCGCGCTGCACGCCGAGTTGCAGTCGGTCGCCTTGTGCACGCGGTAGCCCGCGGCCTCCAGCCAGTCGACGATCAGGTCGCGCATCAGCGCGTCGTCGTCGATGACCAGGATGTCGGATGTGTCGTTCAAGGGCCCATTCCACCGGGTGGCGATTGCGGGTAATTTACATCCTGTGGCCCGTCCGGTTACAGCTGTAACGGCGTCGGGCGGCGCCTGACTAAACTTTTCGAGCCATGATGAGCGTGCCCCACGTCCTCGCGGTCGACGACGACCCGATCATCCGGCAACTGATCGCCGACTACCTCGGCGAGAACGAGCTGCGCGTCACCGCGGTGGCCGACGGCGCGGCGATGCGCAAGGTGATCGGCGAGGAGGTGGTGGATCTCGTCGTGCTCGACCTCAAGCTCAAGAGCGAGGACGGCATGGCGCTCGCGCGCGGACTGCGCGACGAGTCGGCGATCCCGATCATCATGCTCACCGGGCGCTCGGAAGAGGCCGATCGCGTGATGGGCCTCGAGCTCGGCGCCGACGACTACCTCACCAAGCCGTTCAGCCCGCGCGAGCTGCTCGCGCGCATCCGCACCATCCTGCGCCGGCGGCGCGCCGAAGTGCGCCAGGGGCGCCCCGAGGGAATCCGCGCCTACCGCTTCGACGGCTGGGAGCTCAACCTGAACACGCGCCGCCTCGCCGCTTCCGACGGCAAGCAGGTGCCGCTCTCGAACGGCGAGTTCAGCCTGCTCGTGGTGCTGCTCGGCTCGCCGCAGCGCATCCTCACGCGCGACCAGCTCCTCGACCTCTCGCGCCTGCACAACGACGAGGTCTACAACCGCTCGGTCGACGTGCAGATCATGCGCCTGCGGCGCAAGATCGAGCCCGACCCCGAGAAGCCGCGCTACATCCGCACCGAGCGCGGCGCGGGCTACGTGTTCGGCGTGCCGGTCGAGACGGTGTACTGACCTATTTCGTGAATTCCTTGATGTCGTCGCGCGCGTAGCGCTCGGCATATTCGCGCGGCCACCAGCCCTCGCGCACCAGCTCCATCAGCCGGATGTTGAACTGGCTCACGTAGCGCCCCTTGTTGGGGTAGAGCTCGCGCAGCACCTCGTCGGCGAGCCGCTCCTGGCGGCCCGACTGGTTGCACAGCGTGCCCGGAACGTTGGTGTTCGGCGCCACGTAGCGGTAGATCGGCACGTCGAGGTGCGGCGTGCGCACGCCGCCGCGCGCGTTGCCGAAATCGTCGAACACGATGGAGCGCGGCGGTCCGGCGTTGACTTCGATGTAGTCGGCGCGCGGCGGGCTGGTGCGCTCGACCGACCAGTCGATCAGGTGCTGGAGCGCCATGAAGGTCATCGCGCCGTAGGGGAAACGGCTGAGCGGCTCGGCGCAGCCCGGGAATACCTCGGCCGGCTGGTCGCGCGAGTCGTTGTGCGACATGCCGGGCACCTCGTAGATGCGGAACAGGTTGGTCGGCACGGAGGCGCTGCCCGGCTCGTCGCTGTCGGGGCGCCGGTACGCATTGGTGCTCGAGACCTCGAACTGCGTCGGGACCTGGATGGTCGGCACGTCGGTCATTTCCACCGGCGCGCTGCCGAGCGTCGCGGTGACGAGGAATCCGTCCACGATCGGCCCGCCGTTCGAGGCGCGGAACGCGCTGTTGTGCGCCGCGCCCATGTAGCTGCGCACGAAGCCCGAAGAGGCCGACGTGCCGCCCATCACCAGGTTCTTCACGTAATAGTGCGGTTGCAGCGGGCTGGTCGGGTGGTTGCTCTTGATGAGCCACGCGATCTCGGCGAGCACCTCGTTCGCCTGGTTGTTGTTGACG
This sequence comes from Burkholderiales bacterium, assembly GCA_036379875.1. Taxonomy (GTDB): domain Bacteria; phylum Pseudomonadota; class Gammaproteobacteria; order Burkholderiales; family SG8-39; genus SCGC-AG-212-J23. The sequence continues at coordinate 6,307 of DASVFV010000171.1, read as the reverse complement.
TGCAGGAGCGGGTTGCCCGGCGCGTTCGGAGCCGTGCCGTAGCGCTCGGGGTTGTAGATGTAGAGCCCGATGCCGCGCGGATTGGCCGGGTTCACCGTGGTGCTGGTGAGCACGACCGCCTGCGAGCTCACCGTGACGCAGATGTGGCCGCGCTGGTAGATGCCGTAGCGCGCGAACTGGCAGATCAGCGCGTTGCCGCCCTGGTGCGTCGGCTCGTAGACCACCACGCCGCTGAACTTCTCCGGCTTGGCCGGCCGCCAGACCAGCATGCGCACCTTGTACGTGGCGCCCGTCGGACCGGCGTTGCCGGACACGAAGTACTCGTCCACCACGTAGTCGAAGTCCGCGAAGTTGGTGCCTTCCGGTCCCGGGCGCATGCCGGGGTGCATCGGCTCGGGCCCGGTGATCGGGCCCTCGACGAACGGCGTGTCGGGCACGACGGCGAGAACCGCGCTCGTCCAGATCGCAAGCAGCACTGCTCCGAGTCGTTTCATGTTCATTCGAGTGGTCCGAAGAAGCCGCTGTCGTGCTTGACCTCGCCGCCGATGATGGTCAGCAGCGAGCGGATGCGCGGGATGTCAACCTCCGGGATCGTGAAGAAATCGCGGTCGAGCACCACCAGGTCGCCGTGGTTGCCGGGCTCGATCGAGCCCAGGTCATTTTCGGCGGTGAACCACTTGTTCGCCGCCGTGGCGAGATAGAGCGTCTCCCAGCGGGTGATCTGATTGCCGTCGTTTGCCAGCGGCGTCGTCGCGTCGTGCATGCCGCGCAGGCTCTTCCCGCTGATCGTGGAGTAGAAGTTGAGCCATGGGCTGATCACGGTGATGTCGCCGCCGTCGGAGTGCCAGCCGAGCGGGATGCCGCTGTCGTAGAGCGAGCGGTACGCCGGCCCGATCGGCTGGCCGTTCGCCGCGGCGCCGCGCGTGGGGCCCCAGCCCACCAGCAGCCCGCCGCCCAATCCCTTCCATTGCGCGACCGATTCCGGCGTGGTGCCGGGCACGTGCGAGATGCGCCAGCGCAGGTTCTTGATGCCGTCGGGGAAGCCCTCGGCCACCATTTGATCGTGCGCCTGCTGCCGCGCGCTCACCAGGCTGAGGAAGCTGTTCAGGTTGAGCGAGTGGTCCTCACCGCGCCAGCCGGCCTTGCCGATCGCCACCAGCCCCGGGACCCCGCCGCCGGTGAACTCGCCGATGCCGGCGCTGCGCAGCCAGTCGTCGCCGAAGAACTGGAATGAGTTGCGCAGCCGCGGCGCGAGCGTGGTGAGGTTCACGTCGCTCGCCGGGTCCTGGTGCAGGAAGTCGATGCGCAGCCGCGCCGGCATCTTGCGCTCGCGCTGCAGCGCGATGAACGGGAAGTGCATCGTGTACGTGTTCTCGTTCGCGATCCCGTTCGAGGCAGTCTCGGAGTGGAACGCGCCCGCGTCGCCGTGCGTGGTGATGCCGAGCGATGTGAAGTACTGCAGCGCGCCGGCTGCGGTGCGCTTGCGCGACTCTGGCGTGAGGAAGGTCGCGCGCAGCGTTTGCAATGCCGGGCCCGTCACTGCGCAGGTCGTGGCGTTGAAGACGACGGTCGGCGCGTTGGCGGCGAACCAGGCCGCGGCGACGGCGTTCACGCGGATGCCGCCCTGCGCCGCCTGGATGTAGACCGGCCGGGTCGCGCTGATGCTGTTCATCTCGTCGCAGGTCGGCAGCCGGTTCTCGGCGAACTGGATGGCCGAGATCGGGCCGATGGTGGTGATGAACTCGCCGATCGGCACGCCGGCCGCGTCGAGCGCCGCAGCGTGCGCGCGGTATTCGGCGAGCGCGTCCGCGATGGTGAACACGTGCTCCATGCCGACGTGCCGGCCCGGCCGGTTGCCGACCAGCACGATGTGGTTGTGCGCGTCGATGATTCCCGGGATCACGGTCGCGCCGCGCAGGTCGATCACCTTGACGCGCGGGCCGCGGTCGACGTGCCGTCCGACCTGGACGAAGCGTCCGTTTTCGATCAGCACCTCCCGCACCACCCGGCTCTCCGCATCCATGGTGTGGATGCGCCCGTTCACGAGCGCGAGCGCGTACGGACGCTCTATCCTGCGCGTGTCCTTGTCGTCGTCGTCCTTCTTGGCCCGGGCGAACCCCGGCGCCGCGAGCACGGCCGCGAGCAGGAGTGCCTGGAGTAGCTCAATCTTGGTTTTCATCGTTGCTCCCCATTCAATCAATGATCCAACGCGCCGGTGTCGTGCACGATCCTGCCGTCGACCACGGTCATGACCGAGCCGATGGTGCGCAGCTCGGCGTTGCTTACGCGGAAGTAGTCCTTGTCGAGCACCACCAGGTCGGCGAGCTTGCCTTCCTCGATCGAGCCGAGGTCGTCCTCGCGGTTCAGGTACCACGCGTTGCCGCGCGTGTACATGTAGAGCGCCTGCTGGCGCGAGATCTGCTGGCCCGGGTTGATCTGCTGGCCTTCCGGGTTCGCCGCCGAGGTGATGTTGTTGAGCCCGGTGGTCGCGTAGTGCATCGCGAACCACGGGTTGTGCGCGGTGATGTGCACGCCGTCCTGGTGCAGGCCGAGCGGGATGCCGCTCGCGACCATGCGCGGGAAGAGCGGCCCGACCGGCAGCCCGTCGGCGCGCGGCGCGCTCGTCCAGCGGAAGCCCGAAGCCGAGACGGCGCAGTTGAGCGCCTTCAGGCGCTGGAGCTGGTTGGCGGTCGCATGGTCGGCGTGCTGCAGGCCCCAGCGCAGCGCGCGCAGGCCGTCGGGATAGCCGGCGGCGATCAGCTCCTGGTGCATCGCCTCGTAGGTGCTCACCACCTGCTCGATGTTGACCTGGTCGGCGTCGTTCGAGCTCGCCGGGTTCGGGATGCCGGCCTGGGCGTTCTCGTTGCGCCAGCGCGCCTTCGCGCACAGGCGCTGCGCCTCGAGCCATACCGCGTAGCCGTTCGCGTTGCTCGGCAGCGCGAAGGGCGCGGCCCATTCGCCGATCGCGCCGGTGCGCACCATGTCGTCGCCGAAGAACTGGAACTGGTTCTTCAGCCGCTCGCGCAGCTCGGGCAGCTGCGCCGCGAGATCCGGCACCGGCTGCCCCGGCCGGTCGAGCTGGGGCGTGTAGCCCTGGTTGTGCAGGAAGTTGATCTGCAGCCGGATGAACGCCTCGCCCTCGGCGTGCAGCGCGAGGTAGGCGTCGTACATGCGGTAATGGTCGAGATTGAAGAGCGCGTGGCTCGGCTGCGGATCGAGCGGCCCGGTGGCGCTGTTCAGCGCGACCAGCGTCTGGTCGAGGTTGGTGGTGAGGCCGACCTGCGCCGAGTAAGCCATTGCGTCGAGCGCGCTCCTCTTCTTGTCGTCGAAGGTCTGGCGGATCCTCAAGTGGTAGAGCGCGGCGTTCGCCTGGCTCGGATTGCCGCCGGGAATCGTGCCGTCGGCGTTGACGCTGACCGTCGGGTTGGTCACCGTGGCAAAGAAGGCCTTGCCGAGCGAGTTGACGCGCGCCGGGCCGCCGCCGCCGAAGTACAGGAACACCGGACGGTCGGGCACCGCGGCGTCGAGCTCGGCGATGGTGGGCTGGCGGCGCTCGAACCAGATGTTCGGCGTGCCGGCGCCCATGGCGGTGATGAACGCGCCCGGCGGCACATCGCCGCGCGCGCGGCGCGCCGCGAGGATCGCCTGCACGTCGGCCACGTTGGCGGCGAGCTCCCACTGCGCGACGTGGTAGCCGGGCCGGTTGGCGAGGCTCACGAAGTGCGTGTGGCTCTCGATCAGCCCGGGAACCACGGTGCGGCCGCGCAGGTTGATGACGCGCGCGCCGGGCGCCTCGTGCGCGCCCTGGCCCACCGAGACGAAGCGCCCGTCGCTGATCGCCACCGACGAGACCACGCTCGAGCGCTCGTCCATGGTGTGGATGCGACCGTTGACGAGCACGAGCGAGCCCGGCTTCTTGTTCTTCTTCGCGTGCTCGGCCGCGCGCACCACGCCCGCGGTCAAGGCGCCGCCGCCGGTGGCGACGGCCGCGCCGGCGAGCGCGCCGCTCTTCAGGAAATCACGACGGGATACTCCGGATGACTTGCGCTTCATGGCGCCCCCCCTCCAAGGATCGGCAGGAAGAACCTATTCTGCGGCGTCACGCCTCGGCGTTAGGTAAACCTCCGGCGCTGGATCGACGACCAGTGCTCATGAATAGATTCCACGGGACGCCGGTGATATTGCGAAGCAGCATCGGGCTTCTGCTTGCGTGGGACACCTCCTCGCCGAAGCGAAACATCGCCCGGTTTTTTTTGCGCGAGGTAGGATTGATCACGCGGTGAATACCAACCCCAATAGAGCGATTCATCACCGTTAGCAATGAATATCACCTCGCGGCAGCTCAAGGCTTTCGTGCTCACGGCCCGGCACCAGAGCTTTTCGCGCGCCGCCGAGCAGCTCTTCATCACGCAATCGGGAATGAGCTTGCTGGTGCGCGAGCTCGAGACCCAGCTCGGCTTTCGCCTGTTCGAGCGCACCACGCGCAAGGTCGCGCTCACCGAGCTCGGCGCCCGGTTCCTGCCGGTCGCCGACCGCAGCCTGCGCGAGCTCGAGGCGGCAGCGGCGACGCTCAGCCGCTCGGCCGCGCCGGCCCACGCGTCCCTGCTGCTCGGCGGCGGGCCGTTCTGTGCCGCCGCCATCCTGCCGCGCGCGATCAGCGCCTATGCGCAGCTCGACCCGCGGCTGCACATCGACCTGATCGACGCCGAGCGCGCCAAGCTGCGCGAGCAGCTGCAAGCGGGAGCGATCGACGCCGCGGTGCTCACCGGCCTGCAGGACGAGGCGCCCGGCCTGCGCCAGCGCTCGCTCGCGCGCTTCGCGATGATGCTGGTGTCGCCCGCTGCCGGCGAGCCCAGGCTGCCGGCGGAATTGCGCTGGCCCGAGGTGGCGGCGCTGCGCCTGGTCGGCCTGCCGCGCGCCACCCCGATCCAGCAGCTCGTCGACGAGCAGCTCGCGCGCGCCGGACGCGGCGCGCCGGCCGAAGTGACCTGCAACTTCTTCGAGACGCAGATCGCGATGGTCGAGGCCGGCGCGGGCGCGGCGGTGATGCCCGCCGCCGCGTCGCTCGCCTGCGCGAAACGCAACGTGACCCTGCACGCCATCGTCGAGCCGGTGGTCTGGACCGACGTGTGCTGGGTGTCGAGCGGCGCGCGCGAGCTTCCGCGCGCCGCCGCCCAGTTCTGCGAGTTCCTGAGCGAGTACCTCGCCCACATCGCCGAGCGCGCGCCGCGCGCCGCCGCCGAAATCGCCTGACCGTCCCACTACAGCGACGAAACGGGACTTCTCCTTTTCGTCCCACGCGCGTATATCTGGGCAGGTAAGGTTCTACGGAGGAGGGGATATGAAGAACGCCTGGATGGGCGCGGCCGCGCTCGCCACCACACTTGTCGCAGTTTCCGCGCTTGCGCGCGACGATGATCGCTGCCCGCAGGGCCGTACGCTCAGCCTGGTGAACGGCAGAATCCACACGATGGACGCGAAGGACAGCGTGGTCGCCTCCGTGGTGATCGAGAACGGCCGCTTCGCCGCGGTCGGCCATGACGGCCGGCGCGGCCTCGGCGAGTGCCACGAGGTCATCAACCTGCGTGGACGCACCGTGGTGCCCGGCATCATCGACAACCACAACCACATCGTGCTGCTCGGCCTGCGGCCGGGCCACGACACGCGCATCGAGAACGCACGCTCGATCCAGGAAGTTCTCGACACCTTCGCCGCGCGCAAGCGCGATCCCGGCATCAACAAGGGCGACTGGCTGACCGCGCTCGGCGGCTTCAACATCAGCCAGTTCACGCCGCCGCCGGGTACGCCGCGCATGCCCACGCGCGCGGAGCTGGACACCGTCACCCCCGAGCATCCGGTGCTCATCATGCAGGGCTTCGACGGCCCGACCGTCACCAACGCGCTGGGCGTGAAGTTCTTCCAGGACCTGGGCATCACAGTGGATGCCGCGACCGGCGTCATCCCGAGCCGCGCGCAGTCGACGCGCGCGCTCAATGCGCTGCGCGCGCTGCAGACCTTCGAGGAGCAGAAGCGCGGGCTCGGCTATGCGATGACCTACGCCGCCGAGGTCGGCGTCACCACGCACCTGGACGAGGGCGGATTCACCTATTCCGGGCGCCCGATCGACAGCAACAACGACGTCGATGCGCTGGCGCACTTCCATCAATACCGCGCGCACGACGCGCTGCGCGCCCTGCATCGCGAGGGCGCGGTGTCCAACCGCATCTGGATCAACTTCCTGCACATGGAGGAGAAGACCGACACGCCCGAGCTGAACGCGCGGCTGCTCAACGCGTGGAACGACTTC
>DASVFV010000170.1:0-3872 GCA_036379875.1 Burkholderiales bacterium | reverse complement strand
CGTACCCTCGCGGTACACCGGGATCCCGGTCAGCCGCAGCGCCGCGACCGTGAAATCGGCCGTCCAGCTCATGAGATAGGGGAGGAACGCTTCGCCGAACGGCACCGCGAGGAGCAGGAAGAGCAGAGGGAAAGCCATCGACCAGGCCACGCGCCGGCCCAATATCGCGAGCGCGGCTGCCGGGACCATCGCCGTCATCGCATACTGCTGGAGCACCTGAACCTGCGCGGCCGTAGCCGTCAGCCAGACGAGCCCTGCGGCGCCAAGCAAAAGGAAGCCGAGCGCGTCCGGGGCCGCTCTCAGCTTGGTCAAGTCGGGCCCGTAGCGCCAGATCAGGTACAGGCTGATCGGTACGATCAGGAAACCGTGTGCGTAGGTGTCCGAGCTGCGCCAGATCGCCACCATTGAAAGCGCGGTGTCGCGGTACAGGAGCAGGATTGCGGCGATCGCCAGGCCGACGCACAGCAGCGCGCTTCGCGAGCCCGCATCGCGCCTCAGCAGCACTGCCTCAGTCTCGAGCTTCATCAGCCCAGGCTCTTCGCGAGGTGCGGCCCGACGAGGTTGACCACCGGCAGCGGCAGGCGGCGCCATAGCGCGATCAGCGCGCTATAGCGTGGATTGAGCGGATTGTTCTGGGGAATGCTCGAGCGCCGATAGAGGCAATACTCGTAGGCGAGCGGCGCCGGCTCGAAGCCCCAGTTGCGCTTGAAGTCGTACGGCCCCGTGCCCTGCTTGCTGCGGCCGAAGTCGAACACGCGCACGCCCTTCTCGCAGGCGCGGCGCATGAGCTCCCAGTACTTGAAGTCGTTCGCCGCCGCTTCGCGCGCCTCGACGCAGTCGCCGGCGTAGTAGGGCAGCACTTCATCCCTGAAGTAGAAGCTCAGCACGCTGCTGAGCGGCTTGCCGCGCGCGTTGACCACGGTCAGCACTTGCGCGTCGTCGCCGAAGGTCGCGCGCAGCGCGGCGAAGTAGCGCTTGGGCAGCGGCGGCGTGCCGTGCCGGTGCACGTTGTCCGCATAGAGAGCGAAGAAGCGCTCGACGCCCGGGTCGAGCTCGCTCGCGAGGCCGCTCTTCGCGCCCTTGCGCACCATCGCGCGCTGCTTGCGCGGGATGGCGAGCATGTTGGCCTCGACGTCCGGCGCGAGCTGCTTGCGGAACGCCGCATAGAGCTCCTGGCGGGGCCAGGCCGGTTCGCGCGCAACGGGATTGCGCAGCTCCAGGTGCTGCACGCCGATGCGGCGCGCCAGCGCCTGGGCCGCGCGGTGCAGCTCATGGCGCGCGGCATCGTCCGCGGCGGCCGCGCCGGCGACGGCGCAGAACGGCAGCGAGACGAGCGCGTGGCCGAACAGCACGCTCTTGACTTCGGCCAGCGGCAGCACCCCGGCAATCTCGCCGCCGCGCTCGGCAAGCAGGTAATGCGTGCGGTGCGCGAAGCAGCGCTCGAGCACTTCGCGCCAGCCGATGCGATGGAAAAACGTGGCCTGCGGACAACCTTCGACGAACCGCTCCCAGCGCGCGGCGTCCTCGCTTCTGAATGGCCGCACGGTGACCAGCGGCATGCGCTTTTCCCCCTGAATCCGCGGAAATTATGCCCAGCGGGGGGCGGGCCGTGCGCCTAGCTCGAAGTAGCTAGCTCGCGCGCTCGCCCGCGATTTGGCGCGCTTTGCGCGAGCGGCCGAGCGCCGCGAGGCCGAGCAGCAGCAGGGCCGCTGTCGCCGGCTCCGGGACACGCGACACCTTCGCGACGAGGCCGCTGATCTTCATGTAGTCGTCGTCCCCGCCGGATATGGAGCCGCCCTCGAAGCGCGCGGCGACGAGCAGGTAGCGCCCCGTCAGCGTCGTGCTCAGCAGCCGCGGCACGCCCACCTGCAGGTCCGTGTACTCGAGCGCCGGCAGGCTGAACCCGAGGCTCGCGAGATCGCTGATGTCGCAGTTTCCGGCGCAGGCATTGGTCAGGTTCAGGCCTGCGCTGTTCGGGCCGCCGACCCAGATCTGGATGTCGGCGTCACCCTGCTTCCAGCCGATGGTGACGCTTTTCGGGTTGTAGCCGCCCGCGGCGAACTCGAAGAGGATGAGGTCGTTGACTCCGACGTTGTCGAGCGCATGGTTGGGCGAGCTCGTGGAATCGTTGCCGCCGGAGACGCCCAGGCCGCCGGAGTACAACCCGAGATTGCGCGCGACGATGTCGCCGGTGCCATCGGTGCCGCTGGTCGCGTACGCGCGGGCCGTGAGAACCGATGACGGGCTGTTCTGCACGGAGTTGAAGGTGCGCTGGTGCACTGTCGGCGCCGAGTCGCCCGTGAGGTTCCAGCTGAACTCGATGACATCGGCGCTGGCCGCCGGCGCGAAAGCGGCGAGCGCTATCGCGGCGCCCGCGGTGACATTACGCAGCGAGCGCGACTTGCTATGGCTGTTCATCCCCATCTCCCTTAGAAGTAAGGGGACGCGGTGCACGTTCCATGCCTGGAGCGTGCCCCGAGACTTATCAACGCGTTACGCGCTCGCCGAGGCGCCGGTGGAAAGTCCGCCGACACCAGGCATCCCATCGGCCTGGGGATGCAGGCGCCGCAAGGCCTCGCCGTAACGCGCAGCCGCCTGCGTGCGGTTGCGCACGCCGATCTTGCGGAAGATGCGCTGCACGTGGTTCTTCACCGTAAACGGGCTGATGCTGAGGGCCGCCGCGATGTCGAGATTGGTCTTGCCCCGGCGCAGCGACTCCAGCACTTCCACCTCCCGCTCGCTAAGTTCCAGGACCTCGCTGCCGGATTGCGGAGCACATGAGACCTCGGCGGGCGACAGCGCCGGGACGCGGCGGAACGCGGAGTCGATTTGCGCCACCAGCGGGTCGACCATGGCGAGAAACCGGCTGGAGTTTTGTCCGCGGTCGATCGGCTCGCACGCGAGCGCCACATACAGGGCGCCTTTGCCCGAGCGCTTGTCGTGCACGCCGTGCACCAGCACGTGCCGGATCCGGCGCAAGGCCTCGTGCACCGGGCAATCGCAATTGTGCGCGGCCTCGATATCCGTGAATGCCGTCATGAGCGGCTCGCGTCCCGCGTCGCACCAGCGCGCGTAAGCCCGCCGCATGAGCGGCTCGAGCCCGCAGTGGCCGGCGCGGTTGGTGCGCAGCCCCGGAAGCGCGGACACCAGGTCGAGCTTGAGCTTCCATTCGTCAAAATCCCCCCAGGCGGAAAGCAGGATCTCGTGCGGCAGGAAGTACTGCACGTCGGCCGCGAGCCAGCGATAGATGTCGCAATGCCGGCGGATGCGCCCGCACTCCGACACGATGCGAAGGAAACGCGCGCCTTCCTCCGCGCCGAGCTGGAAATTCCTGGAAGGCGTCCGCGACGGACTGACGGAATCGCGCGCGGACCAGGTTGAAAAAGGCGTGCCCTGTACCACCGCGCCCATCCAGCGCGGCACTGCTTGGACCGTTTCCATTGCGATGCATCCTTTGAGCGTTTTGCCATCGCCGGCGCGGGCGCGGCGATCGTCACCGATCTGTGCCGCGACGCCGCTGCCGGCCCCCCGTGCTCTCACTTCGCGTGCTCGATGCTGCTGTTTTGGCCACCGGCGGTGGGCTGGACTTCCACGCCGCCGAGGACGATGTTGCGCCAACGCCTCCTGTCGTGAACCAGCGACAAGTCCCATGACTTGCGATTCCAGATGTCATGGGTTTTCCGCGAAATGCAGGACGCGTGTCACGGGACAAGCGCTCCGCCGTTGTCGATTGGACTTACGAGATACGCGCCGCGAGCGCGCAACTACTTGATTCCGCGACTTGGCCCGGTAGTTGCTTTTCGGAGGCCGCTGCGCAGTCGCCGGGCGTCTGGACCCGCCCGGCTAGGCCCCGGAAGGCCCCCCGCTTTCCG
>DASVFV010000169.1:0-22566 GCA_036379875.1 Burkholderiales bacterium | reverse complement strand
GCCGACGCTGGCCGAGGAGATGGGCCGGCTGCAGGAGCGCATTACCTCCACCAAGACCGGCTCGATCACCTCGATCCAGGCGGTCTACGTGCCGGCCGACGACCTGACCGATCCTTCGCCCGCCACCACGTTCGGTCACCTCGACGCCACGGTCGTGCTGTCGCGCGACATCGCGGCGCTCGGCATCTACCCGGCGGTCGATCCGCTCGACTCGACCTCGCGCCAAGTCGATCCGAACACCATCGGCGAGGATCACTACAACACCACGCGCTCGGTGCAGGCCACGCTGCAGCGCTACAAGGAGCTGCGCGACATCATCGCGATCCTCGGCATGGACGAGCTTTCCCCCGAGGACAAGCTCGCGGTGGCGCGCGCGCGCAAGATCCAGCGCTTCCTGTCGCAGCCCTTTACCGTGGCGCAGAACTTCACCGGCACGCCCGGCAAGTACGTGTCGCTCAAGGACACGATCAAGGGCTTCAAGATGATCGTGGCCGGCGAGTGCGACGCGCTGCCCGAGCAGGCCTTCTACATGGTCGGCCCGATCGAGGAAGCGTTCGAGAAGGCGAAGAAGCTCTGATGGCGGAAGCCACCATCCACGTCGACGTGGTGAGCGCCGAGGAGTCGATCTTCTCGGGCGAGGCGACGTTCGTCGTGCTGCCGGGCGAGGCCGGCGAGCTCGGCATCTATCCGCGCCACACGCCGCTCATCACGCGCATCCGGCCCGGCTCGGTGCGCATCCAGAAGCCCGGCGGCGAGGAAGAGCTGGTGTTCGTTGCCGGCGGCATCCTCGAAGTGCAGCCGAAGGTCATCACGGTGCTCGCCGACACCGCGATCCGCGGCAAGGACCTCGACGAAGCCAAGGCCACCGAGGCGCTCAGGCGCGCCGAGGAAGCGCGCGCCAAGGCGCAGGACAAGACGGAGATCGCCGCGGTGGAAAGCGAGCTGTCGAGCCTGGCGGCGCAGCTCGCGGCGATCCGCAAGCTGCGCAAGAAGTAACGAGCCTTGTCGAATAATGTCGACGGTATGAGGGCTGTCGTGTTCCGGAGACTAGTCCAGGCTGACTAAAGCCGGCCGGTGACGCGCCGGCGCGCGTCACTGGAACAATCGGTCTCACCAGCGCAGGAGACCGCATGAAACATATCCTCGACTCCGACTTCCGCTACCGCCCGAGCTTCGACACCGATGTGCGCAAGACTTTCGAAAAAGCGCGCCGCCAGCAGCAGACCAAAGAGCGCGAGCAGAGCGCGGCCGAGCCCCAGATCAAGGTGAAGGTGCTCAAGCTCGAGCAGCTCAAAAAGGCTAGCAGCAGCAACACCTGACCAGCAGGCGCCTCGGGCTGGCGGCCCGGTACGCCAGCTCGACGAGCAGGGTCTCGCCGGGGCCGATCTCCACGGTTCGCTCGACCAGCGCCGTGCCCTGCCTGAGCGTCAGCAGGGCCGGCAGCGGCTCTGCGTCGCCGAGCGCAAAGGTCAGGTTCTCGAGCACCGCCTGGCGCGGCAGCCGATGCAGGTACACACCGGACAGCGCCTCCGGATACGGGTTCTGATAGATCTCGACCACGCGGGTATAGCCGTCGGCGCTCGACTCGCTCTGCGCCGTCACGCGTTGCGCCCACACCAGGCGTGCGCCGCGCTCGAGCAGCAAGCCTCCCTCGCCATCCTCGGCATAGGCCGGGGCGGCGAGCAGCATGGCGAGCGCCGCGAGCGCGATCGCGACCGCTACGCCGAGCGCGCAGGCGAGGGCGAGAAGCGCGAGCAGCGGCAGGGTGGGCTTCGGGAGCGGCAGTTCTTCGGCGCGTTGGTCTTCCATGCGCCGTATTGAGCGGCCGCGCGGCGGCGGCACGCCGCCGCTACGCGGGCAAAGCGGCGAGGAATTCTGGCAAACCGGGGGCAGCAGGGCTCGCGGCAGGCGCGTTCAGCTATATTCGCCGCCATGTCGCGCCGCATCGCCATCGTCGAGGACGAGCCCGCCATTCGCGCCAACTACGCCGAGGCGCTGCGCAAGCACGGCTTCGAGGTGGCGGCCTACGCCGGGCGCGGCGAAGCGCTGAGCGCCATGCGCACGCGCCTGCCCGATCTCGCGCTCATCGACATCGGCCTGGGCGCGGACGTGGACGGCGGCTTCGCGCTGTGCCGCGAGCTGCGCGCGCTCTCGGCGGCGCTGCCGATCATCTTCCTCACCGCGCGCGACAGCGACTTCGACGTGGTGGCCGGGCTGCGCCTCGGTGCCGACGATTACCTGACCAAGGACGTGAGCCTGCCGCACCTGCTCGCGCGCATCGCGGCGCTCTTCCGGCGCGCCGAGCTGGCCGGCGACGCGGCCGCCGCGCCCGAGCGCCTGGAGCGCGGCCCGCTCGCCATCGACGTGAAGCGCTTCAGCGTGGAATGGCGCGGCGCGCCGGTGCCGCTCACGCTCACCGAGTTCTGGATGGTGCACGCGCTCGCCAAGTTCCCCGAGCACGTGAAGAGCCGCGAGCAGCTGATGCGCGAGGCGAACCTGGTGGTGGACGACGGCACCATCACCTCGCACATCAAGCGCATCCGGCGCAAGTTCCTCGCCGCCGACCCGGCGTTCGACGCCATCGACACCGTGTACGGCATGGGTTATCGCTGGCAGGGATGAAGCGCCTGCGCTTCAGCCTGCGCGTGAAGCTCGCGCTCGTGCTGCTCGCGCTCGCCGCGCTGCCGCTGGCCGGCATCCTGTACGTGAACGAGGTCGAGCGCTTCCTGCTGCAGCAGCAGGAGCAGTCCCTGCTCGCGGTGGCGCGCGCGGTGGCGACCGCGCTGCACGAGCGCCCGCAGCTCCTCGCCAGCGCCTCCGGGCGCGACGACGAGGTGGACGCGATCCTGCTCGGCTTGCAGCGCGCCTCGTCGCGCATCTGGGTGGTGGACGGCCGCTACCAGGTGATCGCCGCGGCGGGCAGCCTGCGGCGCACCACCGAGGTCGCTTCCGAGGCGCCCTGGTGGCAGCCCTTGTTTACTTATTCGGTCGGGCTGCTGATCCCGCGCCCGACCGAGGACTTCGCCGAGGGCCAGCTCGAGGAGGTGCTCGCCACCGGCGCGGATGTCGCGGCCGCGCTGCAGGGCACGCCGGCGACGCGCACCCGCCGCACGCGCGACGGGCGCGCGGTGGTGATGTCGGCGGCGCACCCGATCTGGAGCGGCGACCAGGTGAGCGGCGCGGTGGTCACCGAGGAGACCACCAACTCCGTGATGTCGGTGAAGAGCGCGGCGCTCGAGCGCCTGCTCTTGCTCACGCTCGGCGCGTTCGCCGGCGCCGCGGTGCTGCTGATGGCATTCGCCACCCGGCTTTCGCTGCGCATCCGCCGGCTGCGCGACGAGGCGGAATCGGCGATCGACGCGCGCGGCCGCATCACGCGCCTCACCGCCGGCTCGGACGCGGGCGACGAGATCGGCGACCTGTCGCGCAGCTTCTCCGCGGTACTCGAGCGCCTCGCCGAGCACCACGCCTACCTCGAGGCGATGGCCGGGCGCCTGTCGCACGAGCTGCGCACGCCGATCGCGGTGGTGCGCTCGTCGCTCGAGAACCTGAAGATATCGCGCGAGGGCCACGAGCTCTACATCGCGCGCGCCGAGGAAGGCCTGGCGCGCCTGCGCCGCATCCTGGAGCGCATGACCGAGGCCTCGCGCCTCGAGCAGAGCCTGAGCGCGCAGGAGCGCACGCGCTACGACCTCGCGGCGGTGGTGCGCGGCTGCGTGGAAGGCTATCGCGTGGCCTATCCGCAGGCGCGCTTCGAGCTCGCGCTGCCGGAGCGGCGCGTGGAGGTCGAGGGCGCGCCCGACCTGGCCGCGCAGCTCCTCGACAAGCTGGTCGAGAACGCGGTCGATTTCTCGCGCGGCGGCGCGCCGGTGCGCATCACGCTCGACGACGCGGGCGGCAGCGCGGCGCTCACCGTCGCGAACCAGGGCCCGCCGCTGCCGGAGAAGATGCGCACGCGCCTGTTCGAATCGATGATCTCGGTGCGCGATGCGACCGGCGCCGGCACGCCGCACCTGGGTCTCGGGCTGTACGTGGCGCGCGTCATCGCGCACTTCCACGGCGGCACGATCGGCGCCTCCAACCTGGCGAGCGGCGACGGCGTCGCGCTCGGCGTGCGCATTCCGCTCGCATGGAAGTGAGCGACCTCTTGGTGGTGGGCGGCGGCATCAACGGCGCCGGCATCGCGCGCGACGCCGCCGGGCGCGGCCTGTCGGTCACCCTGGTCGAGAAGTCGGACCTCGCGGCGGCCACCTCGTCGGCGTCCTCCAAGCTCATCCACGGCGGGCTGCGCTATCTCGAGCAGTACGAGTTTCGCCTGGTGGCCGAATCGCTCGCCGAGCGCGAGATCATGCTGCGCATCGCCGGCCACCTCACCTGGCCGACGCGCTTCATCATGCCGCACGTGCCCGAGCTCAGGCCGCGCTGGATGATCCGCACCGGGCTTTTCCTCTACGACCACCTGACGCGACGCTCGCTCCTGCCCGCCTCGCAGGCGGTGCGCCTCGACCGGCCGCCCTACAACGCCGGCCTGCGCCCCGAGCTCAAGCACGGCTTCGCCTATTCCGACTGCCGGGTCGACGATTCGCGCCTGGTGGTGGTGAATGCGCTCGACGCGCAGCAGCACGGCGCGCGCATCCTGGTCGGCGTGGAATGCCGGCGCGCGCGGCGCGACGGGGCGACATGGCGCGTCGAGCTGTCGAATGGCGAGCTGCTGAACGCGCGCGCGGTCGTGAACGCGGCGGGGCCCTGGGTCAAGCGCGTATTGAACGAGGACCTGGGCCAGTCGACGCGCGACTCGGTGCGCCTGGTCAAGGGCAGCCATATCGTGCTGCCGCGCCTCTACGAGGGCGCACACGCCTTCATCCTGCAAAACGACGACCGGCGCGTGGTGTTCATGATTCCCTACGAGGATCGCTTCACGCTGATCGGCACCACCGACGTCGATTTCGAAGGCGACGCGGCCAAGGTCGAGGCGAGCGGCGCGGAAGTCGATTACCTGTGCCGCGCCGCCGCACGCTACCTGGCGCGGCCGCCGCGGCCCGCCGAAGTGCTCTGGAGCTACGCCGGCGTTCGCCCGCTCTACGACGACGGCTCACAAGATCCGTCGGCGATCACGCGCGACTACACGCTGCGCGTCGACGACGTGGACGGAAAAGCGCCTGTGCTCTCCGTATTCGGCGGCAAGATCACCACTTACCGGCGGCTTGCGGAGCATGCGTTGGAAAAGCTGGCGCCCTATTTCCCCGCCATGAAGCCGGCGTGGAGCGGCCAAGCGCCGCTTCCCGGCAGCGATTACCAGGATCGCGAGGCCGCCAAGCGCGAGATCTGGCGACGCTATGCGCGGGTCGCGCCGAATGTGCTGCAGGGCGTGTTTCGCCGCCACGGCACGCTCACGCCGCACGTCCTTGGCGACGGCAAGCTCGGGGAGTACTACGGCGCGGGCCTCACCGAGCGGGAAGTTGCGTACCTCAAGGAACGCGAATGGGCGCGCAGCGCCGAGGACATCCTGTGGCGGCGGACCAAGTGCGGCCTGCGCATGACCGAGGCGCAGCGCAAGCGCCTGGGCGAGGTGCTCGGTCGATGAAGCCGCTCGCCGAGCTCGAGGCGCGCGGCGTGCGAGCCGTGCTCGTCGACATCGACGACACGCTGACCACCGAGGGCAAGCTCACCGCGCAGGCCTACGGTGCGCTCGAGCGCCTGAAGGGCGCGGGATTGCGCGTGGTGCCGGTCACCGGGCGCCCGGCCGGCTGGTGCGACCACATCGCGCGTATGTGGCCGGTCGATGCGGTGGTCGGCGAGAACGGAGCGTTTTATTTTTTCTACGACGGCGGGCGGCTGCACAAGCGCTTTCAGGATCCCGAACCGGTACGGAAAGAAAAGCGCTCGCGATTGGAGCGCATTGCCGGGCAAATCTTCGCTGCGGTGCCCGGCAGCGCGCTGGCCTCCGACCAGCCGTATCGCGAGACCGACCTGGCGATCGATTATTGCGAGGACGTAGCGCCACTGCCGCTCGAGGCGGCGCAGCGCATCGCCGAGCTGATGCGCGAGACCGGGCTCACCGCCAAGGTGAGCTCGATCCACGTGAACGGCTGGTTCGGCGACTACGACAAGCTCGCCACCACGCGGCGCCTGTTCACGGAGCGCTTCGGGCTCGAGCTCGATGCGGTCAACCGCGAGGTGGTGTTCGCCGGCGATTCGCCGAACGACGCGCCGATGTTCGCCTTCTTCGAGCGCTCGGTCGGCGTGGCGAACGTGCGCCGCTATGCCGGCATGATGGCCGCGCAGCCCAAGTACGTCACCGAGCTCGAGGCCGGCGCCGGATTCGCCGAGCTGGCGCGGCACCTGTTAGGTAGCTGAGGGGCGACGCGTGTCGCGGCGCGCCGACGCGCATGAGCATGCCGGACCATCGCGCGTTTGATCGGCATTCACGACCCGCGCGACTATAGTTGTCACTGAGGAAACTATGCGCGCACTGCTCGTCGCCGCTTCATTCGCCGTCGGCACTGCCGCGCTCGCTCAAGCCCCGGACTTCAGCGCGCTCGACCGCAACGGCGACGGCTACCTGTCGCGCCTCGAGGTCGCCGCGTATCCGGACCTTGCCCGGCGCTTCGCGCAGTTCGACGTCGACCGCGACCGGCGCTGGTCGCCGGAGGAGTATCGCGCCGCGCGCGAGGACGACCAGCAGCGCGCGCAGCGCGACGCCGCGCTGACCGCGCGCGTCAAGGCGGCGCTCAGCGCCGAGCGCGCCATCGCCTCGAGCGCGATCGCGGTCGAGACCTACGAGGGCGAAGTGCAGCTCTCGGGCTTCGTGCCGGCGCCCGACATGGCGTCGCGCGCCGGGCGCATCTCGGCCGCGGTGAGCGGCGTGCGCACGGTCCACAACAACATCACAGTCAAGTAGACTGCGGGCCCTATGCCAGGGCCCCTCGCAGGAATCCGTGTTCTCGATCTGACGCGCGTGCTCGCCGGACCGTGGGCGGCGCAGAACCTCGCCGACCTCGGCGCCGAGGTGATCAAGGTGGAGCGCCCGCAAAAGGGCGACGACTCGCGCGCCTTCGGCCCGCCGTGGCTCAAGGACGGCGAGGGCCGCGACACCGCCGAGTCGGCCTACTTCGCCTGCGCCAATCGCGGCAAGAAGTCGATCACGCTCGATCTCGCGCATCCCCAGGGGCAGGCCATCGCGCGCGAGCTGGCGGCGCAGGCCGACGTGCTGCTGGAGAACTTCAAGTACGGCGACCTCGACCGCTACGGCTTGGGCTACGCGCAGCTGAAGCTAGCGAATCCGGGCCTCATCTATTGCTCGGTGACCGGCTTCGGTCACAGCGGCCCGTGGCGCGAGCGGCCGGGCTACGACTTCATGATCCAGGGCATGGGTGGCCTGATGAGCATCACCGGCGAGCGCGACGACCGCCCCGGGGGCGGGCCGCAAAAGGCCGGCATCCCGATCGCCGATCTGATCACCGGCATGTACGCGAGCGTTGCCGTCTGCGCGGCGCTCGCGCATCGCGCCAAGTCCGGCAAGGGTCAGCACCTCGATCTCGCGCTGCTCGATTCGCTGGTCGCGGTGCTCGCCAACCAGGGCGCGAACTACCTCGCCACCGGCCAGCCGCCGGGGCGGCTCGGCAACGACCATCCCAATATCGCCCCCTACCAGGTGCTGCCGACGTCCGACGGCAGCTTCATCGTGGCCTGCGGCAACGACAACCTGTTCGGCAAATTTGCCCAGGTACTCGGCCGCGCGGAGCTCGCCGCCGATGCGCGCTTCGCGACCAACGGCAAGCGGGTCGCCAACCGCGCCGAGCTGACGCGCATCATCTCCGAGATCACCGCGACGCGCAGCATGCGTCACTGGCTCGACGCGCTGGAAGCCGCGGGCGTACCGTGCGGGCCGATCAACGACCTCGCCCAGGTGTTCGCCGAGCCGCAGGCCATGGCGCGCGGGCTGCGCATGGAGCTGCCGCATCCGAGCGCGGGCAAGGTCGCGCTGACGCGCAGTCCGATGCGTTTTTCCGAGACGCCGGTGCGCCAGGACATGCCGCCCCCCACGCTGGGGCAGCACACCGACGAAGTTCTCAGGGGATTGGGAAAAAGCGAAGCCGAGATCGCCCGGCTTCGCTCCGAGGCGATTATTTAGTTATCGATCTTGGCGCCGGCGTCTTTGACGACCTTCGCCCACTTCGCGATTTCGGCGTGCACCAGCTTCTCGAACTCGGCGGGCGGCTCTCCGCCGGCCGTGGCACCCTGGCTTTCCCACACCGTCTTCAGCTCCGGCGAGCGCATCGCTTTGACGGTTTCCTGGTACATGCGATCGATGGCTTCCTTGGGCGTGCCTTTCGGCGCCCACATCGCGTACCACGTGCTCACCACGTAGCCCGGCAGCCCGGCCTCCTGCATGGTCGGCACGCTCGGGTCGACGAACGAGCGCTGCGCGGTGGTCACCGCGAGCGCCTTCAGCTTACCGGCCTTGATCTGCGGCGCCGAGGTCGCCATGCCGTCGAATGCCATGTCGACCTGGCCCGCGAGCAGGTCCTGCATCATCGGCCCGGCGCCCTTGTACGGAATATGGGTGAGGTTCGCGCCGGTCATGGTCTTGAACAGCTCGCCGGCGAGGTGATGCGTGGTGCCGTTGCCCGCCGAGCCGTAGTTCAGCTTGCCGGGGTTCGCCTTGGCGTACGCGATGAGGTCCTTGAGGGACTTCAGCGTGTTCGCGTGCTTGGGATGCACCACGACCACGTTCGGCACGTAGGCGAGCACCGTGACCGGCATGAAATCGCGCTCGAGCGAATAGGGCAGCTTCGTATAGAGGCTTTCGGCGATGGTGTGATGCACCGCGCCGAGGAAGAAATTGTGGCCGTCGGGGGCGCGCTTGGCCGCGTTCGCCGCGCCGATCGTGCCGCCGGCGCCCGCGAGGTTCTCGACGATGAATTGCTGGCCGAGGCTCTTCGACAGGTAGATCGAGAGCGGGCGGCCGAACGCATCCACGCCGCCGCCGGGCGCGAACGGGTTCACCATCGTCACCGGCTTGGCCGGCCATTGCTGCGCTGCGGCGCCGAAGCTTGCAAGCAAGAGGGCGGCGCTGGCCGCGACGCGCAACAGCAAGTGCGTTGATCTCATGAGGTCTCCGTGAAATTGGGGAGCGAGATCATAGCTTGAGAAGCCAGAGCGCTGCCGCACCCGCGGCGACGCCGACGAGCAGGTTGCGCCGCGTGAGCCAGAAGTAGGCGCCGAGCGCGGCCGCGGAGCCGAGCGCGCGCTCGAGCGCGCTGGTTTCTGCGAGCGCGCCGGTCGGCATGACGAGCATGCGCGACACCACGCCGGCGATGATCGCGTAGGCCACGCACGAGATCCAGGCAAACGCTTCGCTGCGCGGGTCTATTCCCGCCGAGAGCAGCACGCCCGGCCCGCGCCACAGATAAGTGGCGAGGCCGCACAGCGCGAGGAGCACCCAGAGCTCGCTCACGTGCGCTTGAGAATCAGGTAGGCCGCACTGCCGCCGGCAAGCCCGGCGAGCGGCACGCTCCACTCCGGGCTGGCGAGGTAAGCGAGCGGCCCGGCGATCGCGCCGCACGCGAGCCCGAGCGCCGCGCTGCGGTTTTGTACCGCGCCGGTGAGGATCAGCAGGTAATACATCGGCACCATGAAGACCAGCGCGAGCCGCGCGAGCGGCGGCAGCCGGTCGGCGCCGAGGTAGCCGAGCGCGGTGGACAAGGCGCTCACGACCATGAGAACGAGCGTGAAGCCGTACCACCAGGACAGGCGCTGCGCGCGCGCCATCTGCGGAAAGCGCACCACCGCCATGGTCCAGCCCGACAGCGAGAGCAGCTGGGCGGCCAGGTAGTACTTCCAGGCGCGGTGGCGCTCGTCGCGCATCTCCGGCATCAGCATCACCGTCATCGGCAGGAAGCGCGCGGAAGAGACCATCACGGCGATCACCAGGGCGGCGAGCGGCGCGCCGAGCGCGTGCATCTCGACGAACACGATCTGGCCGGGCAGCGCCCAGATCACCACCGTCGAGGCCACTGCGATGCCGAGCGGAATGTCCTGCGCCGCGGCGAGCGCGCCGAAGCCGAGAAAGCCGGCCACCAGCACCGCGGCCGGGACGCCGGCGGCTTCTCGCGCGCCTTGGAGGAAGCTTTCTATTGAGTGCGGAGCCGCGGATCGAGCGCGTCGCGCAGCGAGTCGCCGAACAGGTTGAAGCCGAACACCGCGAGGCTGATGGCGAGGCCCGGGAAGATGGCCATCCACGGCGCGGTCTCGGCGAACTCGACCGCCGCGCCGCGCAGCATCAGTCCCCAGGCCGCGGTCGGCTCCTGCACGCCCAGGCCGAGGAAGGAGAGCGAGGCCTCGAGCAGGATCGCCTCGCCGAGGAACGCGGTCGCCATGATCAGGATCGGCGCCATCACGTTGGGCAGCATGTGGCGCAGGATGATGCGGCCGTGGCGGAAGCCCGAGGCGCGCGCGGCGTCGACGTACGGCATCTCGCGCACCGCGAGCGCGCTTGCGCGCACCACGCGCGCGCAGCGCGGCACCATGGGCGTGGCGATGGCGAGAATCACGTTCTCGGCGCCGGTGCCGAGCACGGCCACCACGGCCAGCGCCAGGATGATCACCGGGAAGGCGAAGAACACATCCATGATGCGCTGCACGATCAGGTCGACGCGGCCGCCGAAGTAGGCGCTCGCCACGCCGATCAGCGAGCCGAACGTGGCGCCGAGCGTGGCGGCGCCGAGGCCGACCAGGAGCGCGGTGCGCGAGCCGTAGATGATGCGCGAGAGCACGTCGCGGCCGAACGCGTCGGTGCCGAGCCAGTGCGCCGCGTTCGGCGCCGCGATCATCGCCGCGTAGTCGGTCTCGAGCGGATCGTAGGGCGCGATCCAGTTGGCGCTCGCGGCGAGCACCACCATGACCAAGATGATCGCCGCGCCGATCGCGCCCAGCGGGCGCCGACGCACGAAGTCGCCGACCGCGGAGAGCCAGCGCGGCCGCTCGGCCCGCACCAGCTCAACGGTAGCGGATGCGGGGGTCGATCCAGGCATACGCGATGTCGACGAAGAAGTTCACGAACAGGAAGAAAGTCGCCACGAGCATGACGAGCGCCTGAGTGAGCGTGTAGTCGCGGTGCGCGATCGCCTCCACGAACAGCATGCCCAGGCCGTTCAGGTTGAACACCTGCTCGGTGACCACCAGCCCTCCGAGCAGGAACGCGAACTCCAGGCTCATCACGGTGAGCACCGGCAGGATGGCGTTCTTCAGCGCATGGCGCGCGAGGATCAGCTTGAGCCACAGGCCCTTGGCGCGCGCGGTGCGGATGTAGTCCTCGCGCAGCACTTCCAGCATCGCCGAGCGCATCATGCGCGTGCCGACCGCGGAATAGCGGTAGCCCACGGCGAGCGCCGGCCAGATGAGCTGCTGCAGGTTCTGCCAGGGGTCCACCCAGAGCGGCGTGAACACCATGGGCGGCACCCATTTGAAGACGATCAGCATGGTCAGGATCATCAGGATGCCGAGCCAGAACGACGGCGTGGCGAGGCCGGCGATGGAGAACACGCGGATCGCGTAGTCGACCCAGGTGTCCTGCTTGAGCGCCGCCAGGATGCCGAGCGGGATGGCGAGCAGCTGCGCGATCAGGCTCGCCATCAGCGCGAGCTGCAGCGACAGCGCGAAGCGCAGCTTGATTTCCTGGGTGATCGGCGAGCCGGTCCACATCGAGAGGCCGAAATCGAGCCGCAGCACGCCGCCCATCCAGGTGGTGAACTGCTGCCAGAGCGGCTGGTCGAGGCCGAGCTTCTTCCTCTCGATGTCCATCAGTTCCTGGGACTGGAACTGGCTGCCCTGGGTGAGGAAGCGCGCCTCCACCACGTCGCCCGGAACCACGCGCAGCAGCACGAAGATGAGCACCGCCACCCCAAGCAGCGTTGGGATCATCGCCAACAGCCGCTTGAGGATGTAGAGGCCCATCTTGCGCTAGCGCGCTACTCGGACAGCCACACCGTGTCGAGGGTGTTGTTCAGGTAGTGGCTCGGCGTGATGGTCCAGCCGTGCAGCTTCGAGGAGTGCGGGATGATGCGGTGCCACTGCAGCGTCATCAGGTAGTGCGCTTCCTCGTCGAGCACGCGCTTCTCGAACTGGCGCACGATCTGCTTGCGCTTCTCGACGTTGGTCTGGCGGCTCTGCTCGTCGTAGAGCTTGTCGAGCACCGGGTCGGAGTAGCGCCCGTAGTTCGCCGGGTTGCGGCTGGTCGAGGTGAACTTGTACATGTCGAGGTCGGGCTCGACGATGTAGCCGCACTGGAAGTCCATCGCGGTTTCGAAGTCGCCCTTGCGGATCACACCGTAGTAGGCGGCGGCCTCGATCACCTCCTGCTTGACGTTGAGGCCGACGCGGCGCCACTGGTCGATCAGCCACACGCCGAGCGGCTCGTAGGGCATCGGGATGCCGCGGTTCTTGAAGGTGAACTGGAAGCCTTCGGCGACGCCGGCTTCCTTGAGCAGGCGGCGCGCCTCGGCGCGCGATTTTTCGCTGTCGGTCCAGTAACCGGCCAGCTTGCTCAGTTCCGCGGGCGGCGTGGCGAACGGCGTGCCGGGCACCTGCACGCCGGCGACTTCCTTGACGATGGCGATCTGCGAGAGCGCCTTGGAGCCGGTGTGCCGGTCGAGCGCGAGGGTGAGCGCGCGGCGCACGCGCTTGTCGTCGAACGGCTTCTTCTCGTGGTTGATGGCCACCATCAGGATGCAATCCCACGGCGACTCCTGCACGGTGATCTTGTTGCCGAGCGCCTCCTTCAGGGTGTCGCGGTCCTTGGGCGTGAAGCCGCGGAACTGGATGTGCGCGCGCTCGCCGCGCACCGCCGCGACCTGCGCGGAGGAGGAGCTCATGAAGATGGCGCGGAAGCTGTCGAGGTACGGCTTGCCCTTGTCCCAGTAGCTCGGATTCTTCTTGCCCACCACGTGCGAGCCCTTGACGTGCTCGACGAAAGTGAACGGCCCGGTGCCCATGATGTTCTTCTCGTACCAGTGCGGATCCTTGGCCAGGATGTCCGCCTTGTAGATGAAGTTGTAGGGCGAGAGCAGCGAGGAGATGAACGAGCCCGACGGCTCCTTCAGGCGGAACACCACGGTGGTGGCGTCCGGCGCCTCGACCTTCTCGACGTCCGCGTACTGGCCCTTGCGCGTCGAGCCCACGCCGGGCGCCGGGAAGATGATCTTGTCGTACGACGCCTTCACGTCGCGCGCGCTCAGCTCCGAGCCGTCGTGGAACTTCACGCCGCGGCGGATCTTGAAAGTGTAGGTCTTGCCGTCGGAAGACGCGCTCCAGCTCTCGGCGATCGACGGGTAGGGCTTGGTGCCCGACTTGTCGTTCGGGTCGACGCGCAGCAGCGTGTTGTAGAACGGCGCGATCGGGTGGATCAGGCCGAAGGTCTCCTCGCGGTGCCCGTCGTACGAGGGCGGCTCGGAGGGCACCGGGAACACCAGCTCGCCGCCGCTGCGCGGGGTCTGGGCGTAGAGCGGCAGGGCGACCAGCGAAGCGAATACGAGCGCCAGCAGGCGCCGCACGTCTTTCATGACATCCTCCTCCAAGAGTTGCCGTGAATGGTTTTTGTTGCTTTTGTTGCCGCTAGTTAAGGGGGCTAGCCCCTTGCTGTCAAGCGCGCCGCCTTAAGGCTGGCTTAAGCGCGCATCTCAGGCGAAATGACAGGCGCCGCGATGGCCCGGCTTGATCTCGCGCAGCTGGGGTACCTGCGCGCTGCAGATCGCCTCGGCGCGAGGGCAGCGGGGGTGGAAAACGCAGCCCGGCGGGGGGCTTAGCGGGCTCGGCACCTCGCCGCGCAGTACCGTGTGCTCGCGCCGCGCCTCGAGCGCGGGGTCCGGGATCGGCACCGCCGAGAGGAGCGCCCGCGTGTAGGGGTGCAGGGGATCCTCGTACAAAGCTTGCCGGTCGGCCACCTCGACCACCTTGCCGAGGTACATGACCACCACGCGGTCCGAGATGTGGCGCACCACCGAGAGGTCGTGCGCGATGAAGAGGTAGGTCAGGCCCAGGCGCTGCTGCAGGTCCTCGAGCAGGTTGATGATCTGGGCCTGGATCGACACGTCGAGCGCCGAGACCGGCTCGTCGCACACGATGAGCGCCGGCTCCATCGCGAGAGCGCGCGCGATGCCGACGCGCTGGCGCTGCCCGCCCGAGAGCTGGTGCGGGTAGCGCCGCGCATGCTGCGGCAGCAGGCCGACCTGCTCGAGCAGCTGGCGCACGCGCGCCTCGCGCTGCGCGCCGTCCGGCACGATGCCGTGTACCTTGAGCGGCTCGGCGAGGATCTGGCCGATCGTCATGCGCGGGTTGAGCGAGGAATACGGGTCCTGGAAGATCACCTGTACCTTGCGCCGCACCGCGCGCAGCGCCGCCTGGTCGAGCGTGGTGAGGTCCACGCCCTCGAAGAGAATCCGCCCGCTGGTGGCGCGCTCGAGCTGCAGGATGCAGCGCCCGGTGGTGGTCTTGCCGCACCCCGACTCGCCCACCAGGCCGACGGTCTCGCCGCGGTGGATGCTGAAGCTCACGTCGTCCACCGCGCGCACCAGCCCAGTCGGGCCGGAGAACATGCCGCCGCCCACCGGGAAGTGCTTCACCAGGTTCTGCACCTCGAGCAGCGCTTCGCTCATGCAGCCCGCTCCTTCACCAGGCGCAGCCGCTCCCAGCACGCCGAGCGGTGCGCCGGCACCACGTCCTCCAGGGGAGGCACCTCCGCGCAGCGCTCCACCTTGTAATTGCAGCGCGGCGCGAAAGCGCAGCCGGGCGGCAGGCGCGTAAGGTCGGGCGGCTGGCCCTGGATCGGGTCGAGGCGCGCGCGGCGCGGCTCGTCCAGGCGCGGCACCGAGCGCAGCAGCCCGAGCGTGTACGGGTGGCGCGGGTTGGCGTAGATCTCGCGCGCGCTCGCCTGCTCGACGATGCGGCCGGCGTACATGACGTTCACGCGGTCGGCGTAGCGCGCCACCACGCCCAGGTTGTGCGTGATGATGAGCATCGCCACCTTGAGCCTGCGCGAGAGATCCTTCATCAGCTCGAGGATCTGGGCCTGGATCGTGACGTCGAGCGCGGTGGTCGGCTCGTCGGCCAGGATGAGCGACGGATTGCAGGCGAGCGCCATGGCGATCATCATGCGCTGGCGCATGCCGCCGCTGAAATGGTGCGGGTATTGCGCGAGGCGCCGCGCCGGATCCGGGATGCCCACCATGCCGAGCAGCTCGACCGCGCGCGCCTGCGCCACCGCGCCCTTCAGGCCGAGATGGATCTCGAGGCCCTCGGTGAGCTGGCGGCCGATGGTGAGCACCGGGTTGAGCGAGGTCATCGGCTCCTGGAACACCATCGCGATCTCGCGCCCGCGCACGCGCTGCATCTCGGCTTCCGAGAGCTTGAGCAGGTCGCGGCCCTTGTAGAGGATCTCGCCGCCCTCGATGCGCCCGGCCGGCTCGGCCACCAGGCGCATGATGCTCAGCGCCGAGACCGATTTTCCGCAGCCCGACTCGCCGACCAGCGCCACGGTCTCGCCTTCCTGCACGTCCCACGAGACGCCGTCGACCGCGCGCACCACGCCCGCCGAGGTCTGGAAGTTGGTGCGCAGGTTCCTGACCTCGAGGAGGGTGGCCATTCGCCTAGGCTACCGCCTTTGCCGCGTACAAGTCATCGATTTCGGCCGAAGAGAAGCCGAACTCGCCGAGCACCTCGCGCGTGTGCTGGCCGTAGGTGGGCGCCGGCCGCGTCACGCCGCCCGGCGTGGCGGACAGCTTGATCGGCAGGCCGAGCGCGCGCGTGCGCCCGGCGCGCGGATGCTCGAGCGCCACGACCATCTCGCGCGCCAGCGCCTGCGGGTCGGATGCAACTTGCGCGATCGAGTTGATCGGGCCGCACGGCACGCCCGCCGCATCTAACGCCGCAAGCAGCTCGCCGAGCTTTCTCTTTCCAATCCGCTCGTTCATCAGGGGAACCAAAGCGCCCAGATTCTTCATGCGCTCGCTGTTGCTCGCGAAGCGCGGATCCGCGAGCCACTCGGGCGCCTCGAGCACGCGCACCAGGCGCTCCCAGTTGGCCTGGTTCGCGCCGCCGATCGTGAGCCAGCCGTCGGCGGCCTGGAATGCCTGATAGGGCGCCGACAGGATGTGCGCCGAGCCGCTCGGGCCGAGCGACTCGCCGGTCGCGAAGTAGATCGCTGCGTGCCAGAAAGTCTGGTGGATGCCGGCTTCGAAGAGCGAGGTGTCGACGAGCTGGCCTTCGCCGGTCTTCAGGCGATGCACGTAAGCGGCGACCACGCCGAGCGCGCCGAGCATGCCGGCGTTGATGTCGCAGGTCGGCGCGCCGTGCTTGACCGGGGCGCGGCCCGGCTCGCCGGTCATCGCCATCAGGCCCGACATGCCTTGCGCGATGAGGTCGTAGCCGCCGCGCTCGGCGTACGGGCCGGTGCGGCCGAAGCCCGAGATCGAGCAGTAGATGAGCGCCGGGTTGATCTTCCTCAGGCTCTCATAGCCCAAGCCGAGCTTCTCCATCGTGCCCTTGCGGTAATTCTCGGTCAGCACGTCGGCCTGCCTGACCATGCGCTTCAGCGCTTCCTGCGCCGCCGGCACCTTGAGGTTGAACGCGATGCCGCGCTTGTTGCGGTTCATCGCCATGAACGCCGCCGACTCGCCGTTCACCTTGGGCCGGTCCATGGTGCGCGTGTCGTCGCCGCCCGGGATGCGCTCGACCTTGACCACGTCCGCGCCCAGGTCGGCGAGCAGCATGCCGCAGGTCGGGCCGGCCATGATCTGGGCGAGTTCCAATACCTTTATCCCGGCGAGCGGGCCCATCGACTTCGTCCTCCTCCGTATTTCGCTTGGCTACGCGACTTTGCGTGCCGGCGCCTGCGCGGCGCTGACCAGGTACTCCATGGCGGCTTGCACGCCTTCGTTCTTGTGCGGCACGGCGGCGAGGCCGAGGCCCATCTCCACGCCGGCGAGCGTGCCCATGAGGGACAGGTCGTTGAAGTCGCCGAGGTGGCCGATGCGGAACACCTTGCCGCCGAGCTTGGTGAGGCCGGTGCCGAGCGACATGTCGAACGCCTCGAGGATCACCTTGCGCAGCCGGTCGGCATCGTGGCCCGAGGGCATGAGCACGGCGGTGAGCGACGCGGAGTACTCGCGCGGGTCGAGCGCGAAAATTTCCAGGCCCCAGCCGCGCACCGCCCGCCGCGTGGCTTCGGCGTGGCGCTGGTGGCGCGCGAACACCGCGTCGAGGCCTTCTTCGTCGAGCAGCATCTTCAGCGCTTCGCGCAGGCCGTAGAGGAGGTTGGTGGCCGGCGTATACGGGAAGTAGCCGCCCTTGCCGTTGGCGATCATCTCGTCCCACGCCCAATAGCTGCGGGGCAGTTTCGCCGACTTGCTCGCCTGCAATGCACGGGAAGAAATGCAGTTGAAAGAAAGCCCCGGCGGCAGCATCAGACCCTTCTGCGAGCCCGCGACCGTGACATCCACGCCCCACTCGTCGTGCCGGTAGTCGATCGAGGCGAGCGACGAGATCGTGTCGACCATGAGGAGCGCCGGGTGCTTCGCGGCATCGATGGCTTTGCGCACCTCGGGGATCCTCGACGTGACGCCGGTCGAGGTCTCGTTGTGCACCACGCAGACCGCCTTGATGCGTCTTTCCGTGTCGGCGCGCAGCTTCTTCTCGATCGCCTCGGGATCGGCGCCGCGCCGCCAGTCGCCGGGCATGAAGTCCACTTCCAGGCCGAGCTTGGCGGCCATCTTCTGCCACAGCGTGGCGAAGTGGCCGGTCTCGTACATGAGCGCGCGATCGCCGGCCGACAGCGTGTTGACGAGCGCGGCTTCCCACGCGCCGGTGCCGGAGGCGGGATAAATCACCACTTCGCCCTGCGTGCTCTTGAACACGCGCTTGAGGTTGGCCAGCACTTCCTTGCCGAGCAGCGCGAACTCCGGACCGCGATGGTCCATGGTCGGGAAATCGATCGCGCGCAGCACGCGGTCGGGGACGTTGGTGGGTCCCGGTATTTGCAGGAAGTGGCGGCCGGCACGTCTGGTCATTCGGGTATTCTAACCACGGCCCCGATGAACGCTCCCTTGACCCCAGTCAGGTTTGTGCCCGCAGCCGGCGCCTCGCTGGCGCATCGCCTGCGCAAGGAAGTCGACGGCGAGGCCATGTTCGACGCCGCAAGCCGCGGCCGCTACTCCACCGATGCCTCCATCTACCAGGTGGAGCCGGTCGGCATCGTTGTGCCGCGCAGCGAAGAGGCCGCGCGCGCCGCGATGTCCATTGCGCTCGAGCAGGGCGTGCCCGTGCTGCCGCGCGGCGCCGGCAGCTCGCAATGCGGGCAGGCGGTCGGCGCGGCGCTCGTCATCGATTGCACCAAGTTCCTCAACAAGGTCATTCAAGTCGACAACAACGTCGCGGTCGTTCAGCCGGGCGTGGTGCTCGACCGCTTGAACGCGCAACTGCGCAAGCACAACCTCTGGTTCCCGGTCGACGTCTCGACCAGCGCGCAGGCCACGCTCGGCGGTATGGCCGGCAACAACTCGTGCGGCTCGCGCTCCATCGAGTACGGCAACATGGTGCACAACGTGCTGGCGATCGACGCGTTCACCGCCACCGGCGAGCGGCGCCGCTTCGGGCCCCTGAAGGAGATGAGCGGCCCACTGGCGGAAAAGCTTCGCGCCCTGTACGAGCGCGAGAAGGCCGAGATCGAGGCGCGCTTTCCGAAGGTGCTGCGCAAGGTGGCCGGATACAACCTCGATCACCTCGGTCCGCCGCACGCGAATGCGGCGCACCTGCTGGTCGGCTCGGAAGGCACGCTCGCCTTCTCCGAGCGCATCCACCTGAAGCTCGCGCCGCTGCCGGCCAAGCGCTCGCTCGGCGTGTGTCACTTCCCGAAGTTCTACAGCGCGATGGAGCTCACGCAGCACATCGTCAAGCTACGGCCCACCGCGGTGGAGCTGGTCGACCGCACGATGATCGGTCTCGCGCGCGAGAACCCGGCGTTCGAGAAGACCGTGAACGCCTTCATCAAGGGCGATCCGGACGCCATCCTGCTCGTCGAGTTCGCCGACGAGCGGGTCGGCCGGCTGAACGACCTCGTGCAGCTCATGGCGGATCTCGGCCTGCCGGGGAGCGTGGTGGAGATCACCGACGCGAACCTGCAGCGCGCGGTGTGGGAGGTGCGAAAAGCCGGCCTCAACATCATGATGTCCATGAAGGGCGACGGCAAGCCGGTGTCCTTCATCGAGGACTGCGCGGTGCCGCTCGAGCACCTTGCCGAGTACACCGATCGCCTGACGCGCGTGTTCGAGAAGCACGGCACGCGCGGCACGTGGTACGCGCACGCGTCGGTCGGCACGCTGCACGTGCGCCCGATCCTCGACATGCGCCGCGACGGCGCCGAGAAAATGCGCGCCATCGCCGAGGAGGCGTGCGCGATGGTGAAGGAGTACAAGGGTGCGTACTCCGGCGAGCACGGCGACGGGCTGGTGCGCTCGGAGTGGATCGCGCCATTCTTCGGCCCGCGCCTCACCGCCGCGCTCGGCGAGATCAAGTCCTGGCTCGACCCGAAGGGGCTGATGAACCCGGGCAAGATCGTCAACCCGTCGCGCATGGACGACCGTACGCTGTTTCGCTTCAAGCCGGGGTACCAGACACTCGCTTTGGATACGCATCTCGACTGGAGCGAGTGGGGCGGCTTCGACAAGGCCGTCGAGATGTGCAACAACAACGGCCACTGCCGCAAGTTCGACGCCGGCACCATGTGCCCGTCCTATCGCGCCACCATGGACGAGCAGCACCTCACCCGCGGACGCGCGAACACATTGCGTTTGGCGCTTTCCAACCAATTGGGACAATCGGGGGAAGAGGCGGTACGACAAGCCCTGGCCCTCTGCGTGTCCTGCAAGGGCTGCAAGCGCGAGTGCCCGACCGGCGTGGACATGGCGCGCATGAAGATCGAGTACCTCGCGCGCTACAAGAAGGCGCACGGCTTCTCGGCGCGCGACCGCGCGATCGCCTACCTCCCGCGCTACGCGCCTTGGGCCGCGCGGCTGGCTCCGGTGACCAACCTTATTAGTTCAGTCACCAAGGGCGCGCTCGGATTCTCGAACAAGCGCGATCTGCCCAGGTGGCGCACGGATTTTTTCCGGGATGACGGAGATGCCGGCGGTGACGTGGTCCTTTTCGTCGACACGTTCAACCGCTACTTCGAGCCGGACAACGCGCGCGCGGCGATGAAGGTGCTGGAAGCCGCCGGCTATCGCGTACACGCGCCGCGCGGGCTGTGCTGCGGACGGACCTTTCTCTCGGCCGGGATGCCGGAACGGGCGAAGGAGGAGGCGCGCAGGATGGTGGAAGCGCTGGCGCCGTTCGCGGGCAAGCCCATCGTCGGACTGGAGCCGTCGTGCCTGTTCTCGCTGCGCGACGAGTTTCCGGCGCTGGGTTTCGGCCAGCTCGCGAAAAGCGCGTTGCTGTTCGAGGAATTCCTGGCGCGCAATCCGGGCAAGCTCCAGTTCAAGGAAACGAAGCGGGAAGCATTGCTGCACGGGCATTGCCACCAGAAAGCGTTCGACGCGATGCCGGCGGTGGAGAAGCTGCTCGGCATGGTGCCGGGCCTCAAGGTCTCGACGGTGCAGACGAGCTGCTGCGGGATGGCGGGAAGCTTCGGCTACGAGGCCGAGCATTACGATGTTTCGATGAAAATGGCGGAGCTTTCGCTCTTGCCTTCGGTCAGGAATTCTCCAGAAGCCTTGGTCGTCGCCGACGGCACGAGCTGCCGTCACCAGATCGCCGACGGCGCTGGTCGGCAGGCCGTGCACGTGGCGCGATTGCTCGAGCAGGCGCTCGCCTAGGCGAGCAGCGCCATTACGATGGATACGGTGAGAAGCGAGGCGGCGGTGGAAACGACCGCGCCGGTCGACGTTTCCGCCTCCAGCATCCCGTAGCGCTGCGCGAGCACGAAGGCGGTGGCGCCGAGCGGCAGCGCGGCGCACACGATGGCGATCTTCGCCCACAACGGATCGACGGTGAATACGTAGTAGACCAGCAGAGCCATCAGCAGCGGATGGAGCGCGAGCTTGAGCGCCGTGGTCTGCCAGCTCGCCGCGGCGCCGGCGCGGATCGAAAGCTGCGAGACGAACAGGCCGATGGCGAATAGCGCGCACGGGCCGGCGGCGGCGGCCAACAACGTGGCGAACCGTTCCACCGGAAGCGGGATCTTGATTTCCAGACCCACGAACAGGATCGCGAGGGCGATCGGCCAGATGAGCGGGCTCATGATCACGCCCCGCAGCGCGCGGCGCAGGCTGCCGGGACGCGGATTGACGAACAGTTCGAGGCAAACGATGGCGAGCGCGAAGGAGACGAAGTTGGTCGCCACGGTGGCCAGCGCGGCGGGCAGGGCGGCGCGCTCGCCGTAAGCGACCGTGACGAGCGGAATGCCGAGATAGCCGGTGTTCGCGAACGACGCGTTCAACGCGCGCATGGTGTTTTCCGCCGGGCTGGCACCTTGCGCTTGGGAAAGAAAAAATCCGGCCACGGCGGTGCCGAGCGTCGCCACGATGACCGCGAGGATGAAGCCGCCGCTCAAGATCTCCTGCAGCGAGCCGCGGTACACCGCGACGAACAGCATCGCCGGCAGCGCGAACGCGTAGACGAACTGGTTGAGCGCGACGCTCGAAGCCTGGCTGACGATGTGGAAGCGCCCGGCGAGGTAGCCGCACGCCACCAGCCCGAACACCGGCAGCACCGCGCCGAGGACCGGGTCTAGCGTCGACTCCAAGCGTAGAGCGCGATCCCGCCCGCGACCATGGCGAGGCACAGCCACTGGCCCATGGTGAAGCCGAGCGCGAGGTAGCCGATGAACGAGTCGGGCTCGCGCGCGAACTCGGCGACGAAGCGCAGCACGCCGTAGCCGATCAGGAACATCGCCGACACCTGGCCGCGCGGCCGCGGCTTGGACGAGAACCACCACAGGAAGAAGAACAGCGTCACGCCCTCTAGCGCGAATTGATAGAGCTGCGAGGGATGGCGCGCGCCTTCCACGCCCGGGAAGAGCATCGCCCACGGCACGTCGGTCACGCGCCCGGGTAGCTCCGCGTTGATGAAGTTGCCCAGCCGCCCGGCCGCGATGCCGGGCGGAATGAGCGGCGCGATGAAATCCATGAGGCGCAGCCAGTCGATGTGGTGGCGGCGCGCCGCGTACACCATCGCGATCATCACGCCGAGCAACCCGCCGTGGAACGACATGCCGCCCTGCCAGATGGCGATGATCTCGGCCGGATGCGCAGCGTAGTAGCCCGGCTTGTAGAACAGCACGTAGCCGAGGCGCCCGCCGAGGATCACGCCGAGCACGCCGAAGAAGAGCATGTCGTCGAGGTCGCGCGCCTCCCAGCCGCGCGCGGCGACGTGCGGCTGGCGGATGCGCAGCCGCCCGAACCACAGGAACATGATGAAGCCGGCCAGGTACATCAGGCCGTACCAGCGGATGGCGACCGGACCGAGATGGATGGCGACGGGATCGAATTGGGGGTGGATCAGCATTTAGGAATTGTT